>JAITND010000018.1 GCA_031290625.1 Endomicrobium sp. | reverse complement strand
TTATAGGACCTGCCAACAGCGGCAAAACTACTTTTTTAAGAACAGTCAACAGAATGAATGATTTTGACGTTATGTATTCAAGAAAAGGCGATGTTTATCTTGACGGCGATGATATTTTTGACATAGATGCTGAGAATTTAAGGAGAAGAGTCGGTATGCTTTTTGCCATGCCTATACCTCTTCCTATGAGTATTTACGACAACATAACTTATGCGCCCAAACGTTTAGGGCTTGTCGCCAAAAAATCAGATTTAGATGACATGGTTGAAAGGGTTCTAAAAGACGCTTCTCTTTGGGACGAGGTAAAAGACAGGCTTGACGCTTCGGCGATGAAGATGTCGGGAGGACAACAACAACGTTTGTGTATCGCAAGGGTGCTTGCAATAAATCCTGAAGTTATTTTGTTTGACGAACCTTGCTCGGGTCTTGATCCCATATCGACTGCAAAAGTTGAGGAGTTGATGATAGAACTTAAAGAGAAGTACACAATAGTGCTTGTTACAAATAATGTAAAACAGGCATCCCGCGTCAGCGATAGAACGGCGTTTTTTCTTAAGGGCAAGCTTATAGAAGTTGATAAAACCGGAAAACTTTTTGTTTCTCCGAAAGAAAAAGAAACGGAAGATTATATTACCGGACGTTTTGGATAATAAAATGCCGAATTATAGAATTTTTATTTCAGCCGGAGATCTTTCAGGCGAAGTTCATGCTTCAAATCTTATAAAAGAAATAAAAAAAATAAATCCTTCATGTTTTGTTTCATCTACGGGCGGCAATAATCTTAAAGCTATTTCCAATAATTTTATTGAGGATATAGTCAATATAAACGCTTTTGGTTTTTTGCCAATTAAACAAGTTTTTTACTTGAGGAAAGTTTTAAAGAAAATAAAAAGACATTTTTTTGAAAACCGTCCTGATAAAATTATTCTTGTAGATTATTACGGTTTCCATATACATGTTGCAAGGCTTGCCCAATTATTAGAAATTCCCGTTTATTATTACGTCAGTCCTCAAGTTTGGGCGTCTCGTAGCGGCAGGATAAAAGAACTTGCTAAAGTTATAAAAAAGATGCTTGTTATATTTCCGTTTGAAGAGAAGCTTTATAAAGATAATGGCGTTGACGCTGTTTTTGTAGGAAATCCATTGATAGATAAAATACCTCAAAAAACCAATTTTCAAAAACATGGTTTTGATATTTCAAATCCTCCAGTTATAGGATTATTTCCGGGAAGCCGCCAAAGCGCTATAAAACGCCATATTCCTATTCTCATTGAAACGGCAAAAATATTAAAAGAAAAAATCAACGCTAAATTTATAATGTTTGGCGTTTCAAATAAAACTGATTTTGCGCCGTCCGATTATGTAACATTTGACGGGTCTGGTAATTTTGATAAGAGAGTTTCTATTGATTTTGCGGTTTGTCCTTCAGGCACGATATGTTTAGAGAATGCTCTTATGGGAATACCAATGGCTATAATTTACAAACTCTCGTATTTTAATTATTTTTTTATAAGAGCTTTGATTAAGGTAAAATATATAGGAATAATCAATATTTTGGCAGGCAAAAGCGTGGCGCCAGAATTTATACAATTTAACGCGAAACCTCAAAAAATCGCTTTTTCGGCGTTGACGCAGTTAAATCCTGAAAATTATGCGTCAAAAATCCAAGAACTACTCTCTTTTAGACAATCCTTAGGCGCTCCCGGAGTAAGCAAACGCGCCGCCGAAGTCATTTTAAATGGATGAAATAGAGATAGCAAGGCGGGCGGATTTCAACATTAAGTTGACGGCGTAGGATAAGGTTTTATAAAATGCGGTTTCAACAACATAGCGATAGCGCGAGGATAAGATGCTTAGTTTTAAGAAAAGCGATTTGTATATTGAAAATGTTAAACTTTCCAATATAGCAAAAGAGTATGGAACCAGCGCGTACGTTTATTCAAAACAACAAATTATAGGCAATTTTAAAGCTTATAAAGACGGGTTAGGTGCAAAGGAAGGGCTTATTTGTTTTGCTTGCAAGACAAATTCCAATGGAGCGATTTTAAAAATTCTTGCAAGACTTGGCGCCGGAGCAGATACTGTTTCGGGCGGTGAAATTTACAGATGTTTAAAAGCCGGCTTTAAATCTTCAAAGATAGTATATGCGGGAGTTGGTAAGACTGCTGAAGAAATAGAGTACGCGTTGAAGAATAAGATTTTTATGTTTAATGTTGAGTCTTTTGAAGAGCTTGACGTTATAGATAAAATAGCAGGGAAGTTAAAAACAAAGGCGAACATTGCTTTTAGAATAAATCCTTATGTAAATCCCGATACTCACTCTTATATAGTTACAGGCAAAAAAGGAACAAAATTCGGGATACCTTACGAAGACTCTATAAATGCATATTTAACAGCCAAGAGAAAGAAAAATATAAACGTTATGGGTATACATACCCACATAGGTTCGCAAATTTTGGAGACTGCTCCATTTAAGATTGCCGCTCAAAAAATAAAAAAGATTGTTGACGAAGTTGAAAAGAACGGTATGCGTATAAGTTACATAGATTGCGGCGGCGGTCTTGGCATTAAGTATGAGTTGGAAAAAGTTCCTTCTCCAAAACAGCTTATGTCTGAAATTTTTCCTGTTTTTGATAAAGATAAAAAATTTATATTTGAACCGGGTCGTTCAATAATTGGCGACGCGGGACATCTCTTAGCAAAAGTTTTGTACAGAAAAACGTCGGGTGGAAAAAGTTTTCTTATAACCGACGCGGGAATGAACGATTTAATCAGACCGACTTTATACGACGTTTATCATCAGATCATTCCAATCAAAAAGACTAAAGCAGAAAAAGTTAAATCCGACATAGTTGGACCTATATGCGAAAGCGGCGATTTTATGGGTAGAGACAGAATGCTGCCGATAATTAAGCAAGGCGAATATTTGTTGATTGTATGCGCTGGAGCTTACGGAACGAGCATGTCTTCGGAGTACAATTCAAGACCGTTAATCGCCGAAGTTCTGGTTGACGATAAAGAAGTAATATTGATAAGAAAAAGAGCAAGCTATAAAGATTTAACATTAAATGAAATTGCATAAATGAGAGATATGATGGAAATAAAATTTTCAAAACTTACGGCTGCAGGCAATGACTTTGTTTTGATAGATAACAGAACAAATATCGTACCTGAAAGCGATTATCAAACTTTGGCAAAAAAACTTTGCGACAGAAAGTACTCAATAGGCGGGGACGGTTTGATTTTGCTGGAAAAGAGTTCTTGTAAAGATTTCAAAATGAAATATTTCAATTCCGACGGTTCCCATGCTTCTATGTGCGGAAACGGCGGAAGATCCGTTGCAAAATTTGCTTATGATTTAGGCGTTGCAGATTCAAAAATGGTTTTTGAAACAGATGCGGGAATCATAAACGCGGATATTTTATCCGAAAATAAGGTTAAGCTTGATTTATATGATCCCAAAGATTTAAAGAGAGACATAAAAATTGAAACAAACGATCGTTTTTTTGACATAGATTTTATAAATACGGGCGTTCCTCACGCTGTAATATTTGTTGACGATATAGAAAAAGTTGACGTATTTAAGTACGGAAGGGAGATAAGATACCATGAAACTTTTGCTCCTTTTGGCGCAAATGTGAACTTTGTGCAAGTTGCAAAAAATAATACTCTTTTTGCGCGTACGTATGAAAGAGGCGTTGAAGATGAAACTTTGGCTTGCGGAACGGGTATAACCGCTTCGGGAGTCATTTCTGTATTGAAAGGGTTTGCAAAATCTCCAGTCAATGTTATCGCAAAAGGAGGGGATAAATTGTCGGTTTCCATGATGGTTGAAAATGATAAAATAAGCGACGTAGTTCTTGAAGGTCCGGCTATTATTTCTTTTAAAGGTATAGTTAAAGTCTAAGTTATATTCGGTTGACGCGTAAGAGTCTTGGGGAGGATGATTTATGTTTTCGGGAGCGTACACAGCGCTAATAACGCCTTTCAAAAAAGGGAAAATTGATTTTGACGCTTTAGGCAAGCTGATTGATAATCAATATAAAGCCGGAATTGACGGTATTGTTCCGTGCGGGACGACAGGCGAATCTCCTACCTTGTCGTACGAAGAACACGAACAGATTATAGAGTTTTGCGTCAAACAAGCAAAAGGCAGGATGAAAATTCTTGCTGGGACAGGCTCCAATTCTACGGCTGAAGCCATACGGTTTACCCAATTTGCAAAAAAAGTCGGCTGCGACGGAGCTTTGATGGTTGCTCCGTATTACAACAAACCTACTCAGAAAGGCTTGTATTTGCATTTCAAGAAAGTTGCGGATACAGTTGATATTCCTATTGTTTTTTACAATATTATAGGAAGAGCTTCCGTCAATATAGAGCCTGCGACCATAGCCAAACTTTGCGCCGATTGTAAAAATATTGTCGGTTTAAAGGAAGCTTCAGGCTCTTTGTTCCAGATGACCGCTGTAAAGGCTTTAGTGCCAAATATTGAGCTTCTTTCAGGCGACGACGCTCTTACGCTTCCAGTTCTTTCAATAGGCGGGATAGGCGTAATTTCAGTTTTATCTAATCTTCTTCCTTTGGAAACGTCGTCTCTTATAAAAGCTTTTGAAAAAGGAAATATTGAAGAAGCTAAAAAGATACATTACAAGCTTTTGCCTTTAGTTAACGCTTTATTTATGGAAACAAATCCCATACCTGTAAAAACAGCTGCGTCTATGCTCGGCATTTGCAGTTCAGAAATAAGGCTTCCAATGTGCGAAATGGAAGAATCTAACAAGTTGAAATTGGAAAAAATTTTAAAAGATTTTGAATTGTTGAAATAATTGAGGTTTTATATGAAATTAGCAATTTGCGGCGCGGCGGGAAGAATGGGGCGGGCTATAATCGCCATAGCTAAAGAGGACTCGGAAATTCAAATATCAGGAGCTTTGGAATATGAAGGCAGTAAAGCTATAGGCGCGGGAAGTCCCATAATATCTTCCGACAATGATTTGGAAAATATTTTAAAGAACGCCGATGCGTTGATAGATTTTACGAATCCTGAGAGCGCGTTAAAAAATCTGGAGTTAGCTGTAAAACAAAAAGTCCCGATAGTTATCGGCACAACGGGATTTTCTGAAGAACAGAAAAAAAAAATCTCAGAAGCAGCAAGAGTTATTCCGATAGTTTTTTCGCCCAATATGTCGGTAGGCGTAAATGTTTTGTTCAAGCTTGTTGAAGAAGCTGCAAAAAAAATGTCCGATTATGATATAGAAATAGTTGAGCTTCACCATAATAAAAAGAAAGATTCTCCTTCGGGAACGGCAGCAAAGCTTGCGGAAGTCGCCGCGTCTTCAGTAGGCAGAGATATAAACGAGGTCGGCGTGTACGGCAGACGCTGCGCCGTTTCCGCAAGAAAGAAAGACGAGATAGGCGTGCTTTCAGTTAGAGCTGGAGATATTGTCGGCGACCATACTGTTTATTTTGCTGGTCCCGGAGAAAGAATAGAATTGACGCACAGAGCGCACTCCAGAGATACTTTTGCCGCGGGCGCGGTTAGGGCTGCAAAATGGGTTGTTGGTAAAAAACCGCAACTCTACGATATGTCCGACGTGTTGTCGTTGAAATAAATTTTAAGCTCCAAAATTGAAATATTTTCGCTTTGTTATTGTATTGCCGTATGCATAGATTGTTAGACTGTAATTATAGTTGTATTTTTGTCGTTAATTTTTAATGCAAATTTGGAGAATTGAAGAAATGGAAATTCGTTACAATGAAAAATTAAAAAAACTTCCTCCGTACCTTTTTATTGAGATAGACAAAAAGAAAAAAGAGGCTATGGACAGAGGCGCAGATATAATATCTTTAGGAGTTGGCGATCCAGATATGCCTACTCCCGAACATATAATAAAATCTATGCAGGAAGCTGTCGCAAAGCCGGCTAATCATCAATATCCTTTCGGAGCAGGGTCGTTTTCCTATAGGAAAGCCGTTGCGGATTGGTACAAAAATAGGTTTAACGTTGACTTGAATACTGATGAAATTTGCGCTCTTATTGGCTCAAAAGAAGGCATAGGACACATTCATTTGGGATTTGTAAATCCCGGCGACGTTGTTTTAATTCCCGAACCCGGGTATCCAGTATATAACACTGGCACAATTTTTACCGACGGCGTTCCATACTTCATGCCTTTGCTTGAGAAAAACGGCTTTTTGCCCGATTTAGACGCGATACCTGAAGACGTTGTCAAAAAGGCAAAGTTGATTTTTGTAAATTATCCCAACAATCCTACGGCGGCTGTCGCCCCAAAAGAATTTTATATAAAACTTATAGAGTTTGCTAAAAAGAATAATATAATTGTTGCCGCTGATGCGGCCTATTCTGAGATCTATTATGATGAAAACAACAAACCTTTAAGTTTTCTTAACTTTCCCGGCGCTAAAGAAGTCGGCGTGGAGTTTCATTCGCTTTCAAAAACCTACAACATGACGGGTTGGCGCATAGGTTGGGTATGCGGAAATAAAAACATTGTGGCAGGTATTGCTAAAGTTAAAGATAATTACGATTCCGGAGTTTTTCAAGCTGTTCAGGAAGCTGCTGTTACGGCATTGTCGTCTTCGCAGAAATGCGTTGAGGATGCGAGAAAAATATATAAAGAACGCAGAGGCGCATTGGTTGAAGGTTTAAAAAAGCTTGGTTGGGAAGTAAACTTGCCTAAAGCTTCGTTTTATGTTTGGGCAAAGGTTCCTAAAGGATATACTTCTTCCCAAGTCGCCTCAAAACTTCTTGATGATGCGGCTATTGTTTGCGCTCCCGGCAACAGCATGGGAAAAAGCGGCGAGGGTTATGTACGGTTTGCCCTTACTGTGGGTGTGCCAAGAATTAAAGAAGCTTTGGAACGCATAAGCAAAATTGAGTGGTAAAATTCTTGTCTTTTCATGAGTCGCGCAATGGAGAGTTTTTATTTTGCGATTATTGACGCTGTAAAAGATATGCTAGAGCTTTATATAAAAACTTTCGCAGAGAGGATTATCTGGCATAATGACAACTACTTAAGATAAAGATGCCAACGTCTGATATGTCTGAAGGGCGGACCGAAAAGCAAAACAGGTTTATAGACTTGCGGGTTAAAGGACTTCCTTACTCTCAGATAGCAAAAGAACTATCTGTTTCTAAAGCTACTCTGAGGAAACATGGCAAAGCTCAAAAAAGCGCTATAACGCAATCAATAAACGATTTGGAAAATTATCGCGATTTGCTAAAAGCTCTAGACTTAATATTTGAAAAGTTAAAAAATTAAGACTTAAAACTAGACGTGATTTTGGATAAATAGTTCTTTTAAATTTTAATTACTTCCAACCTCTATTTCTGACAAGAGCGTAAATCTTTTTTTATTTTTTGTCAAGATTTTGAAAATATTCAAAATATTTTTTGAGATTATCAGATAAAAATATACTTTTCTTTGCCCCATCTTGAATTTTTTTTAAAATAACGTCTGTTAATTTGATGTCATTTCTATATATTTTATTTAATATTTTAGTAGCAATTTTTGATTCGTTTAATTCTAATGCTTTTCTATAATAAACGACTGATTTTTTTCTTATTGACGGATGGTCTCCAACATCCAAAGAACACGATTTATCAGACCTGTTACGCTCCTCCGTAATATTTACAACTAAAACATTATTATCGCTGTCGGGATCAGATATAATGAAATATAAATGCTCTCCGCCCGAATTGTCATTGCACCAGAAAGACTCGCCTTTCAGCATAATCGCTATTCCTTTAACTTTTGCTCGCACTCTTCAATCATTCTATCGGTTTCTAAAATTTCTCTTGTTTCGTCGTCGCTTCTACCCAGCGCTTTAAGAATAGTTCTTTTGTCAAGAGGAAAGGATGTATTACGCTCTTTCGCATCACTGTCCCATTCTTGAAATTCATGCGCTACGTCTATAAGCTTTTCATAGCTGACATTATGATACTTTTTATCAATTTCATTCAAAATCATTTTTTCCGCATCGCTCATTTCCCCATAAGAAAAATCTTTCTTAAAGCGAGAAAGCAAATCGTATTTCTCTTTGTAGAAAAAATTATCCCATTGAGACTGTTCTTCAAGAGGAGCTTCGCCTTTTATACAATTATACAAACAGCTTAAAACAGGTCCATGCGGCATTGAGCAGTATGTATCCCCTGAAATTGCAAAATTCCATCTGCTCAAACTCTCTCTGTCTGCAATGTAGAGAAGCTTGATTAGCTTGGTGTAGTTCAGCTTATAATCATACTTCTGCAAAACATAATTAACAATCTGAACCAATTTTTTAAAATTCATTTTCCTACCCTTTTTGAAACAATTTTCCTTCTGTGAAAAAATTATAATACTCTTTTGCAAAAATTACAAGATTTATCGCTGTTTTATCGCTGATATTTTTTGTCCAGATTCGTTGTTCGTTTTGATTTTTGGAAACCAAAAAACTCCCTTTTTTGTTTAATTTGCGGAGTATCAAACAGTGAAGTTTGTAAAAGCTTTTTAAAATTGTCAATACTTTGAATTTCCTGCCGTTAACCGGTTTATCCCTATAAGACCGCGCGCCCGGCAACGCTTCGCCTAAAGCTCCTTATTATCGCTTTTACTGCCTCGCGCTTGGCTTGGGGCGTTAGAGCTTATTTTATATCTAACGCTCGCTCGGCTACGATATGCTTTAATCTACGGTTTTCTTCTTCAAGACCCTTAAAAATGCTAGAATATCAGACATATAGAATCTTTAGGAGAGATAATGAAAAGTAAAATGCCTATTTTTGATAGAGTTATGCCGAATTTGCTTGAAGCAATGCCGTATCAGTATGTAGGAAAGGATATAAACGTTTGCATTGAAACTGAAGAATTTACATGTCTCTGTCCTTGGACATGTCTTCCGGATTTTGCGTATATAGTTATCAATTATACTCCAAACAAAAATGTTGTTGAGCTTAAGTCGTTAAAAATGTACTTACAAAGTTATAGAATGGTTGGCATGGTGCATGAAAGCGTGGTAAACGGCATATTGGGAGATTTGGTTAAAGTTATTAAGCCTAAAGAGATGTCTATAGACATTGAATTTGGAATTCGCGGTGGAATAACGACGACTGTCAGCGCTCAATATTTTAAGAAATAGTTTTATCCCGGAGAGAAATAATGTTTCGGAAAGATCAAAACGTACATTTTGTCGGAATAGGCGGATCCGGAATGTCTGGGATTGCGGAAGTTTTGATAAATCTTGGCCATAAGGTGTCAGGTTCTGATTTAAAAAAGACCGACATTACAGAGCGCTTAAAATCAATAGGAGCAACAATTTGCATAGGTCATAACGCTAAGAATATAAAAGACGCAAGCGTTGTGGTAACGTCTACAGCTGTTAGTAAAAATAATCCTGAAGTCGTTGCGGCATTAAAGAAAAAAATCCCTGTCATTGCGCGTATAGAAATGCTTGCTGAGCTTGCGAGATTAAAATATGTTGTAACTATAGCGGGAACACACGGAAAAACTACTACAACTTCCCTTACTTCTCTTGTTTTGGATGAGGGAGGTTTTGATCCGACTATAATCATAGGCGGAAGACTTAAAAATCTTAAGACCAGCGCTAGACTAGGCAAAGGCGATTTTATAGTTGCAGAAGCCGACGAGTCTGACGGTTCGTTTTTAAAACTTTCCCCAGTTATTACTGTTATAACAAACATAGATAATGATCATTTGGATTATTATGGCAATATGGAAAATCTTAAAGATGCATTTGTAAAACATATAAATTCAGTGCCTTTTTACGGCGCGGCCGTTATTTGCTCGGATAATGAAGTTGTAAGAGAAATAATTCCGAAGATTACGAGAAAATATATCGCTTATGGATTTACAGGAAAACCTGATATAAAGGCTTCGAATGTAAAGGCTCAAAAAGAATGCGCAAGTTTTGACGTCGTATATAAAGATAAAAAGATAGGAAATGTTTGTATTAAAATTCCAGGAAGACACAATATTCTAAATTCGCTTGCGGCTATAGGAGTAGGTTTATGGCTTGATATGCCTTTCAGCTTAATAGCTAAAGCAATCAATAAGTTTGACGGCGTCGGTAGACGGTTAGAAATAAAAGGCGAAAAAAATGGAATTATGGTGATAGATGATTACGGACACCATCCTACGGAAGTCGCGACCGCCATAAAAGCTGTGAAAGGTTTTTGGCCTAAACGCCGGATTGTCGTTTTGTTTCAACCTCATAGGTATACGAGGACTCAAAATTTATTTGAGGAATTTGGGAAAAGTTTTTCAGACGCCGATATCGTGAAAGTATTAGATATTTATCCTGCGGGCGAGAAACCTATAAAGGGCGTAAATTCTGATTTAATACTTAAAAGTCTCAAGAAAAATAAAAGCAACGCCGAGCGTTTCTCGGATTTAAAAACCTTTTTATCAATATTGTCGGATGGCGATATAGTTTTAACTTTAGGAGCCGGAGACGTGTGGAAAAAAGGCGAAGAGTTGCTGAAGAGTATCTAGGAACTCAAAAAATGGACAAAAGTGTTTTATCCAAATTAGCGTCTTTGGCCTGTAACATTTTTAAGGACGAACTTCTTTCAAAGCATTGTTCTTTTAAAATAGGCGGACCTGCGGATTGTTTTATTGAGATTTCCAACGAAGAAGCGTTGTCTTTATTTCTAAAAAACATAGGCAACGATGATTTTTATATTTTAGGCGGCGGGACGAACGTTCTGTTTTCTGACGACGGTTATAGAGGAATTGTCATTTCTTTGACGGGTAAATTTAAAGAAATTGTTGCTAGCGGAGAAGAAATTTTTTGCGGTGGCGGAGCGTTGCTTTCAAATGTTTTAAATACGGCTGTTAAAAATAATTTAATAGGATTAGAATTTGTTTCAGGCATACCAGGCTCTGTAGGGGGCGCCGTTTGCGGCAACGCGGGGTTGAGAGATAAATGGATAGATTCCGTTATAAAGACAATAGGCGTTTACAGAGATGCAAAGAAAATGTCGGTAGAAAGAAAGCAAATTGCTTTTTCTTATAGGAAAAGTAATCTTGAAAATAGTATTATTTCGGACGTATGTTTTTCCTTGAAAAAGACTGTAGAAAATGATAATTTAGCAGCGGCGTTTGAAAGTATGCAAAAACGTCTAAAAACACAGCCTTTAAACTTCCCAAATGCGGGAAGCGTTTTTAAAAACCCCGAAGGTCGTAGCGTTGGAAAACTTATCGAAGAAGCCGGACTTAAAGGCGTTCGCGTCGGCGGGGCTCAAATCTCGGAAATTCACGGAAATTTTATAGTAAACACTGGGATGGCGTCGGCGAAAAACGTTTTGACTTTGATTGGTTTGATAGAAGAAAAAATATATAAACGGTTCAATATAAAATTGGAAATGGAAATAAAGATAATAAAATGAATAGTGGCGATATTTTGACAAAATTAAAGAATAAGAAAATCGGCGTTTTATACGGCGGGCTTTCTTCTGAAAGAGAGATTTCTGTTAAATCTGGGAAAGCCGTTTTGAGCGTATTGAAAAAATTGAAAGTAAGGGCGGTTGGCATAGATGTAAACAGAGACGTTGCTGAAAAAATAAGAAAAGCAAATATTGACGTAGCTTATATAGTTCTGCACGGACCTATGGGCGAAGACGGAACTGTTCAGGGAATGCTTGAGATTATGGGCATTCCTTACGCGGGTAGCGGCGTTTTTGCAAGTTCCGCTTCAATGGATAAAGATATTTCAAAGAAGCTTTTTAGATGCAGCGGAATTCCGACTCCCGAGTGGATGGTTGTAAAGCAGTTTGAACCTGTTGCAGAGATAAAAAAGTACCCAGTTGTTGTAAAGCCTGTTTCTCAAGGTTCTGCTCTAGGGGTGGCGATAGTAAAAAATACTTCGCAGTTTGCCGTTGCCGCTAAAGAGGCTTTTAAGTATGATAAGGAAATAATTGTAGAAAAATTTATTTCTGGAAAAGAAATTACAGTCGGAGTTTTGAATGGAAAATCCTTGCCTGTTATAGAGATAGTTCCCAAGGGAGAGTTCTATGACTTTAAATCTAAATATCAAAAAGGCGGTTCCGGACATATTATTCCTGCAAGGATAAGTGGTAAGGCTTATTCCAATGCTCAATATTATGCGGAAAAAATTTTTAAGGTTTTTAAATGTAAAGCCGTTTGTCGCGCCGATATGATAGTTGATAAAAATAATAAAGTTTGGGTTCTTGAAAATAACGCTATTCCCGGTATGACTGCGACATCTCTCCTTCCTGACGCAAGTAAAGCTGTTGGTTACGATTTTAAAGATTTAGTTCTAAAAATTATAGAGAGTTCTTTATATGACAACGACGGCAAAAAAACGCAACCGCTACGTTTATAAAGCCGCGCGTACAAACGGTAGCTATTCCAGAAATAAAAAAGGCGGAAAAATTTTTAAGATTTTTTTCTGTCTCGCGTTTCTCGGAGGAATTGTTTACGGTTTATATTTTGGCGTAAATAAAATGCTCGCCGTAGCTTATAAATCCGATAAAATGATTATAAAAGATATAGATATAGTCGGCGCTAAAAACGTTACAAAAGCCGAAATAAAGGAACTTCTTTCTTTTAAAATCGGCGATAACCTTTTAAAAGTCAAATTGTCTGAAGCGGAATCCGAAATAAAAAAGTTAAAGCCGGAACTAAAAAATATTATTATTAACAGGCGCTGGCAAAAGATTAAAATCAAACTTTATGAAAGGACGCCGGAGGCTTTTGTAATGCAAAAAGGCGAAATGCGCGGAATAGATTTTGATGATAAGCCGTTTCCTCTTCGCGGTTTTATGAGCGAGATGAAAATCCCTAAGATTATTTATAAAAATGACGAAGAAAGAAAGCGTCTTTTGGATTTTATAAAAAGGTTCAGGTCTATTTGCGGAGGATTTTTAGATAATATTTTGGAAATGAAAATAAACAATATGGATGATATTATTTTCATTGCGTCCGATAATGCGACGATTGTTTGGGGAGAAGAAATGCCCGAACATTTATCTCATAAATTTAAAAAATTTCAAAGAATTTACGAGGATGCGATATCTAAATATAAACAAGTAGAGTATATAGATATGAATCTTTATTCTTCTGGCAGAATTATTGTAAAACCTGTCGCCGGAATGTTGTCAGAATAAATTCAAACTTTAATGTATAAATATAATTACTTGCGGGCAGAGGATTGAAAATGTCTAAAAAAAATCTTGTAGCGGGTCTTGATATTGGCAGCAATCAAGTTTGTTGCGTCGCCGGTTCTTGCGATGAGGAAACAAGAATTTCAAAAATTCTTAGCGCGGTTTCAATACCGTGCGACGGGATTAAAGCGGGAGCTGTTATTAACATACGAGAAACAGCTCTTGCAATAGGCGAAGCTTTTGAAGAAATTGAGAAAGTTGCCGGCGGTCAGATAGGAAAAGTTGTTGTTGCTTTGAGAGGCAATTTTATACATTCTAGAAATTCCAAAGGCGTGGCAAATATCAACTATTCTAATAGGGAAGTTACGGAAGAAACCGTTGAGAACTCTTTGGACAGCGCAAGAAAACAGATAAAAATGGAGCCGGATCAAGAAATATTACAGATAGTTCCGCGAGAATATATACTAAACCAACAAAGAGGAATACAAAATCCTATAGGAATGGAAGGAACTTATATAGAAGTTGATGTGCATGCCTTTATAGCTTCAAGCAGCAATATAGGAAACATAAACAAGGCGATGTCGTCTGTAGGCGTAAATTGCGATGATAGGGTTTATGGATATTTAGCTGCCAGCGATATTTTAGTTACCAGAGAAGAAAAAGAATTGAGTTGTCTTGTCGTTGATTTTGGCGGACTTACCACAGGGCTTGTTCATTATGTTGATGGAATAATAAGACATACGGACGAAATTCTTGACGGTTCTGACTATATCACAAGAGATATAGGCCATAGATTAAGAGCTTCTTACTCTGTTTCAAAAGAAATTAAAGAAAAGTACGGAGCGGCGTTTATTTATAGCGATTTTAGTAATGAAGAATTTGAATATAGAGCCGCGGACGGCAGGAATATAAAAAAGTGCGATAGGCACGAACTTGTAAACGCTATAATAACGCCCAGAGTAGACAGAATTTTGTACGAAATAAAAGAATTAACGGAAAAAAATAATTACGGAGACGAATTCCTTTCTGGAGGAATAATTCTTACCGGCGGCGGCGGCAGCCTTACCGGTCTTGCTGAAGCTTTTGAAAAAGCGTTTAATTGCTCAGTCAGGACTGGAAGTCCAAATCTGGATAGGGTTGTAGGCCGCGACGAAATATTATTAAATCCATCTTATGCTACAGCGATAGGAGCCGTAGCTTCAAACCTTTCAAATTCAAGGTTTTATTCGGAAAAGAAGTCTTCAAAGATTGGAGTAGTGTCTAAAATATCAAAATGGTTTGAGGAAGTTTTCTAAATGAGTATAAAACTAGCGTCGCCTTCAAAGGAAATGAATACTGGTCAACTTGCCGTAATAAAGATAATTGGGGTTGGCGGCGGCGGTTGTAACGCCGTTAATAGAATGATCGCCGCTAATGTTGGCAATGTGGAATTTGTCGCTATAAATACTGATGCGCAGGCATTGCTCAAATCGTCTGCTTCGGATATTTTGCAGATAGGCGAAAAAATAACAAAAGGTCTTGGCGTAGGAGGAAATCCTGAAGTTGGCAAGCGGGCGGCTGAAGAAAGTATTGAAGAAATAAGGGGAAGACTCGTCGGCGCAGATATGGTTTTTGTAACTGCAGGCATGGGAGGCGGCACAGGAACAGGAGCCGCTCCGATAATTGCAAGACTTGCAAAAGAAGAAGGCATATTGACCGTTGGAGTTGTTACAAAACCTTTTGAACATGAAGGCAAAATAAGAATGCAGCAAGCTGAAGATGGAATAAAAAATCTTAAAGAGTATACGGACGCTTTAATAGTGATTCCAAACGAAAGAGTTTTTAATGTTATAAATGAGAGGGTGGCTCTTGGCGCTTTTTATCATATTATAGACGACGTCTTAAGACAGAGCATTCAGGCTATAACGGACGTTATAACGGTTACTGGCGAGATCAACAGAGATTTTGCGGATGTAAAAAATATCTTGTTAAATTCAGGAACTGCCTTGATAGGCATCGGCGAAAGTTCCGGTTCCGACTCTAAAGAAGCCGTTAAAAAAGCTGTGACAAGCCCTCTTTTAGACAATTATGATATTTCAAAAGCAAGTAAGGCGTTGGTGAATATAACGACAAATTCCAATATTACCGCAATAAAACTTCAAGAGATATTTAGCGATATAAAAAGTTATGGCATTAACGGTCATGTTTTTTTTGGACACATTATAGACAACAGACTTGACGACAAAATTAAAATTACAATTATTGCTACGGGATTTCAACTTGGAGATTTTAAAGAAGAGCCAAAAGAGAAGAAAGAGATACAGCCTGACTTCTTTTCACAGCAGGTTTCAACTAAGTCCGACAATATAGAGACGTCGAAGCCTGCGTATACCTATTGGAAACCAAAATTCCTGAAATAATCTATATAATATACGAGGTATCGGAAAAAGATTTAACCGCGGTATTGGAAGAAAAAATATCAAAACATAAGAATGAATTTTATATTCTCTGAAAATTTTCCTTACAAACATTTTACAACCGCTAAATCAGCTGGCGATATGAAGAACAAGGCTGAAAGAGGTTCTTTTTTTCGGTCATTGGCTTTAAATCCTTCGGATTTAGTTCTTGCCAATCAGGTTCATGGGAATAATATAAAAGTTGTTAAGCGTTCCGACAAAAATACCTTTATTGACAATTGTGACGGTTTAATAACGGACGATAAAAGTTTATTGTTGGGTATTTTTACCGCTGATTGCGTTCCTGTTCTTATTTCTTCCGGCAATGGCGAAGTTAAAGCTGCGGTGCATGTTGGTTGGAAAGGACTTTGTTTGGGCATAGTTGAAAATGCGGTAGGAATATTAATAAACGACTTTTGCGCAGGTCCTAAAAGCGTAAAAGTTTATATAGGTCCTCATATTCGTTCTTGTTGTTACGAAACCGGAGTTGAAATGGAAGAGAAGTTTAATGTTAAACTTGTAAACGGGAAACTGAATTTATCTGCGATACTTCGCGATAAGTTAGAAAGCTGCGGCGTTAGCGAGATTTTTGACGTTAATCAATGCACTTATCATAATGAAGAATTATTTTTCTCTTACAGGCGTAATTGTTGTGCGGAAAGGATACTTTCTGTGATTTAAATGATTTACAATTTTTCACATCCGCATATCTGCGGTAAGACGTTAAAAGATATAATTGTCGCCTATATTATGAAAAAGAATTTGCAATATCGTTTGCGCTGCTTTGCCTGTCTTTATGCTCGTGCGGTAAAAAAGGCGGTTCTGACAGCGTAGCGCGCGCTGCTAGGATGGAACGGAATTCGCCGCGTAATGAAGAAGTCCCAGCCGATATTTTTGTATTAGAAAAAGAATCCGCTGCGTACGATTTAGAAAGATTCCGTAAAATTCAAACGCCGGAATTATTAAAAACAGTTGAAAACGAATTGAGACAAAGTAGTAAAATAAATCATTGGATTTGGTTCGTTTTCCCTCAGACGGAAGGGTTGGGTAGGAGTCGCGAAAGTCATTACTACGGCATTAAATCTTTAGACGAAGCAAAAGCATATTTAGCCGATCCAGTCTTATGCGGTGATTTAATTTATCACGCGCGTCTTGTTCTTAACCATAAAGATTCAAAAACTCTGAAGGAAATATTTGGTTCTCTTGACGCTTTAAAATTCATATCTTCAATGACTTTGTTCAATGCGGCAAACCCGTCGGAGACGGTTTTTGTTGAAGCTTTGAACGCTTTTAACGGCGGTAATCGCGATACCGCGACGTTAAGAATAACTAGGTCTTAATTAAATATTTGCAGTATTTCGCATTTCTTTATTTAATCTTCATATGTTGTTGCTATAAATAAATCTATTAGTTTAGTATAATATTTACCTACTGTTAAAATTATATGTTTTATTCGGAGGAGTTAGTATGTCTTTAAAGTTGCGGGAAATCAGAAAATCTATAGACAAAGTTGATAAAGAAATAGCAAAACTTTTGAACAAAAGAGGGAAGTTCGCTTTAAATGTTGCTAAAGCAAAAAATAATCGGGATTTTAGCGCAGGGAGCGTAGTTTATGTGCCTTCGCGTGAAAAGGAAGTTTTAAAAAACATTACTTCTTCCAAAAGCATTTTGGGAGAGGAAGCTCTCAAAAATATATATACAGAAATAATAAGCGCTTGCAGAAATCTTGAAACTCCGACGAAAGCGTCGTTTTTAGGTCCTTGGGCGACATTTTCGCATCAAGCGGCGATTAAAAACTTTGGTTCTTCCGGATATTTTATCCCCGCGTCTACTCCTCTTGAGGTTCTTTTAGAAGTTGAAAGCGGGAGAGCGGATTTCGGCGTAGTTCCGGTGGAAAACTCAAACGAAGGTTCTGTAAACGCAACATTAGATATGCTTGTTGAAACTAAACTTAAAATATGCGCTGAGATAAGCTTAAAAATAGAGCAGTGTTTTCTTGCGAAAGATCTCAAAGCGGAAGTTTTAAGAATTTACTCGCATACGCATGCGTTAGCGCAGTGCAGAAGCTGGGTAACAAGACATTACCCCGACGCCGAGTTGATACCTGTTTCTTCAACGGCAGAAGCCGCAAAGAAAGTATCTAAAGAGGATTTTTCTGCGGCTATAGCTTCTGAAGCGGCGGCTAAAATTTATGATTTATATATTTTGCAAAAAGGAATACAGGATAGCAGAGAAAATTTTACGAGATTTTTTGTTATAGGCAGGATTTCAACCGAGCCTAGCGGCAAGGACAAAACGAGTTTGGCGTTTATAATTAAAGATAAAGTTGGAGCTTTGTGCGAGGCTCTTGAAATATTTGATAAAAACAATGTGAATTTGACAAAGATTGAGTCGCGTCCTACAAAGAAAAAAGCGTGGGAATATATGTTTTTTGTTGATTTTAAAGGACATATTAAAGACCAAAACATAGTTAAGGCGATAAAAAGTTTGGAAAGCAAGAGCGTTTTTGTAAAGAGTTTGGGGAGCTATCCGAGAGCGTAATATGAATATACAAAACATTATCAGAAAAGCTTGCGACGGGTTCAAACCTTATGTTGCAGGCAAATCTATAGGCGAGATAAAAAGAGAATATAATCTTAAAGAAGTTGTAAAACTCGCGTCAAATGAGAATCCTTTAGGAGCTTCAAAAAAAGTTCTTAAGACGTTAAGAGATAATTTTGACAAGGTATTTTTTTATCCCGATTCAAATTCTTTTGATTTAAAAAAATCTCTGTCAAAGCGGTACCGGTTGCCAACCGGGAATATTTTTACTGCGGCGGGCGGAGATGAGGCAATAGAGCTTATAGCAAAGTTGTTTTTTAATCCTGAAGATGAGATTGTAATTTCAAAATATTCGTTTATAAGATACGCAATGGTTGCGCGACTTATGGGATCTAAACCGGTAGTGGTTCCGATGAACGAAGAGTTTAAATATGATTTGCAAGGTTTGGCAAAAGCCTGTAACAAGAACACAAAAGCAATCTTTGTAACAAATCCTAATAATCCTACGGGAACGTATAATGCAAAGAAAGAATTTTCTGCGTTCCTAAAAGATTTGCCTTTAAACAAGTTTGGCGTTAAGCCTATAGTAATTCTTGACGAAGCCTATTTTGAATACGCGTCTTTAGAAGAGGATTATCCCGACGGGCTTGATTATTTAAAAGATAACCTAAACTTAATAGTTTTTAGAACATTTTCAAAGATTCATGGACTTGCGGGTTTAAGAGTGGCATATGGCTTTGCTAGCGAGAAGATAGTAGAATATATTGAAAGAACAAGACCTCCTTTTAATGTCAATCTTTTGGCGCAAGTCGCAGCTTCTGCGGCAATTACAGATAAAGCGCAAGTGGCGCGAAGCCAAAAGCTTGTAGCTAAAGAAAGACAGTATTTGTATAAAGAATTTGAAAAACTCGGAGTAAAATACGTTAAGTCAGCGGCAAATTTTATTCTTTTTAAGTCTTTTCCTCTTACGGGAAAAAATGCGTTTGCCAGACTTTTAAAAGAAGGCGTGATAGTAAGAGCTATGGACGAATATGAACTCCCAGATTGGGTAAGAGTCACAGTCGGTCTTCACAAAGAAAATAAATTATTTATAGCGAAGTTAAAAAAAATTTGGAAGTCCTAAAGGAATTTTTATGATAATAACAATGAAACAAAGCGCGAGACCGAAAGATATTGCGATTGTTACGGAAAAAATTAAAGGGTTGGGATACAAGTCTCATATATCAAAAGGCAAAGACTTTACAATTATAGGGATGATAGGCGACTATGCCGAAAAATATAAAGATGTTTTTGAGTCTATGAAAATTGTTCAACACGTAAAAGAGATACAGAAGCCGTATAAGCTTGCTTCAAGAGAATTCAAGAAAGAAAACACAATAGTTAAGGTAAGCAGAAACATTGAAATCGGCGGAAAAAAAATACACGTTATAGCCGGACCTTGCGCTATTGAAAGCAAGGAGTTAATGCTTGATACTGCAAAAATAGTTAAAGATGCGGGAGCGACAATAATCAGAGGCGGAGCGTATAAACCAAGAAGTTCTCCTTACGCTTTCCAAGGGCTTGGAGAGAAAGGACTAACATATTTAAATGAATCAGGCTCAAAGTTACGTATGCCGACTATTAGCGAAGCTATGACCGTCGAGCAGGTTGAGATTGTTTCAAAATATTGCGATATTGTGCAGATTGGCGCTAGAAATATACAAAATTACGATTTGTTAAAAGCTGCCGGGAAACAAAAAAAACCTGTTCTTCTAAAGAGGGGTATGGCTACAACAATAAAAGAGCTTCTACTTTCTGCGGAATATATTCTTTCGCAGTGCAATTATAACGTCATTCTTTGTGAAAGAGGAATAAGAACGTTTGAAACCGCCACAAGATTTACAATGGATTTAAATGCGATTCCTGTTATAAAGAAGCTATCGCATTTGCCTGTAGTTTTAGATCCTTCGCACGGCATCGGTATTAGGGAACATGTTGGCACTATGGCAAAAGCCTGCGTTGCCGTAGGGGCTGATGGATTAATAATAGAAGTTCACCCTCAGCCGGAACTTGCTCTTTCTGACGGACCTCAAAGTTTGCTGCCAGACCAGTTTAAATCTTTGATGAAAGAGCTTGACTTGGTGGCGAGAGCAGTCGGCAGGGAGATTTTGGACTAATGCTAAACGTAAGCGTAGTCGGTTTGGGGCAAATAGGCGGTTCTTTGGGGCTTGCTTTAAAAAGCAAAACTTTAAAGAATCGCTATTATATAACAGGTATTGCAAGAAAAAAAGAAACTTTAAAAAACGCTCTAAAGATTGGCGCTATAGACGAAGGATCTTTATCTTTAGAGTCAGCAAAAAATTCAGATATTGTAGTTATATGCACACCTGTTGATACGATTGTTTCCGTATACAAAGAGCTTATTAAAGTTGTAAAAAAGAACGCTATAATTACCGATGCTGGAAGCGTAAAGTATTCAATAGAGCGTGAAATAAAAGATATCAACGGCAAAATTTCTTTTGTGGGTTCTCATCCGATGGCGGGAAGAGAGCAAAACGGACTGACATCCGCGTCGGCTGATATATTTAAAAATGCAAAAGTTGTTATAACGTCGCAAAATAGCAAATCTGAAAATATTGCAACCAAGATGTGGAAAGACGCAGGCGCAGTCATTGTGAAAATGTCTGCAAAAGAGCATGACGATCTGGTTGCTTTTACAAGCCACTTGCCTCACGTTATAGCTTTTGCATTAAACAAAACTTATAAAAATATAAAGAAGAAAAATCCGCAAATTGACGAGCTTACCGCTGGGTCTTTTAAGAGCATAACAAGAGTCTCTGTTTCGAGCGCGGGTATGTGGGCGCCGATTTTTGCTTCAAACGGCAAAAATATCAATAAATATTTGGATGAATTTATAAAAGAACTTAATGTCTTTAAGCGGAATCTAAGCGACAAGAAAAAAATTAGACAAGAGATTCTTAAGAGTCAAAAAGGCTAGAGAATATGGATATAACTGGAAGAATCAAAGGTATAAAATATAAGAAGACAATAGATAAAGATTTAAATAAGTTTAGTTTAGAAAAATTTGATATAAACTCAGCTTCGTCAACTTCTTTGATATTTGATAAGCAGAATTTTTTTGCGGTTTCAAAATGGGTTTCTCCAAAAAGAACGCGTTCGTATCCATATGAGAGAATGTATGATTCTATGCATATATCTAAAAAGATCGCTGTAATTCCCATTATAAAAGATGAAGGAAAAAATGGAGATAGAGATTTCTTGCAATGGGATACTGTTTCCTTGATGTCGCTTCTTGATATTTGCGTGATTTTTGCCTATTATTCTGATGCAAGCGCAAATAAGTCAGGAAATAAAATTACAGATCAGAAATTTGATAATAGTTATGTTTTGTCAAAAATAAAAGAGATTGAAGATTATCATAGTTCCGGGTTACATTGGAATCTAAAGGAATTAGCAGATTTATGTCGCATATTGGATAAAGCAAAGAAAAGTTATTTGAAAATAGAAGAAAAAACAAAGATAAGATTGCATAGTTTTGACGGAATCAACGCTTTTGAAAATAAAATTGTCAAAGATTTCAAGAATTTTATGGAATTCTCAAGAGCGAAAGCAGAAAAAGCTCAAAACAGAGAGTATAAAAACTATACAATCAAAAGAAAGCTTGAACACTTTATCAAAATCTAAAATAACAATTCAAAATTATTTAGGCGGAAAATATTTTTTTACTGTTGATGAAGTTGTATTGAATAAAAATATTGTGAATCTTATAGAAAGTAAGCATAGTAAGAATTCAGTTTTGCCAAGCGAATCTGACGTCAAAGACGGACTAGTTAAGATGATTCTTTATTCCAATCTTGCTTCCGTTGAGGTAGACGGCGTACCTATGAAAAGCATGGCTGTTTTAAGACTAACTTCCGACGTCTTTAGCGGTTCAATAAGTTCGGAGTCTATAAAAAAAGATCTTGTTGATAGTTTTAAGACAAATAATTTATCTGAAAAGCGAAAAGTATTTATAGAACGTCTTTTTAAAGAAGCTGATGAAAATAATTTTGTAGCGCAAATCTGTGGAACAAAACAATGATAAAGAGTCCGTTGAGATATCCAGGCGGTAAAAGTAGAGCTATTGATTTAATATCAAGTCTTGTTCCTGCCTTTGACGAGTACAGGGAGCCATTTTTGGGCGGCGGGTCATTGTTTATACATTTAAAACAGATTTTTCCGAATAAAATTTTTTGGGTAAACGATTTGTACGATAAATTGTACAAATTCTGGAAATATAGCCAGAAAGACATGAATGGATTAGTTGATAAAATTTATGAGTGGAAATCTAAATATGTCAATGGTAAGGAACTTTATAAGTTCCTTAACGCCAATTTGAGTAGTTTTAATGGTTTGGAAAAAGCGGCTTCTTTTTTTATATACAATCGTATTACGTTTTCAGGCACAAGTTTAAGCGGCGGTTACAGCGAATCGGCTTTTAATAGTCGTTTTACGGAGAGCAGCATATTAAGACTGAAAAATATTGAAGAAATAGTTAGGGGCGTGAAGATTACTAATATTGATTATGAAAAAGCGCTTTCTGAAGACGGAGATTCTGTTTTTATTTTTTTAGATCCTCCATATTTTTCGGCGAGAAAGTCAGCTTTATACGGGAAGAACGGTAATTTGCACAAGAGTTTTGATCATAAACGTTTTGCCGATGTTATGAAAAACTGTAGACATAAATGGTTAATCACGTATGATAATAGCGACTATATAAAAAATTTGTTTTCTTTTGCGAATTTTTTTTCGTGGAATTTGACATATGGCATGAGAAATGTAAACGGCTGCGGCAAGCAAAAAGGGGAAGAGATATTTATTTCAAATTATTTAACATCGCTGCCGGAACAAGACGATTTTGATTTTTTTGAACATGAAGATAAAACGCCGAAATGCATAAATACAATTTGGAAGAGTTGACAATGGATATAAAACTAAAAAAAGTAAAAGCTATTTCGGGCGCGGTTGAAGTGCCTGCGGACAAGTCTATAACGCATAGAGCCGTTATGTTATCGTCCATTGCGGAAGGCGATTCTGTAGTTAGGAATTATCTTCCTTCCGACGATTGTAATAGGACGATAGAAGCTTTTCGCCAAATGGGAGCTGAAATTAAGATTGATAATGATAATTTACGCATAAAAGGCGCGGGTTTAAATCTAAAAAAACCGCAAGATTGCAAATACAATATTTATGCGGGCAATTCTGGCACGACCGCAAGGCTTATTTCCGGTATTTTGGCGGGGCAGAATTTTGAGACAATTATAACGGGCGACGAAAGTCTTTCAAAAAGACCGATGGGAAGGATTATAGAGCCGTTGTCTAAAATGGGAGCGGAGATAACTTCAAACAAAGGTTTTTTGCCGTTGACAATAAAGTGTAAGAGTTCGTTAAAAGCCGTAAGCTACGAGTGCGACAAATCTACGGCTCAAGTCAAGTCGGCGGTTTTGTTTGCGGGGCTTTATGCCGACGGAGCTACAACTTATGCCGAACCTGTGAAATCCAGAGACCACAGCGAAAGAATGTTAAAGGCTTTTGGAGCGGATGTCAGAGTTAACGGAAATTTCGTTACGATTTATCCCGCACAAAAGCTGGCGCCTCAAGACGTTACTGTTCCGGGAGATATTTCTTCGGCAGCGTTTTTTATAGCGGCGGCGCTGATTGTTCCCGATTCAAATTTAACGATAAAAAATGTCGGCGTTAACCCTACGAGAGACGGTTTAATTGAAGTTTTAAAGCGTATGGGAGCGGATATTTCTTTAATGAATCCAAGAGAAATTTCCAATGAACCTATTTGCGATATAGAGGTTAGATATTCAAAACTTAAAGCTGTAAACGTAGATGCTTCAATTGTTCCTAGAATGGTTGATGAAATTCCGATATTTGTTCTTATAGCGACGCAAGCTGAAGGAATAACTAGAATTTCAGGAGCTGGAGAACTTAAAGTTAAGGAAACCGACAGAATATTTGCCGTGGCAAGTCAGTTCAAAAAGCTTGGCGCTCAAGTCGAAGCCCTTGACGACGGATTTATTATTAACGGCAACGCGGGAGTTCCTTTAAACGGCAATCTTTTGGACAGTTTTGAAGATCATAGAATAGCTATGACTCTGTCGATAGCTTCTTTGATAGCAGACGGAGAAACTATAATTAAAGACTCAAACTGCGTCGCTATATCTTTTCCAAACTTCTACGAGGTATTAAAAAACATATGCAAGTAAAAGAAAAAGCCTCTTTTTTATTTCTGATCGGCAGGCAGATGTTTAGGATAATGTTTAAGCTGTTTTACAGATGGCGTATTGAAGGGACGGAAAATATGCCAAAGACGGGAGGAGCGGTAATTGCTCCAAACCATATGAGTTTCTTTGATCCGCCTCTTACAGGCTCGGCTATGAAACGTCCATTGTATTTTATGGCTAAAAAAGAGTTGTTTGACATTCCTGTATTCGGCTGGATTATAAAACAAACAAACGCGTTTTCCGTTAAGAGAGGAGTTCAAGATATGTCTGCTATGAGACATGCGTTTTCTCTTCTTGAGAAAGGACGTTTGCTTTTGGTGTTTCCTGAAGGCACTCGTTCTAAAGATGGAAAATTGGGAAAAGCCATGTCCGGAGCAGGTATGGCGGCGTGCAACGCTCAAGTTCCGTTAATTCCGGTCAAAATAGAGAATACAAACATGATGTTAAAATTTAAACGGATAAAAATAAAATACGGAAAACCCGTATATCCTCCAAAAGATTTTTCAAGAAACGATTATATAGGTTTATCACAAAAAGCTTTGGACGAAATATCAAAAATGTAACGGGGCGTTTAGTGGGTAAAAATGTAGAAATAAAGATAGCCGCTAACGCTGGGTTTTGTTTTGGCGTTAAAAGAGCTATAGATTTAGTAGAAAAAACTTTGAAGGAAAAATTTGAAGTATATACTTTGGGACCAATAATTCACAATCCTCAAGAAGTTAAGCGTCTGGAAAAAAAAGGCGTAAGAAGTTTAAATGATATAGATTGCGTCAAAAGCGGCTGTATAATCTTGAGAACTCACGGCGTATCTCTAGAACTACGCAATAGACTCGAAAAAAATAAAACAGTATCTGTTATAGATGCTACATGCCCGTTTGTTAAGAAAGCTCAGGATATAGTCAAGAATTTAAGTTTACAAGAAACAACTATAGTAATAGTCGGCGAGAAGTCTCACCCTGAAGTTGAAGCGCTTGTCTCTTACGGGGTAGGGAAGTGTTTTGTTATTGAAAACCCTAATGAAGCTTTTGAGTTTAAAGGGATAGGCGAGTTAAATATTGTAAGTCAGACAACGCAGACTCCTCAAAACTTTAACGTTATTGTTGAAATTCTAAAAAAACGATTTAAAGTTAATATTTACAATACTATATGCAAAGCAACTCTTGAGAGACAGGAATCTGCGGAAAAACTTGCCAAGAAATCTGATTTGATGATAGTTATAGGCGGCAAGAATTCAGGAAATACTACGCGTCTTGACGAGATATGTAAAGCTCAAACAAAGACGCGCCATATTGAAACTGTAGATGAAATAGACGATAAATGGTTTGAAAATGTTGAAACTGTAGGCTTAACTGCAGGCGCTTCAACGCCTGATAGTATAATAAGAAGCGTGGAAAGGATGGTTGGAGAAATTCTCGGATGCAAAAGAAAGCGATAGTTTAAACGAATATTGCAAAGAGAGGAAAGTAAAAATGACTGAAAATGAACGTTTAGATAAAACGGTTTTTGAAGACAGCGAAGATATCAGTATGGCTGATTTGATGAAATGTTATGAAGAAGTCGGCGGTATTGAGCCGGGCAAAGAGCTTGATGTGGTTATTATGGAAGAGAACGCCGATTGTTTTATGACTGATTTGGGCGTAAAATCTGAAGGAATGATTCCTAAAAAAGAATTTGAAGAAGGCAAAGTTCCTCCGGAACTTAAAGTAGGAGCAAAAGTAAGAGTAAAGGTTATAAATACAATCGGTCGTCCGATTTTGTCTTATAGAGCTGTTTTTGAAAAAGCTAAGTTTGACAAAATTCAGGCCGCATTTAATAATGGCGAACATATTTCCGGAATTATTTTGAAAATTGTAAAAGGCGGTTTTATAGTCGATATAGGTTCAGTAAACGCATTCCTTCCTATTTCTCAGGTTGATATTCATTTTGTAAAAGATACGCAAGCCTATATAGGTAAGACATATGAGTTCGCAATTATGGCTCTTGACGTAAGAAAGAAAAATATAGTTATTTCCCGCAGAAAAATTGTTGAAGATGAAAAAAATGCATCCCGCGAAGCTGTTCTTGCTTCTACTGCTGAAGGTCAAGTTCTTGACGGCATAGTTTCAAGAATTGCAAATTTTGGCGCTTTTGTCGATATAGGCGGAATGGACGGTCTTTTGCATATAGGCGAACTCGCTTGGTATAAAGTGAAAAAAGTTGAAGATTTGCTTCATGTTGGAAAGAAAATAAAAGTTCAGGTATTAAAAGTTGACAAAGCGGGCGGTAAGATTTCTTTAAGCATAAAAAATCTTATTGCAAATCCTTGGGATTCGGTTGCAGAACGTTTCCCTGTCGGTTTGGTTATGGAAGGAAAAGTCGCTTCAATTATGGACTACGGCGTTCTTGTAGAGCTTGAACCGGGCGTTAATGGTTTGCTTCACGCTTCAGAATACGCTTGGAACAACAGCGAAGCGGTTTTAAAAAGAGAAGTAAAAAAAGGACGAGAAATAGAAGTAAAAATTATAGGCGTTGATAAGAAAAATAAGAAAATAGTTTTATCGGTCAAGCGGATCCTTTCTAATCCTTGGGACGAAGCGTTTAGACATTATGCTCCGGGTGCTGTAGTTAAAGGCGTAGTTCAAACCATTATGCCGTTTGGAGCTTTTGTAAAATTGCCTGAAGGGATAGAAGGGCTTGTCCACATAAGCGATTTTTCGTGGACTAAAAAAATAAATCGCCCGGAAGATGTTGTAAAAAAAGGAGATGAGGTTGAAGTTGTTGTTATGGAAGTAAATTCTCAAAATGAGAAAATTTCTCTTTCATTAAAACACATAAACCAGGATCCTTATAAGAAATATAAAGTTGGAAGCGTTGTTAAAGGTAAAGTTGTAAGAATTGCGGATTTTGGCACTTTTGTAGAGCTTGAATCCGGAATTGAAGCGTATATAAAAAATAAGGAGGCGGTTTCTTTAAAATATGAAAAGTCGCAAGTTTTTGCTGATGGCGAAGAATTAGAAGCTAAGATAGTCAAAGTTGATTCCGGTAGAAGAAAAATAGAAATTTCTATGAAAAAACTTGAGTTTGACAGGGAAAAAGAATTTATTAAACAATTTACAAATCAAAATGACAACCCAACTTTAGTCGAGTTGTTGTCAGAAGAAAAATAAATCCTTTTGCTTTGATTATTCTGATTATTTATCTGAAGACGTTTGTTGTTTACTTGCTGTTTTTGACATTTCGCTTGTAGGCGGGTTGCTTATTTGGAAAGTATTTTCCTCATCTTGATCCTTTAAAGCGTCTCTTGTATAAATGCATCTTGAATTCCAGAGCAACCAATTTCCTATTTTATTATCATAACAAGCCTGCATTTGCGCTTTTACTTCATTTTTACCGTATTTGTATCCAAGACTAAAGTCTTGGAGCCATGGGCGCAATTTTTCTTCCGGAATTCTTTTCAAGGCTCCTTCAATAGAGTTATAAACAACTTTATAGGGTTCTTTGTTTGGATCCGCTATGCCGTATGTCCACTTTGCGTAATGCGAAGGATAGACCATAGGGCTTACGTAATCAACTTGTTCTGTCATTTCCACTATTTTTTGACCTATGCCCATATCGTCGGCAGCTGTTGTTGTAAGTCCAAAAACGTCAATAGATATTGCGGCTCCTTTTGGCTTTAGACGCCTTTTTGCTTCTTTCAAAAAGCCTATCAAAGCCTTTGACGCTTCTGTCGCTGAGTAAGGCTTGCTGTATCTGCAATTTTTTGTATTTCCATCAGAAGGGAATCTTATGTAATCAAACTGAATTTCATCAAAACCTACGTCTATGGCTCTTTCGGCTATTTTTAAATTATATTCCCACGCGTCTTTATTATAAGGATCAAGCCAACCCGCGCCTTTTTTGTCTGTCCAAATAGTTCCATCTGGGTTTTTTATCGCCAGCGAAGGCATCTTTCTGGAACTAGTATTATCTCTGAAAACCACTATTCTTGCTATTGTATAAATGCCCTTTTCTTTTAAAAGAGAAATATATTTTTCAAGGTCGGGAATAGCCGCGACGTAGGCTTTATTTGCCTCTACTTCTTTTACGCCTTTTATATAAACTTGTCCTTCGTATTCTTTTATATCTATTACTGCGGCATTTAATTCCGTGTTCTTGAAAATTTCAAGCGCCGACTTTCTGTGTTTCTCAGATCCGCTTATCCAAGCTGAAAGATGTATGCCTCGTATATATTTTCCTTTTTCATATTTTTCGGACTTTCCATATGCGGCGTCTTGTTCTTGCGAAGGAGATTCTAATACGACTGTTTTGGAGTTTACGGTTGTCCATGATGACAAAATGATAATTAACAATAAAGTTAGAGATGTCAAAAAATTAAATTTGCACGTTTTCATAATCTGATAATTATATTGAAATAGATAATAACTGTCAAACGGAAAGAACAGAAAAAGACTAGTTGATTACTCTGAAGAGTAACTTAAGATCAAAAAAATTATAACTTTTAAAATTAGCTCATACTTAAAGACTTTTGATATAATAACGTCATTATGAATATGAAGAGAGCTTTTTTTTCGGGACTGTTGTTGTTTTTAAGTTTAACTTCCTTTGGCGCTGAAAGCAGGCATATAGTTTTTTTTGCCGAAACGGCAAATATCCCAAGAGCGGTAATAGATAAAATAACTTTATCCAACCGCTTTTGTATGGTTGTCCCTCAAGATTGTAAAACAATAATCCCAGAAAGTTTAGAAGAGCTTGTTTCAGTTGGCAAGATTGAGCTTGCAGTTTCGCTTAATCCTGAGCCTGTTTTGCCGATTTTAGCGGGAATTTCAAACGCAAATATTAAAAAATCTAACAAAAATAATATTTTTGAAGGCTATATTGCAAGTAATTTATCGGATTTTAAAGATAATACTAACAAGGAAAACTTCGGTATGTTTTTAAATTCTGGAAAAATGTCTCGCGAACTTCTTTATTATTTTTCAGGGTTAAAATTATCTTGGGTTAATGTTGATAATATAGAGGGGAATATTTTTGGAGCCTATTATATTGACGGTATTGTAGTTTTTTCTTTATATAAAAGTTTTCCTTACAGCCAGCAAGAAGTTATGAAATGGCTTGAATCAAAGCGCGAAGATATAGTTCCTATTTTGCTTACAAAAAAACATTTGCAAAACGCTAAGTTTATGGAATATATAATAGGGCTTTTTGATGGCAGCAAGCATATAAAACCTGTCGTCCCTCTGCGTATTTTAGAAGTTAAAAGCGATTTGCCGTATCAAAAGAATATCTTTTTTGAAGGTATTTCTTTAAGTCCTGATATTTTTGAAAAACTTCGCTCGGCTGCCGAAGATCTTAGCGCTTACGCAGACTCTTCTTCATTTAGCGAAACTGTATACGCTAATGCTCAAAGCGAACTTGTTTATCTGTGCGGGCAAGATAGCTTAAAAAGTGCATACTCTGATATTATTACCGGAAAAAGAATGTTTGATGCGGCGTACAATAATATTTATCGTCTTTTGGGGTTGCAAAACAAAGGTTCTCCAGACGGTAAGAATATTGACAAACAGATTGCGTCGAGCGTCGACCTGCAAAAGACGACAAATGTCTCAAATGGACAAACTTCGGTTGAAACTATTTCCGGAGGCGTTTCAATATGCAACGACGGTTTGTTAAGGCTTGTTCGGATTACCTCAAAAGACATGAGAATAAAAATAAACTTGTCTTTTAACGGGACAGGTTGGAATGATGAAGTTTCTTTCGTAGATTTTTATATAGATTTAAACGGTATCTTGGGAATGGGCGGGACTTCTTTTATCCATGGAGTAAGCGGGTTTTTAGTTGCGGATTCAGGTTGGGAATATGCTTTGAGAATATATAAAGATAAAGCGGTTCTGTATAAATATTCTGCCGACGGAGCGGCAATCATTTCTAACCTTGTTGTAAACGACAATTCTGTGTCTATACCAACCAAATACATCAGGGGAAATCCCTCCAAATGGGGATTCCAAGCTGTAGTTGTGCGCGAAAATACGGGCAAAAAAACTATAGTTGACTTTTTCAATCAAGGTCCAAAGACAAAAAATGAAATACTTTCCGCCAAACCATTTCAAGCGCCTCTTGTAAGGCGGTAAATAAAAAATTTCTTATTATAGTATCGGATAGAAAAAAAGAATATAATATTTCAGAATTATCCCTTGACGTACTGGTCTATTTCGCCCTCTGTAATAAATGTCGGGTTATTTTGTCGTAAGGCTTCCGCATTAAATAAGCGGACGTTTCCAACTTTTATCGCTTTATATTTACCATTCGCTTTATCGCTTGCGT
>JAITND010000039.1 GCA_031290625.1 Endomicrobium sp. | reverse complement strand
CTCTTTTTTTTCATATTCTTCTTTCACTTCTTGAAATGCTTCCGACAATTCATTTTGTTTTACCGGCGCTATAAGCGCAGATGTCAAAAAGATAGCCATAGGATTTATATCTACATTTATTGCTCTCCTGCCGTTCATCAACGCCTCTATACATGCAACTCCTTTGCCGCCAAAAGGGTCAAGAACCAAATCGCCCGGCTTACTAAAGTTCTTTATATATTCAGCCACCACATTCCAACTTTGACTTGTAAAATACCCATGTACTCCAAAATGTCGTCTAGCCCCTTGCTTTTTTACTGGTATCTCTTCAAGCAACGATCTGTTCTTATAATCAAAATCAGTTTCATACCTAGCTGCCGGTTCTCTTACATAAACATGTTCTTTTCCAATATGAAAACTTGCCGGCAAAAGAAGCATGCTTAACTTGTCCCAGTTCTTATCTATATCCTCAATATTAAAATATAGAATAGGACTATCTGTATAAGACGTTTTATACAGCACAAACTCAATCCCATTGCACAATGCGAAATAAGTGCTTCTTATTTCCGGATGACAGGCATAACTGTACGCTTGCTCCACGTTCTCATCGTTTATTATCTTCTCTTTCGGCGATTTTGCATCTAATACCCAAGCATAGCTGGTATCCACTTTTAATATGTAATCCGGTATAAGATTTACCGCTCTTTTTTTGCTTCCAATTTTTAGAAACGGGTGTTGCAAAGTTTTGCTGCGAATTATGTTTTCTTCGCTATAGCCTAGTTCCTTAAGCATAGGCATAATTATAACTTCCCTAACGCTGTCTTCTTTAAAATCAGCGTCAGAAGCCATCTTACGAAAATCAATATTGCCAAACAATTTTTCTTTCGTCATTTACGAATCTCCGTGGCAATAAATATACTTATTTTATTACATACTTTAACATAACCCAACCCCAATACCCTTAATCTAACATGCTGAAACAAGATTGCGGAACAAGTCCGCAATGACAGACACACCCTCGATTGCGGGTCTGGACCGCAACGCAATGTCGAACATACCCTTAATGACAGACGCACTTGCAAGACAAACGTACCCGCAATGACAAACTGCTGAAACTTCTCTTCGTCATTCCGGCAAACGCCGGAAGCTCTATACCATCTGAGATTGCGGAGCTAGTCCGCAATGACAGACGCGCTTGCAAGACAAACGTACCCTCAATGACGAACTGCTGAAACTTGTCTTCGTCATTACAGCGAAAGCCGGAATCTCTATACTATCTGAGATTGCGGGTCAAGCCCGCAATGACGGACAACTAAAACAAGATTGCAGAACAAGTCCGCTATGACGAACGCTCCCATCAATGATAGACGTTAGGCGAATTGAGGATTTTCTTCCGATTAATGATACATTCCCTTTGCTAAACTGTCATTTAAATCCTTAATACCACAAATTAATGCGTTGTTTAGCATTTTGAGCAATTTCTCACTCTCAGTACATTTAATTTTTAATATTCCAGTTGGTTTTAGAACCAAGAACAATATTAGTAGCAAGCAACAATAAGAGCTACGCCTATTGCCAATCGTATCGTCGGCTTCTCCATGCGCTATATTCTGTCTTAATGAATATTTTGGATGTACGAAAATATTTTCTAAGTAAAATTGAAATTTTTCATCTAAAATTTCTTTTTTAACGCATGATTCAAATAATTCGTGTATACCAATTTTTTCTTTTTCTGTTAAGTCATCCCGCACAATAATAGGACTTCCTGAAATATATCTTAAACTATTTTCTATTTGCGGCACTAGCAAACTAACAGCTTCTAACATTTCATTATGTAGAAAATAATATAATCCATTAGCAAAATATTTATGATGATTATCTGGAATAAAAGAACTTTTTTTTATGAGATTTAGAATTTCTTCTTTAGAAAATGAATGTTCTTTATTAATTATCTCTAGTCCTTTTTTAATTAAAACTCTTATGATGGAAAGTAAAACATCTAAATTGTGAAATACGACGGCTTTTTCTGGCTTTGCGTTATGAATAGTCTTACCATTATCAGTGTAACTCGTACGTTTATCAAGAATGACATTAACAAATGGACTTTCTGGTTTTGTTTTCATAATGTAATCATAGGTTTCATATAGACAATCTATACATAAAGTTATAAGTTTTGATAAGCATTCTTCAAATTTTAATCCTGATAACTCTGCCGCCATAAGCTCCATAGGTTCTTTTAATTTCAATTCAACATAAATCCTCAAGTTTGCATTACTTGGGATCTTTTTCTCAACTTCCGCTAACTCTTGCTTTAGTTTTTCTACCTTATCTTTTTTATTAGGAATATTCTTATAAGCTAAAATGGCTTCCTTTAGATATTCAGTCCCATTAGACGGATTGCCTTTAAAAAGTTTAGCCATGTCGCACCAAGCATTCCCTATTTGTTCTTTAAAATAGCTCTCATAATCTAAATTTTTTGCTTTATTAGACAAGTTAACACCGGTAGACCATATGTTACTTTCATCCCATACAGAAGAGCAATGAGGATTACTAATTTTATATATTTCTACATACTTTTCTAAAGCTAATTTTATTTTATCTGGTGAGATTTTTTTAATTCTATTTATAGAGTTTCCAAGAGAAACAATAAATCTACCATTTTTCTCTATTTTAAAAAATTCTTTTCTTTCAAAGAGACCCATTAATTTATCAAATAATTTCTCATCTTGTTTTAAAGACAACATTATTGTGGTATATCGAGTCAAATGAATATGGCGATGGCTATCAATAAGTTTTCCCCGAGGCTTTGGCATATAATTAACCAAATTAAAATACGCTTCTGCCGCTACTTCAGCAACAATACGATTCTCTTTACCCTTAAGCTTTCTGGACACCCACAAAACATCTACAATTATCGCTTTTATATAAAACGATTCTATTCTTTCCAAGTTTCTGAACAATATTCCGGCTTGTTCAGGAGTTATGTCTTCTGGCATCAGTGTTCTCTCCAAAGTAACGCCTTCTTCAGATTTCAAGGCAGACATTGGGTCAAAGGAATTTTGTTTTGTGGGTTTGTTTAACGCAATATCTAACATATCTTTGATGAATAATAATGTTTTATAGCACGGCTCTTGTTTGAGCTTTTCCTCACTTACTTCTTTTAATCCTAAAGCTTCAGATGATGAATAGAATGGACGATTTTTAAAACATCCTAATTCTTGCAATTTAGCAAAATCTTTATCTTCTATGGTTGGAGCTGTATTTTCCATAAATACCCCCTGAATAACTCTTTTTCTACTTTTGAATTTTAAAAACTTTTCAAATCCATCAATATTGGCAGCGACAACAGCTTATATAAACAACTATCAATATTGCGCCGCAAACTTATTGCCATTTTGATACAAAAAACACCGCATTTCCTAAAATACGGAGCAAGAAGCGATGAACTCCCGCGCAATGAGCTGCGACTAAACGCCTGTCATTTTTTAATACCAACTCTATCGAGAATATCTATTTCCCTTTTTTATAACGGACCCAAATTACTGCCATTAAGCACGACGAAGACAACGGTACGAATATCATTGTAGACTATGAACCGCAATATTGTCCTTCTACGTCATTGCGGGATCGCCCCGCAATCTGTTTTGTCTAAAACCCCAAATCAAGTTCAGTATGACCCCGCAAAGACAAAGACCCAACAACAAACTGCCGTACAAATCGTAAGCGAGTTGATGATGATAACATAACAAGTTCCCAACAGCCATGCTGCGGGATATGCATTAACAATAAGCAGAAAGATATTTAATTAAGTCCACAACAATGGAAATAGCGCAGTTGAAACTTATTTAAGCTTTATATTTTCTTTTTGCAACAACTTTCTTTATTTTTTTCTGACCAATCCAAACTGTTTCGTTTGTTTCCATATCAATCAATTCAAGTTCAACCTGATAATATTTAAGCTGGGCTTTTTTGTTAGCGTCAAATATAGAATTTATCTGACCTTTCAACATAAAATCAGCAGCAATCTCGTTGCCCTTCTTTTTGGCATTTTTAGAATTAAGCGACTGATCGTCCCTTTCTTCTCTTACCTCGTTTCTTTGAGATTTTGAAGCTACAAACGTTACTTTGCCTGAATTTATGAAGCTTCTTTCAAGATCTTTTACGAATGTTTCAGCACTTATGTGTTCTTCAGTTTTGTTTAACACAGAACCCACGATAACTCTCGGCTTTCTTCCATTTGCCATTTTATAGCTTTCCACCCATTTGCTTGCGAAAGAATCGTTAATCATCTCTTGCGCTACCTGCTTGGAATCCGTATCGTTCCAGTCGCCGCTTAAATCAATTTCCTCATTAGAATCTACTCTTGTTACCTGAGGTCCAGAACATGCAAAAAGAGCGACTGCAAAAATTCCTGTCAAAAAATATACTACTGTTTTTTTTAGACTCATAACCACCTCTCATGTTTTTCTTTTCTATCCGACAAATCAATTTTAATTGATTTGAAATTAACGCTAATTATTACTTTTTTGAATTATTTTTTTAAACTTTCTTTTACCAGCCTGCAATATAAACGATTTAGCAAAATCAACGGCAAAATCGCCTTCAACTTTTTGAGAATCTATTTTTACTCCACCTTGTTCTATAAGCCGTCTTGCTTCATTCTTACTTGAAGCTATGCCGCTTTTAACAAGTAGTTCCGATAATTTTAAGTTAATATCATCAACCAGATATTCATCTATATTATCTGGAATATCTTTCTTGGCAAACACTTTATTAAATTCTTCTTTTTCTTTTAAAGCCGCTTCTTTTCCATAGTACCTTTCAACAATTTGCGCAGCCAAAGCAAGTTTTGCTTCTTTGGGTCGCATAGTCTTAATAATACTTAAGTCGTCTTGACTAAGAAGTTCGTAATACTTATACATAAGCTCGTCGGAAATTGACATTATTTTTCCAAACATATCTTTTGGAATATCGTTTAACGCTATGTAATTATTATAGGATTTTGACATTTTTTTGACGCCGTCTGTGCCTTCTAAAAGCGGCATAGTAATTACTATTTGAGGATCTTTTATTCCGTAATCTCTTTGAATTTGTCTACCCAAAAGCAAGTTAAACTTTTGATCGTTTCCACCAAGCTCAACATCAGCCTTTAAAGCTACAGAATCATACGCCTGAAGCAAAGGATACAAGAATTCTACTATACTTATAGGTCTGTCTTCTTTATAGCGCTTTTCAAAATCGTCCCTTACAAGCATTTGCGCCACCGTGCTTTTTGCGGCAAGGTTTAAAAGCCCGTTTATACCAAGCTCCCCTAGCCACTTGCTGTTGTAAGCGACTTCCGTTTTTTCTTTGTCTAAGATTTTAAAAACCTGATCAGTATATGTTTTGATATTTTTTTGAATCTGTTCTTCGGTTATAATAGGACGAGTTTCAGATCTACCCGACGGATCTCCTATCCTTGCTGTAAAATCGCCGATTAAAAACACTATTTGATGTCCCAAATCTTGAAAAGTTTTTAATTTATTGATAATTACCGTATGCCCTAAGTGCAAATCTGGAGCAGTAGGATCAACTCCAAGTTTTATTGTAAGTTTTCTGCCGGAAGAAAGCTTTTTTTCAAGTTCTTCAATTGAAATAATTTCATTTGTTCCGCGTTTAATCTTTTCAAAAGCTTCTTTCATATTCTTCCCTTTAAATTATTCAAATCGCGAAGTCAACGCAAATACGCCATTCCAGCGAAAGCCGGAATCGCTATTATGCAGTCTTTGAAACTCAGGCGGGCGAGATTGCGGATTAAATCCGCAATCTCGCTCTTATCGTATTTGTCGTCGCGCTGAACTTGATTCAGCGTCTCAGGCAGCAGATTGCAAGGCGATCCCGCAAAGACAAACAGCAAATTGTCCTTCTACAACTTCGCGCAGACAACGACAAAAGACGCGGTTTAACAGCCAGATCCTGCGACTTCGCGCTCACGCGCGCGGAAAAAATCCAAAATAACGCCGTTATTTTACATATTATTGGTTAAACTGACAAGGTTTTTAAGACTTTAAACGTCTTATCGTCAAACTTCTTTTTCCGACTTATAGCCCTACTTATCGGCATAGCGGAAACGTCTCCATTGGTTATGCCAATAAGTTGGTTTGTCTTTCCTTTGTGGAACAAGTCTACCGCCATATAGGCAAACTTTGAAGCAAGTATTCTCGTTCTTGCGGCGGGTCTGCCTCCGCGTTGTATGTATCCTAATGTGCTTACTCTCACCTCAAGCCCAGTAAGTTTTTCAATTTTATATCCAAATGCGCAAGAAGAACCGCAACCTTCGGCAAAAGCTATAATTTCAGAGGTTTTTCCTTTTTTTTTACCTTCTTTAAGTTCTTTTGCAAGCTTACGCAAATCTGTTTCCAGCTCCGGCACTATTATAAACTCACAGCCTGCGGCAAGACCTACGTCAGCCGTTAAAAATCCATGTTCCCTCCCCATAATTTCAACAACAAATATTCTGTCGTGACTTGTAGCCGTATCCCTTATTTTGTCTATAGCTTCAACCGCCGTATTTAAAGCCGTGTCGTAACCTATTGTTTCATCAGTCCCATAAATATCATTATCTATTGAAGCGGCTATATTCATAACTTTTATACCAAGTTTAGACAAAGCATTCCCAGCCGCCAAAGAACCGTCGCCGCCTATAATTATCAAACCTCTTAACTTAAGCTCTTTTATCGCTTTAATAGCTCTGTTCATACCTATTTTTGTTTTCATCTCGGGGCATCTCCCCGTGTGAAGCATTGTTCCGCCTGAATTTATGATACCGCTTACAGAACGAGCTGTAAGATTTACGTATTCGTAGTCAAGAAGCCCTTTAAATCCTCTTTTTACGCCTATTATTGAATATCCTAAAGCAATTCCCTGTCTGACTACGGCTCTAATAGCGGCATTCATGCCGGGAGCATCGCCGCCGGAAGTTATAACGCCTAATCTCTTTTCCATAAGTATCTCCTATGTCTAAAGTCAGGTTAAGAAAGGTAATTGCCAAAGCGCGATTGTATTAATCTTTCAGTCATCTATATAATTTTACGCCGGACTTCTTTTTAACAACATCGCAAAAACAGCCTTGAATATAGCGGCTACGGGAACAGCAAAAACTACGCCCAAAAACCCAAAAATATGTCCGCCTGCAAGCATGGCAAAAACCATACTGACAGGTCCTAAATTTACGTTATACCCAACAACCAGCGGTTGTATAAAATTGTCGTCTAAAAATTTTATAATCGCATATGCTGCGACTATTTTAACAACTATTGCAAAAGTTTGGTATTGCGCAACTCCTACTACAACAGCTAAAGCAAGACCTACAATAGGACCTAAATATGGTATAAGGTTTGCAAGCCCTGCAATAATGCCAATGAGTAAAGCAAAATTAACTCCAAAAACGCTTAAAGACAACACAGACATGCCGCCTACAAAAAATGCTTCTATAATCTGTCCCCGTATATACCTGCCAAATATAGCGTCTATTTGATAAACTATTGACAGAACCGTTTCTATATAGTTTGACGGCAATAAGCCAACCAATGATTTTAAATCTTTGCTCCCCCTAAGAAGCATAAAAAACACAAGCATAGGGATCAAAACCATGATTGAAAAAACCGAAAAAATATTTGCTAGATAATTAGGAATCTGCCGCGCCGCATACAGTAAAAAATCTTTTGATTTAGATATGACCGCATTTGAAATATCGTACCGTTTTAACACAGGAAAAGCCGATTCAACCTTCCCGCGTATAGCTCCCAGATAATTTAGAAAATATTCATAATACTGATCCGCATTGAACTGAAAGCTTTCAAGTTCGTTAATTAAAATCGGAATAACAATTATTAAAATTTCGGCAAATATTGAAACAAGAACAGCGGCGACTATAGTAACGCCAACATATCTTTTGTATCCAAAAGCTTGTATCCGAGTAACGATAGGAGAAATTAAATACGTAATAAACGCCGCTATAAGGAATGGCGCAAGAACGGCTCTTGCTAAATACAGAAACAAACAAGACCCTAAAAATAGAATTATCGCAATAATAAAGATTCTGTTTTTTGTGCTCTCCGTCATTTTAGTTCCTTTAAACTTCCGAGCATTTTAATCTGGCTGCAAACATAGAAGCTAAATTCTTCATTATTATTAAACCAATTTTCCCATTAGATTCAACCATATCTTCAAATTTTGCACGATATATTAAATAAAGTTCGCTATCTTTTAAAACAGTCGCCAAACATGTCCGTTTAGCATTTTCAATTAAAGACGTCTCGCCAAAAAAACCTTCTTCTTCAACAACTTTGTTTATATTCCCGCATAAAAGATTTACTTGACCGCTTTTTACAAGATAAACTACATTCGCCTCATTGTTGTTTTCGTAAATTTTCTCTCCCGCCAAATAAGTTTTCTTAAAAATAATCAGCGCCACCTTTGCCAACGATCTATCGGAAAGTTCGCAAAACAATGGCATTTTTTTTAAAAAAGCAATATCTTCCCTTAAAACATCGTCAATAAAGAAAAATCTTAAAAACTTTTTTAACACATTTTTTCCTTTTCAAACTCAAAACATTTTCCTTACTTTATTTTTAGTAAATATTCCCTTTTTTAATAAAAACTCCATAAGTTCTTTGCCGTCATATCTTCTTGTATAGTCTAAAACTGTATTACCTTCTCCGTCTTTTGCATCTAAGTTTACTCTTTTTTGTATAAGTAGTTCTACAATTTCATAGTTATCTCTATTTATTGCCATAAGAATAGGCGGAACATAGTTTGAATTTTTCATATTTATCCTTGCTCCATTTTTAATCAACTTCTCTATCGTATCAATATCTTCAACGCCTATCGCTGAACTTAAAACGCCTCTTGCCTTTTTTATGTTTAACCGCGCGCCGAAAAATACTAATCTCAAGGCTATTTTCTTGTCAGGTTTTATAATGGCAAAAATTAAAAGAAACCAACCATGTTGTCAAAAAAGACGGCGTAAGAAAGAGGAGTTAACCCGTTGGCGTCTCCAAGCAAAATATTAGCGTTATAATGCAAGACAAGGGAAAGCGCTTCAGTATCATTTTGCATAGCTGCAATTAAAGTCGGACTTAATCCCGCATTATTCCTTGCATTTACATTAGCTTCATTTTTTAAAAGATAAGAAGCAATTTCGTAATTACGATTTAAACAGGCTAGAATAAGGGGAGTGTTTCCAGACGAATCTCGTATTTCCAAATCTGCTTTAGAGTCAATAAATTTTTTGACCGATTCCAAGTCTGAAATCAATACCGCTTCCAAAATATTTATCGGAAGAGCCTTATAGGCTTTAAGAAGTAAAGCTATTTCTAAATTATTTTTTCTTAAAGCTATGGAGAGAGCGGTGAGTCCTTTTTTATCTTTAGCGTTTACGTCAAGTATTTTTTTTGCTAAAACTTTTTCAACAATATTTGGCATGTTTCTTCTAGAAGCAAGTATCAAAAGATTTATTCCATCTTTGTACGATACGGAAACGCCCGCTCCGTAATCAATAAAAAAGATTGGCGGCTTCTTTAAGTTTAAGATTTACAGCAATAACAAGAGCCGGCATACCGGAAAGAGAACGAACCGTAACATTAGCGCCTTTAAGAATAAGCGCTTTTGCCATATCTTCTTTTTTTGCGTTTAACGCAAGAATTAGCGCATACGTACCCCTTTTGTCTTTTGCATTAGGATCTGCGCCGCTCTCAATAAGCAAGGTAAACTTATTGTAGTCGTCTTTATTTATGGCAGATATTAAATCTTTGTTAATATCCCCGCAAAAAGCGGCTATTGAACATATGGGAAGCAAAAACAAAACAATAAAAACTTTCTGTAAAAAAATCTTACATGGTTTTATTATCCCCACTGAACCTCCATAAAATAAACCATAAAACGCACAGACCTGCCGCAACCGGCGCGACTGAATTCATTACGATTGTATTTGTATCGACGACGCTTCTTGTAACTATATAAAAATAAACCAATCCCACCGCATAAGCAACAGTCATAATTAAAGCAAAAAACCTTTTTAAATATTTCCAAAAATGACTTCTAAAAACTAAAAACGCCGCGGCAATCCAAACAATAAAAGACGCTAGATGTTTTAAATCTACATTGCTTATATAGTAATAAAAAAAGAAAAAAGGTTCAAAAATAAATCTTATAACAGAGACTGACCGCTCTCTTCTGTACAAAATAACTTTAGTATTTGGCTTTCTTGTAAGCAACCGTTCAATATTTTCCGACGAGCCGCCTTCCATAACGGTCCAAACGTCCGACATATACCCCCAACCGTGCCAATCCGTAACGCCAAACATCATTAAATTATTTTCTTTTGCAAAATTTATTAAGGAGTTTTGTTCATTTTTATCAAAGTTTCTATATCCGCAATTGTAGATTTCAAAACCGTCCATTCCAAAATTTTTAAGTTCTTCAAACGTATACTTACGCCATTTCCACCAATGAGGCATTACGACAAACATATTGTTTTTATGGGCTTTGTTTACTGTATCTACTAAACCCAAGTTTTTATACTCTAGTCCGTCAAATTCTTTTGAAGACAATAAAATAATTGAAATACCGTCTCTTGTTTGAATTTGCATACCCGGATAGACAATCTTAAACTTCGCATATTCGGGAAAGTTGGCAAAACCCATCGTATGATTATGCTCTGTATTAAAAAACGCGTCAAAACCTTGCCGTAAATGAGCTTTTAAACTTATAATTGCAGGAGCTACATTATCATGGGAACTTATTGTATGACAATGAGCGTCAATGGCAATATAGTCTCTAGGTTTTAAAAGCGTTGGTCCGGGAACAGGCGCTAAAGCAACAAAGGAAAATAATGCGGTAAAAAAAACCAACAAATATATAACGTTATATATAGTTTCATAAACAGTTTTTTTACTAAGAAAACAATAAACTAAAACTACGCACAATGTCCATAAAATCCAAGAAATTATCGCCGGCTTATAAAAATCCTTGTTTAGAGTCAAAGCATAAAATGTAAAAGAATAAAACGGCTCTATAAAAATTCTAATAGACGGCCATGCTATTGAAAACTCGGAAGTTTGAAGCCCGGTTATTAAATCGTACAAATATATTGGAGAATGAAAAACAAAACTTGATATTATTATCAAGAAGAGAAGCGCCGCTAAAAATTTGACTGAACTTGAAAGTTTCACATACTCTCCGATTTTACTTCGCTAAAACAGGCGACCATGCGGGAGTATAAGAATTTCCTGGTATCTCCGTAAGTTTTCTCGTGCCAGAACCATCTATAGCCATAATATAAATTTCGCCCTTCCCCGACCTATTTGAACAAAACGCCACAAACCTGCCGTCGGGAGACCAAGACGGATTTTCATTCTTTCCTTGTTGATCGGTAAGTCTTGTTATTTTAGCCGTAGGCAAATCGTAAATATATAAATCGTAGTTACTTTTTCCCCGCCTCATGGTAAAAACAATTTTATCTCCTCGCGGAGACCAAGACGGAGAATCGCAAAAACCGTTTGTAGAAAGCCTTTTTACATTACCGCCGGCTACATTCATTATATAAAGCTGAGGGTATCCGAATCTATCTGAAATAAAAACTATTTCCTGTCCGTTTGGAGCAAAAGACGGACTTGTGTCTATGCAAGAGCCTGCCGTCAATTTTTGAAGGATTCCCCCTGAAGCGTTTATAAGATATAAATTAGGAAAATTTCCTCTGGACAAAGTAAGCAATATTGCACCGCCGTCTGGAGAAAAGACCCCAGTTGCATTTAACCCTTGATATTTTGAAATTATTCCGCGTCTATTTTTTACAATATCTAAATAAAATAAATCTGGATTATTGTATAAATAACTTGTATAAATTATTTTATCTCCTACTGGGGACCATCTTGGAAGAATATTTATTTTGTCGTCTCTTGTAAGCCTGCGAATATTATACCCGTCATAATCTATGACGTACAATTCCTTGTGTTTTGTGCAGTTGTTTACAAAAACTATTTTAGTGCGAGCAATGCCGGTATCGCCGATAAACCTTTTTACTATTTCATCGCTCGCCTCATGGGCTATATATCTGTAATCAGAAACATTTCCTTTGTGCTTCTCGCTCCAAATTACTCCGCCTGATTCAACGTCAAACATTGTTATCTCAATACTTATAGAATCTTCGTTTGAAGAAGATACCGACGCGCTAAGAAGAACCGCTGATCCCGCTTTTGCAAAATACGATAATTTTTCGCTTATATTATCGCCTATATATTCCGACGCTTCCCGCATTATATTGAAATATCTTGAGAGAATAAGGTCGTTTTCTATTACGTCTTTGAAGAGTTTTGCATATTTTATTGAATTTGCATTTCTATCCGAGGCTGTGAAGTTGTCTATGGCAATATCAGATCTTTTTTTTCCTGCCGAAGATAAAGATAAGTACACATTATTTTGGGCATGACTTACAGACAACAAAAACAAAAACGCAAGACAAGAAAAAATATTTTTCTTTAGCAGCATTTTAAATCCTAATATTTAAATTCAAAGAAAACGCCCAAAGACTCGCCTTCATATCCTTCCGGAAGTTCTGAAAATGGAGACGCTCTACGTATAGTATCCAAAGCATTTCTATCATAATCTTCATTACCCGAAGATTCTTTTACAGAAATATCGCTAACAGAACCGTATCTGTTTATTTTGAAATACAATAACACTCTTAAACCGCCGTAACTTTCAGCCCAACGCCATTGACCGGCCACCTTTCTTCTTATTTGGCTTGCGTAATAAGGATACTTAAAATCATCGGCGTCAAAAAAAGCTCCCGTATACAAAGAGCCGTTTCCGTTAGACAAAGATTCAGATTTTAATGGCCGCGCAGTTTCAATCGGGATAGGCTCGTTGTCTGAAATTTTTCTTATAGATTCCGTCTTTTTTACAGATTTCTTATCTGTCTCTTTTGTTTTCTTGACCGAATTTTTCTTTTTTTTGACAAGAACATCCTCTTTGGTTTTAACAAATTTTTTAGGTTGTTCTTTTGCATCAGACGTATCAGAAATACTTTCTTCGTTTGACGACGGCAAAACCGCCGGCTTAGCTATTTTTGGACTTGGAGAGTAAAAAGTAACGTCTATCGGTGTAAAAAGATACGTTGGTTTTTCTTTCCCGTGAAAAATAAAGAAAAAAAACAACATATGTAGCAATATTGAAATAACAAAATACGACAAGAAATTATTTATTTTCAACATTAGTATAAATCTTAATCTTTTGTCTCGCCGTTAAAGACTCATGACTCTTAGGGAAGTTCTCAACTATTGAAGAAAATAGTTTTAGGGCTTTTTGTTTCAATCCGAGATTTTCATAACATAAAGCAATTTTAAGTTTTGCCGAGGATACCAAATTAGATTTACTATAGAGATCTTCAACTTTTTCATACTCTTTTATGGCGTTTGACCACATTTTACGAGAATAAAAACATTCGCCCAAGTAAAATTGCGCTTGAGGAGCAAGTTCTGCATTAGGATATTTTTCAATAAAAGACTGAAAACCGTTATATGCAAGCTCGTACTTGCCTGTAGCATAGTCGCTATAAGCGTTTTGATAAACGGAAGAAGGCAGAATAGAAACAGTTTTGCCCCCGTTCGCCTTATTATTTGCATCTGGATTTAAATTTTTTACGTTCTGATTTAACAAGGAAATTTTATTCTGCAATTCTTGAACCAAAGCATTAAGGGATCCTAAAGAATCAACAGCCGACTCAACCTTTGTATGCAAATCTGCGCGATTTTGTTTAAATTCTTTGCATTCTATTTGCAACTGGGCGACTTGGCCCTTTAAATCTGTAACGTCGCGCGAATTTAAAGGAATACAGCCAGAACAAACTATAACTGTAAAGAAAAATAACAAAAAGAAAACTCGTATATTCATATTATTTATTAAGCGTTTTTGTTTCGGCTCTTCTATTCTTTGCCCATGCGGCATCATTATTTTCATCAATGACAGGTTTCTCGCTGCCGTAAGAAATTGTAGCTATTCTATTAGGCGCAATTCCAAAATTTACATAGTAATCTTTAACTTTTAAAGCTCTGCGTTGCCCCAATGAAAGATTATATTCCGACGTTCCTCTATTATCAGTATGACCTTCAACAACAATTTTTAAAGAAGGCTTTTTAGACAAATAGGATGCGTTTTCCTTTAAAATTTCCAAAGACTCTCCGGTCAAATCGCTTTTGTCAAAGTCAAAATACGCAATTTTAAGATCGCTGCTTATTTCAGAATCGCCTCTTACGGAGGGTTCATCATTAAAAGCAACCGTTTCTATGGAATCTGTAGCGTCATGCTTTATATCCTGCCTCTTACATCCGACTGCAAAAACAAACAATCCCGCCAAACCAAGCGTTATAATCTTATTCATCTTCTTCTCCTTACGCATTTTTGCATATATCCATGTAATTTTTACTAAACTATCTTCAATAAACACTAACATTTTATTACTTTGTCATTTTGCGCGCTAAATATTGAATTTAGCCGCGTTAAAAACTTTATAAGTCTAAAAAATTTCTTACATTTTCACCGCGTTTATGGTTGATATAAAATAAAAAAGCGCTAAATATAAAGCTGAAACGGTTTAAAGATAAATTCTTAACTGTCGACGCATAGTCTTTAATATTAGCTATTGTTCGCGCTTTGTTTTTTATGTCGGTAAAAATTAACATATTCGGACGCTTGTCTTTTAAAATATCTTCTGCTTTTTAGCGTAATAATATAATGTCTAAATTCTTTTTATTTTCAAAATCGTCTTTAATAATCCTAAATAGAGGCTTATGTATTTCAAAGTAAAAATCGTTTTCGTTAATATACCCCGCTCCAGTAACAAATTTGTCTTTTAGTTCCGGTTTTTCATCAAAGGCTAACATCATGCAGCCAAACAAAGCCTTTTCACTATCTTCGTCATAAGGCATATTTTCTATAAGCGCATTCATTGCGGTTGTTTTCTTTTTTTATATATTTCTTTGCAGAGTTACTTTAAAGTTCTCAAAAAAAAGTAATAACGGAAAATTAATGCTGATTTTGCGTTAACGATGGATAATTATTTAATTCTTCATATCTCCCCTCATCCTTGATCTATCTATAAACATCCTTATCTTTGCAAACTTGCCTAGTTATTTCGGGCAGTTCATCGTCGGAATAATTAAATGATCCTTCTGTAATATACTCGGAATAGCCAGCCCGTTTTACTTGCCTATAATCATCTAAATTTCTAACGATCGGGAGATTTTTTAAGCAGGTTCTCTTCAATTTTTAATCCAAAAAACTGCATGTTAATATCCTTTTTACCTAGTTTTACTAAGGTTATCATAACAAATCGCTCTTGTCAAATATTTAAAAGTACGCGAGTTGGGGAAAAAGGGGGAAAGTGGAAGGTAGGCAGAAAGTGTAAAAACCTTTTTAATTTGACAATCGTTTTTTATGTTTTTTTGCAGTTTTAGAAAAAACAATAAAAGGTATTGAAGAATAAATGTGTTTTGAGAGCGCTAAAAAAGAAAGAAAAGTGAAAAAATGAGCAAAAGTCTAGAAATGAAGGTAGTAAAAATCAAGAAAGTGGTTGAAAAATCAATAAAAAATGCAAAATAGTCGTACTTAACATAATTATTATCAGAAATCAGCCGTTGCCTAGAGTTTTTAGATAGATCAGATACTAGGGATATTAATCGGCGAACATTATTTGGCAATGCATGACAATGCATATAAAATGTTATATACTATATACGCATAGGATGTTTTATGAGAACAACACTAATTATTAACGATGGACTATTAGCGGAAGCTATGTCGCCTACAAAAACGTCCGCGATAAATGAGGCTTTAAAATTTGCGATACAGGTTAAAAAAAGAAAAAGACTTACTTGAGACGTCCAGTGAAGTAAAATTATCCGTTGATACTGATATCGCGAGAAATAGCAAAGGATACGGAAAATTAGATAGTTAAGAAAGGTTTGTTTTATGTTGCGGCATAATTACTGTAATATTAATAGCTATCGTCGGTAGCCGTTGCTAATTTTAAAAAAAGATTATTAAATGAGAAAAATTAATATTAGTATTGTCACAGTTGTTGTTGTTGTCGCTGTCGGCGTTGCTTTAAAATTTATTCTTTGGGCAGACGATTGGTTTTCTAATCTTTTAAGTTTAAATTTTTTGGCGCGTTGATTTGTTTTGAATAATAAAAAAAGAATTTGATTTTTAGTCTGAAAAAAGATAGAATTAACTCGAGAGTTGCCTACAATTTTGGAGAGAATTGTTAAATGGAAAGAAAATATCAAGTTGTGGTTATTGGAGCGGGGCATGCAGGTTGCGAAGCGTCGTTGGCGTGCGCCAGAATGGGACTAAAAACGCTAATAATTACGTTAAATGTTGATTCAATAGCAAGAATGCCTTGCAATCCCGCCATAGGCGGGATTGCAAAAGGCCAGATGGTAAGAGAAATAGACGCTATGGGCGGAGAAATGGGCTGGATAACAGATCATGCCGGACTCCAGTTTAAAATATTAAACAGTTCAAGAGGTCCCGCGGTCTGGTCTCCAAGAGCGCAATGCGATAAAGAGCTTTATTCTGTTTTGATGTCAAAATCTCTGCAAAATCAGCTAAATCTTGAAATATTACAATCTGAAGTCACGTCTTTGATAGTAAAAAACGGAAAAGTTTGCGGGGTAGAAATACTTACAGGCGAAACCATTGACGCCGCCGCCGTAGTAGTAACAACCGGAACCTTCTTAAAAGGCGCCATACATCTTGGCAAGATGCATTTTGACGGCGGAAGATTTAACGAAAGACCCGCGGCCTATTTATCAAAATCGTTAAGCGAAGACTGCGGACTTGTATTGGGCAGATTTAAAACGACAACAACTCCAAGAATTAATTCTCTTTCTATAAATTATTCAAAAATGACTGAACAGCCCGGCGATGAAAAACCAAAACCTTTCTCGCATTTTACAGAAGCAGAACAATGGAGAAAAAATCTAAAGCAACTTCTTTGTTGGCTAACTTACACAAATCCCGCAACGCACAAAATAGTCAGCGACAACCTTGAACTTTCTTCTATTCCAATAGGAAAAGTAAACAGCAAAAGTCCTAGATATTGTCCTGCAATAGAAGAAAAGATAGAGCGCTACCCTGAAAAGACCAGCCACCATATATTTGTAGAGCCGGAAGGTTACAATACTAACGAGGTTTATCTAAATGGTCTCTATACAGGGTTGCCCTTTGATTTGCAACAACAAATGATAAACTCAATTGCAGGGCTTGAAAACGCAAAAGTCATAAGATACGGTTACGCTATTGAATACGACTATTCCAACCCTCTCCAAATAAAGAAAACTTTGGAAACAAAAACAGTTGAAAATCTTTTTTTGGGCGGACAGATAAACGGCACCACAGGTTACGAAGAAGCCGCTTCTCAAGGTTTTGTTGCAGGCGTTAACGCCGCATTGAAAATTTTAGGCGGAGATCCTCTTATACTTAAAAGAAATGAATCTTACATAGGCATACTTATAGACGATATAACAACAAGAGGTATGGATGAACCGTATAGAATGTTTACATCAAGAGCCGAATACAGACTTTCAATAAGAAATGACAATACGGACTTGAGGCTTATGGATATTGGTCATTGTTTGGGTCTTATTTCCGACAAAGCGTATAAAAAGTTTGGCCTTTATAGACAGACTTTAGCAGATATTTATAAAGGCAAACCCGACAGTCTGCCATCCGACGAGGATTTGTCCCCTTGGTCATTAGAAAAAGCCAAAGAAGAAGTTTATATACGCAAGAAATACGAAGGCTATATAGAAATCCAAGATAAAATGGCAAATAAAATGAAGAAGAATGAAGACCGCCAAATTCCTGAAGGTTTTGATTACGATAAGATTGATTCTTTCTCTTCTGAAACAAAACAGAGATTGAAAGAAGTTCGTCCGCAAACTATAGGACAAGCTTCAAGAGTTCATGCAATAAAACCGTCCGACATAGCAATACTCGCAATCTATCTTGAGAAACAGAAAAAAGAAAAAAAGCAGAAAAAACTTGAAAAATAAAATTGTTGACATTTATTGTTTTACGGGAACGGGAAACACCTATCTTGCGGCAAAAAAAATTGCGGATACTTTGCAAGCCGACGGATATGCGGCAAATGTTAAAAATATGACAAGCTCTGAGCCTAATAAAATAGATTTGTCGCATACTATAGGGATAGGCTTTACGGTCGCGTTTTGGAATACTTTCCCTGTGGTAAAAGACTTTATAAACAATTTGCCTAACGGTAACGGCGCTGACGCTTTCGTCTTTACAACTATGGGAGATTCTTCCCTTAAAGCTGCGGCAAATTTTGGTTGCATTCTTAAAAATAAAAGCTATAATGTTATTGGCGCACAAGGTTTTTTGATGCCTAATAATTTTATAGCCGTACAAAAAAAAGAAAAGAATATTTTAAAAATAGAAAAAGCCTACAAAAAAATTGAACTCTTCGCTAAACAATTGATTGATGGAAGTGCAAAACCTTGTAAAACTAATTTATTTTTTAAGATTTGTTTTGCAATCGCCGATTTTATAACAAACAGATGGCGAGGAAAAATCTTTCAGAAAATTGTAAGATTTGGACTAAATAAAGATAAATGTATGCAATGCAGGCTTTGTTATGAAATATGTCCCGTAAAAAATATTCAAGTTAAAGATAATTATCCCGTTTTTAACGGAATGAAATGCCAATTGTGCATGAGATGTATTTCTTACTGCCCAACTCGCGCAATAAAATCTTTCTTATTGCGTAAAACATATACGGGGTTATCTAGTGAGGATATAAAAAAATGGAACAGTTAGAGTATCTTGGATTTGCCGCGGGCTTTTTTTCAATGATTGCTTTTATTCCGCAGGTTTACAAAACCTATAAAACAAAGTCAGCAGAAGGTATCTCAGTACAGACGTTTATCATTTACGCAATAAGCGCCATTCTTTGGACTACATACGGATTTTTATTTAACAAACCTGCAATTTATATTACAAATATAGTTATACTGATAATATCTAGCGTTCAAATTGTTCTTAAAATAAAATACGATAGGGCGAATAGACTCGCTCAAAAACAAGGGGGATGCAAATGAAAAAATTTGTAGCAGGCTTGTTTGCGCCGCTTTTTATTTTTATGGCAACGCCGGCATATTTGTCCGCCCATACGGACAATGACGCCATTGAAAAAGTAAAAACTGAGGCTGAAGCCAAAAAACTTAAGCGCCAAGCATCTGAAGAAATCAAGAAAATAAAAGAAGAAGTTAAAACCATGAAGAAGAAAGCCGCGGCTGACGAGGATATAGTCAAAAAAAGCGCCAACCAGAAGAAAAAATTGGCAAAGTCTGAAAGAAAAACAACCGAGGCTGAAGCCGAAGTATTGGAAAAGAAAGCAAAAGGCATAAGAGATGCGGCAAAAGATAAAGAAAAAGAAAAGCTTAATAAAATAAATCAACCTCTAAAAGAAGCGGCAAAGGTAAGAGCTGAAGCCGAAAAACAAGCCGACGCTTATCAAAAAAACGCAATGGTAAATCCTGATGCGCAAAATAAGCGTGCAGAAGTCTTGCTTAAAAGCGTAAAAAAATAACGGAATCACCCCCCCCCTATGTTAATTATGCGCGTTAACATGGGCGACTCTCCGAATTTGTTATAATGAAAACTTGAAAATGTCTTTGTATGTACCTAACTACCTAACGGAACACTGTCTGGCTGGTTTTGTGTGTTAACGACGGATAAATTTTATCCCCTTTGTATGCTCTGCTATGTATAGATCTCGCATCCATGCGGAAGCGAGAAACGTCGTCAGATAGAAAAAGAATACGACGCGCAATTCCAGCGCGATCTCGCCGACGCGCGTTTGCGCTCTCAATCGCGCAAATCGCATAAATTAACGGACGAACGCCGAGCTGAAATTGAAGCGGAGGTTCGTCGGAAATATCGCCCCGAAGAGTTTGCGGAAAAAGAAGCGCCGCGCGCGGCGGAGCCAAAAGCGACGACGCATTCATCCTCGTCGTCGCCCGACGCTAAAATGGAAGCGATTAAAGAAGTTTTGAGCGCTGCCGTCAATCCAGTCGAGCTGGCAAAACGTATACGGGATCTTGCGGCGACGCAAAATCGTCATAAAATAAAAGAGGGTCTTAAAAGAGCCGGCGGAGCCGCGGCGGCGGGCAACGAGGCGTTTTTTAGGTTGCCGTCTAAGATTAAGCCGGTAAAAAAATACCTAGAAAAATTTGAAGAAGAAAATCCGGACGCCGCCAAAGTTGGCGAAGTCGTTGGAACGTTTTGAAACGTTCAACACGCTATGGTAAAGGACGCCATAGTAGAAGCTAGCGGCGGAAAACTTCCAAACTTAAAAGAGTTCGCAGCCAGAACTGAAAAAGCCGGCAGACGCGCTGCTCGTCCTCTTTACGAAAAGTTTTATAAATCGAGCGACGTTACGATAACCAGTCGGCTTGCGGAAGACCCAAAATTTAAAGCTTTTGGGAAAAAAGCACTGGCGTCGTATAACGGACTTGACAGAGGACTGCCGGGCTAACCCTGCTCCGACCATAAACAGCACTACCATAGCAGGGGACAATTCAGATATGCTTTTATTTATTAACAATTTCCCTGCCGTCATACCTGTGACAATATTACCGCTCATAAGACGCTCTTTTTCTGAAAAATTAAATCCTTCTCTTCAATAATCAATTACTTCTAATTCCGACTTAGTTAGCATAATTACCTCATCATTGCTAGGACTAACAGTATATGTTAAAGCTTCATTTTGGCTCATTACTACCCCACTTCTGTCTCTTGCTTTCTTTCTTGTTATTCCACTTTTGGGCTATTTACGCTGTAATGCAAGCAATGCTTCATTAGATACATTAGTTCTTTCCTCTCCTCCTATCCTCTATATTTGTCCGCTCAATAACAAGTCCTAGCAACCTTTCTAACTGTAAAATCCTATATTCATTATTCGCGCTCTGTTGTGCTAAATCTATATCTCCAACCTTTAAACTCTTACTTCTTCCTTGTTTTTGTTTTGGTAGTATGCTATCATTTTACAAATACTTTCTCTATCTACTGCGCTTTCAAAAAACATTTCTCAGTATGCTAGGAGATAATTCCGAAAAATAATTATTTAGAGATATATGGAAAAAGAAGAACTGTTTAACGATTTTCAAAAATATGCCCTAACTAATATTATAGATTTCTTTTCTCAAGAAATGAAAGATAAGTTTGAGTTGTATTTTACTGAGCTTGTAGAATGGAATAAAATTCTCAATCTTATCTCGTTTAAAAGCGAAAAAGACTTAATTTATAGACATTTTTGCGATGCTCTATACGGCGCTAAGGTTATAAGCGATATAACTAGTAAAGACGCCGTTTTAAAAGTCGCCGACATTGGCACAGGTTCAGGAATGCCCGGAATACCCGTAAAAATCGCTTTGCCCAACATAAAACTAACATTAGTAGAGTCTATAACAAAAAAGTGTAAGTTTCTTGAAAATGTAAACAATAAACTTGACCTTAGTATTGATATATTAAATTCAAGGACTGAGGAAATAGGACAAAAGCCAAAATACAGACAACAGTATGATTTTGTTTTATCCAGAGCTGTAAGCAAATTTTCTCCAAATCTTGAGATTTCTATTCCTCTTTTAAAAGTAGGCGGGTATTTTGTAGTGCATAAGACAAAAAAATCAGCCGAAAGTTTAGAAGAAGGGCTGCCGGCTGTTGAAAACGCATTGAACCATCTTGGAGCAAAATTAGAACAAACTATTCCTTATAATTTACCTCAGCAAGAACTTGATTACTGTATTTTAGTTTTCAAAAAATATAAAGACACGTCGGTGCAATTCCCTCGTAAGCCTGGAACGCCTGAAAAGAAACCTTTGTAAAAAAACTGCGGAGATTTCCCACCCCGCCCCCATAGCTTTTTTATATTTAAAAACAAGTATTTTTAGATTTTTATCGCTTTTTGAAGCTCGGAAACCTTATTTGTATCTTCCCAAGTAAAATCTTTTTCTCTTCTTCCAAAATGCCCATAAGCAGCCGTCTGGGCATAAATAGGCTTACGAAGCTGCAAGTACTCAGCAATACTTTTTGGAGTAAGCGGAAATATTTTTTTAACAACAGGCTCTAAAATAAAGCCGGAAACTTTACCAGAATGATGCGTATCAACCATTACGGAAACAGGATCGGCAACGCCTATAGCGTAAGCAAGCTGAACCGTACATCTTTCGGAAAAACCTGCAGCGACTATATTCTTGGCAATGTGCCTTGCCATATAACAAGCGCTTCTATCCACTTTGGTGTAATCTTTACCTGAAAACGCTCCGCCGCCATGAGCCGCCATTCCGCCATAAGTATCAACTATTATTTTTCTTCCTGTAAGACCTGTATCTGCAGAGGGTCCGCCGTATAAAAACTTTCCAGTGGGATTTATGTACATTTTTGTGTTTTTGTCAATCAAATTGCCAAGAATATGAGAAATAACATTGTCAAAAATTTCTTCTTTAGATTTCCTTGTTATATGATTTCCCGTTTTATCCAATATCTCTTCTGTGTGCTGGGTAGACAAAACAACAGCGTCTATTCTTTTTGGCTTCCAATCAACATATTCAACAGTTACCTGCGTTTTTCCGTCGGGTCCTAAGTACGGCAATATGCCTTTTTTTCTTACTTCTGCAAGTCTTCTTGAAAGTTTATGCGCAAGAGTTATAGGCAAAGGCATAAATTCAGACGTTTCCTTGCAGGCAAAACCTATCATCAACCCCTGATCGCCCGCCCCTCCTGCGTCAACGCCCATCGCAATATCAGGAGACTGCGTATTTATTGTGTCCATTATAGCGCATGTGTTATAATCAAAACCAAATGAAGGTTTATCGTAGCCTATCTTTTTAATAGCTTCCTTTATAATTTTTCTTGCGTTTATTTTAGCCGTTGTGGTAATTTCCCCTCCGACTATAAGCATGCCTTTTGAAATAAACGTTTCGCAAGCGACTCTTGCTTTTGCATCTTGTTTTAAAATTGCATCTAAAATAGTATCAGAAACTATATCGCACACTTTGTCAGGGTGTCCTTCAGTAACAGATTCAGATGTAAAGAAATACCCTTGTTCGTTTGACATAAACTTATCCTCTTTTCTTCCGCTTTACCTTGAAGCTTCCATCATTATAGAATCAAATAACGACATGCTTGCAGGAATTGACACATCGGAGCTTACAACGCTGTTTATTATGTCCGTCCCCGAGCCTACTATTGAGTTTTCCCAAATAATGCTTCTATCTATAATGGAATTCTTCTCTATCTTAACATTATTAGAAATAACAGAATACGGATTTATTACGGATTTATCTTCTATAACAACATTATCGCCTATAAAGCACGGTCCCTTTATTTTAACGCTCTTGGCAATTTTAGCAGTCTCGCTTATATATTTACCGCCATTATTTATTAAGCCGAAATTAAGCTTCAGTTTTCCGTCCAAAACATCAAAAACGCCTTTTTTATACTCAAAAATATTTCCGATATCCGTCCAATACTCGTCCATCAAATAGCCGAAAATCTTCTTGCCTTTCTTCATTAAAAGAGGAAACAAATCCATACTGAAATCAAAGAAAGTATCTCTTGGAATATAGTTAAAAATTTCAGTCTCAAATACGTAAATCCCAGTATTAACGTCATCGTTGAAAATATCGCTCCAAGAAGGCTTTTCAACAAATTTTTTTATTTTGCCGCTTTTATTTGTTACGGCTATTCCATATTCAAAACGAGAAACGACTTTTTTCAACACTATAGTAGCTATGGATTTCTTTTTTTTATGAAACTCCAATACTTTTTTTAAATTAACGTCGCTCAAACCATCGCCGGACATTACGACAAAAGCACCGTCAAAAAAATTTTCCTTCTTTTTTATAGCTCCCGCTGTGCCTAAAAGAGTTTTTTCTTTAGAAAATTCAAGACGTATGTCGGTTTTATTTTTCTCAAAATAATCCGTTATAGAATCAGATAAATAATATGTGTTTACACAAGCGTCGGTAAAACCGTATTTACAAAGATTGGAAAAAGTATAATACAAAGCTGGCTTGCCTAAAATCGATATCATAGGCTTAGGAATATTTGATGTTAAAGGTCTAAGCCTTGCGCCTACCCCTGCGGCCAAAACAAACGCTTTCATTTAGCTCTCTCTCTAAAATAGTCAATAGTCGCTTTGATTCCTTGCTCTATATTAACTTTAGGACTCCAAGACAAAACAGTTTTAGCCTTATTTATATTTAAGAAAGTTTTAAATAATTCTCCGGCTCTTTTTGGCTTATATCTAGCCTTTTTCTTGTAACCCGACGCTTTGCTCATAACTTTAATGATCTCATTGACCGAAACTGCTTTTGACGTTCCTATGTTTATAATTTGATTTTTACCTTTTGTTAAAGATTTTAAATTGGCATCCGCCGCATCGCCGACATAAACGTAATCTCTCTTTTGTTTGCCGTCGCCAAAAACCGCAACTTTTTCATTTTTAAGCATTTTAGCGGCAAAAATAGCGACAACTCCCGTCTCTCCATGCGGGTCCTGTTTTGGTCCATAGACATTGCCATATCTTAAAATAGTATAATCCAAACCATACGCGACAGAATAAAAATTTATGTAGTTCTCAACTGAATTTTTAGCTATAGCGTACGGCGACAATGGATTAGTCTTGGCGTCTTCTTTAGGGGCAAAAGCCTTACATTCTCCATAAACTGAACCGCCGGAAGAAGCAAAAATGATCTTTTTTACTTTATTTTCAACACAAGCGTTTAATACGTTTATAGAACCTAAAATATTGACTTGCGCATCAAAAAAAGGGTCATCTACAGATTTTCTTACGTCTATTTGAGCGGCATTGTGTATTATGATTTGAGGTTTTTCCTTTTTAAATACGTTATCGACTTCTTTTTTATTAAAAATATCCGCTTTATAGAATTTGGTTTTTTTGTCTACATTTTCTTTCTTTCCAGAAGATAAATTATCAAAAACAACAACGCTATGTCCTTTAGCCAACAAAGCATCCGCTATATTTGACCCTATAAAACCCGTCCCTCCGGTAATAAGTATTTTCATAATAACCCTACAATTATTTTTTTGAAGATTTAGCCGCCTTTTCTTTTACCAGATCTTCTTTTTTATTTTCTTCTTTCGACTGCTGATCGCTAAAAGCTTTTGCCCTTATTTTTGCCTCTAGTTCGTCCGCAATATGATGATTGTTGGACAAGTATATTTTAACATTATCTCTGCCTTGACCTATTCTCTCGCCGTTATAGCTGAAAAATGCTCCTGCTTTTTCAATTATTCCGTCGTTGACGCCCATATCTATAAGGTACCCAAATCTGTCCACGCCTTGCCCAAACATTATCTCAAATTCCGCCTGTTTAAACGGCGCCGCAACTTTATTCTTTACAACTTTCACCCTTACTCTGTTTCCTAAAATATCATCGCCTTTTTTAACAGACTCTATCCTTCTTATGTCAAGCCTTACCGAAGAGTAGAATTTAAGCGCAAGACCGCCCGGAGTAGTTTCAGGGTTTCCCCACATTATTCCTATTTTTTGTCTAAGTTGATTTATAAATATGATTGAAGTTTTTGACTTAGAAATATTTGAAGTAAGCTTTCTCAACGCTTGGCTCATGAGTCTTGCTTGAAGACCTACAAAAGAATCTCCCATTTCGCCTTCAATTTCAGCTTTAGGCACAAGAGCCGCTACCGAATCAATAATGATAATATCAACCGCTCCTGAACGTATAAGTTTATCTGCAATCTCTAGTCCCTGTTCTCCTGAATCGGGCTGGGATATTAAAAGATTATCTATGTCCACGCCAAGTTTTTGAGCATATTCGGGATCCATAGCATGTTCAGCGTCAATATATGCGGCAATACCGCCAAGTTTTTGAGCTTCTGCAACCATGCATAAAGCCAAAGTAGTTTTTCCTGAAGATTCAGGACCGTAAATCTCAATTATTCTCCCTCTAGGAATTCCGCCTATACCTATAGCTATATCAAGAGGAAGCGCTCCTGTCGGTATAAAATCAATTTTTTCTTTTAAGTGCTTTTCCCCCAAGCGCATTATTGCTTCTTTACCAAAATCTTTTTCTATTTGCGAAAGAGCCAAATCCAATGCTTTAAGTTTTTCGTCTTTTGCCATATTCTCTTTCCCCTCCCCCTAATCGCTGTCAATTATGCAACCCGTCGCGAGCATTTTATCATTTTATAACATTATTAAAAACTGGCGTATACGTATCATCGCAAGCGTATCTTGAGCGCAATATTTAAGCAAATTATTTTTAGTTTCTTTTATCTTATCCTCATCATATAACCCCATGGCCATAAATGCAAACGCTGCCGACGCGTCGCCGCCTTCGCCAATATCCAAACTATCGTAGCTCATATCGGGTATTAAAACAGGAAGAATTTTCTTTATAGACGTTCTGCCATGAAAGTTTACATCGTAATAATCTTTTCTAATTATCAATTCCAAGTCCGCAATTCTTTCAATTATTTTGTTAAGTTTCTCAGACAATTCAGGAAAAAGAAAAGCCAGTTTAGAAACTATGATACGCTCGGCATTAGCATAAGTTATTATACTTCCATCTTCACCTAAATACTCTATCAATTTTTCGGCAATATATTTACGACAGTCTCTTGTTTGGTCGGCAATATACTCGTAATGCTCTAAAATATTTCCAGACTCATCGGCTTTATCCAAAGAAAACTGCGTTAAAATTTGGGTATGAGGAGCTATGTTGGGATACAAAGGCGTTATTGTCGTTACAGATTCAAAATCAAGATAGTAAAAAGGTTGTTTTATATTTTCTAACTCAGTCTTTAAATCTTCTGATATATACCGCGTATTTGTCAAAACGCAATTTTTGACTATCTTCTGCCGCTCAGTAAGGTTAAAATCGTCAGGAACCTTATCAATCGTATCCGCGCCCATCGCTATCAACTCGTCCATCTGCAATATAGAAAGTCTTGGCAAATCAAATATGCGCTTTTCCACGCCTTTTCCTATACAAACGTCAAACATGGGACAATTTTTGCAATACCTTTTTAAGACTGGCGTCGGCATAAACTCGGATTGCACATCTTCAGAAGCTTTATCTACAATACTTAAAAACTCTTGAACTTTCAACTCAACCTTTTGAGCGCAGTCTGATTCGGTAAAAAGTTTAGAAGATTCCATTCCAAGACGATAATCATTGGATAAATACAATACGCTTGTCCTGCTTACTTTTATGCCAAGCTTGGACAAAACCATAACGTTAAAAGATATATCGCTTGTATACTTAACTTTATATCTGCTTCCGGATTTAACTTCAAATAAATGCCAAGAATTATCTTCTAGTTTCTTTAATACGTCAGGTTTTGCATAGAACCCGTCTGCGACAAAAGACATAGCGTAGACAGATTTATTTATTTCTAAATCTGCAATCAAATCTTTGCAAGAAACGTCAGGCCTTTCAAGTTTAAGTTTCTTCCCGCTCACAGCGTCAGGGAATAACTTCAATGCCTCTTTATGTATATTTTTCCCTTCCAAAGTTAAGAGTTTATTATTAAGCCCCGAAAGTTTCGGAAGCATATCTTTTTTTGTCTTCCAACCCAAAGTAGGACAGTTTAAATAATTAAGAAAAACTGTTTTATTTATATATTCCATAAATCAACTTTTGTAAAGCGACTCTCTTGCCTTCTTTAAGTTTATCAATACCGAGTAAGGAACTTTTACCTTTCCCATAACGGGATTTTCTTTCTTGTATGGTCCGTGACAATCAGAACCGCCTGTTATAAGAAGATTAAATTCCTTAGCTATATCAATAAATCTCTTTACGACATTTTCAGAATGTTTTATGTGCCAAGCTTCTATTCCCATAAGTCCGCAGTCAATCAAAAATTTAAACAAATCAATATCTGCGTAATGTACATAATAGGGATGAGCCATAACTGGAATACCGCCAGAATCCAGAATAAGTTTTATTGCGTCTTTTACAGAGATTGAATATTTGGGGACATAGGCTAGTTTATCTTTTGATAAGTACCTTTGAAAAGCTTCTTGAACGCCGCCTACAAATTTCTCTTCAATTAAGGCTTTTGCAAAGTGCAACCGCCCTATAGCTTTGTCGCCGATATTGTTAATAAAGTCAGTATTTTTCAGTTCAACGCCGTTTTCCTTAAGCCTCTCAAATATTTTTACGGCTCTATCATATCTTGCTTTCTTAAAAATATCCAGAGATTTTTTCAAATATTGCGACTTGTAGTCTATATAATACCCCAGTATATGTATTTCGCTTTTTCCCGATTCTGACTCAACTTCTGAAGATAACTCAATTCCGGGAATAATCTCAATGTCATTTTGTAAAGCGCAATCCAAAGCCTCGTCTATGCCGTCTACACAATCATGGTCCGTTATACTTATTGCAGACAACTTCATCTTTGACGCATACTCAACCGCTTCTCTTGGAGTAAACGCACCGTCGGAAAAAGACGTGTGGATATGCATATCTATATAAGGATTATTTATATCTCTATTCATCAAAGTAGTTCGGACGACAATGCGGCAAGAGCGCTTCTTTTGCTCTTTGAAAACGTTACGCGACCGGAATATATCCTGTCCTTTAAATCTTTCAACCAAATATGCAAGCCCGTTTGAAGACGCGTCAAGATGCGGATTGTCAATCTGATAAGGATCTCCCGTTAAAACTATCTTAGCGCTATTGCCGACTCCTGAGGCAGTCGTCTTCACTTCGCGAGGCGTTAAATTTTGCGCTTGGTCCTGCTATAACTTACGGAAATATCTCTCTTCAACAGTTTTTTGCAATTGGCGTCTAAAACAAATGTTTTCATTCGCATCTCCCTTTTGGCATTATAGCATTATACAAAATAATTCATTGGCTTCGTATTTTGAGTTTATATTTGCCAAATGCGAGACTTTTTACAAAATATTACGCTTAAGATTATGCCGATATACAACAAATTTGTTTTCTCAAACCCAATAGCTAAGATTTACGCTTTTAATAACGCCGAGTTTATCGCCGCGCTAAAAAAATAAACAAAATTATTATTTGCTCGATTATATAAGATACGAAGCTAAAGACAAACGAATAATGTATACGGCGTTCAATTCCGCCCAAAATCTGTTAAACTATACGCGGTAAAGTTTTGCTTAAAAATTTTATTGATATCCGTCGGATATTTTTATCTAGCCATGATTGCTTAGTATTTCTGTTTCACAATTTTTTCACAATTGAGATTTATATCAAGCAAGAGACATTGATATAATGCTTCGTACGCAATGTCTAGCAAAATAAGGCATTTCTAGCAAAAAATTTTTAATAGTATGCATTTCCCTTTCATTAAAAAATTCTTAGTTGTATATAAAAAAGCGGAGGAAGCACATGCTATCAAAATTCATAAACTGGATGAAGCCATTGCCGAACGCCCAAAATCCTATAACGGACAAACAAGAAGTGGCAAAGAAGTATAAGTATTGGCGTATTAAGATGTTTTTTGGAATGTATGTCGGTTATGTTGTCTACTACTTTACCCGCAAAAACCTTTCCTATGCGGCTCCCTCTTTTATCAGCGAGCTTGGCGTAACAAAAATGGAGTTTGGTATTTTAGGCTCAGCAATGTATGTAACGTATGGTATCGGTAAATTCTTAAGCGGAATGCTTGCCGATAGATGCAACATTAGAGCTTTCATGGCTTTTGGGTTAATTGGCTCTTCAATAATTAACTTATTTTTCGGTTTTTTACCGTCTCTCCCAATGTTAACATTCTTTTGGGGGGCAAACGGAGCGCTACAATCTATGGGATTTCCTCCCGTAGCTAAAGGTTTGGTATATTGGTTCTCTCCAAGCGAAAGAGCTACAAAGTGGACTTTATGGTCTTCAGCTCATACCGTAGGAACCGCTCTTGTCGGAATTCTTGCCGGCGTTTGTATAGCTGCGAATCACTGGAAAGCGGCTTTCTACATACCTGGTATACTAGGTTTAATTATTGGCGTAGGTCTTCTGTTTACCCTTACCGACAAACCTTCTTCCGTAGGACTTCCGCCTGTTGAAGAATATCACAATGATATTTTACCTGTAAAAAAACAAAGCGGACTTACGCATTGGCAGACTTTAATAAAATATGTTTTTGGAAATCCTTATTTGTGGGCGCTTGCCTTTGCTTACATCTTTGTATATTTTATTCGTTTCGCCACGCTTGACTGGAGCACTATATTTATGACCGAACGAGGCATAGCCGCCGACCGCGCCGCTTATTTGCTTGTGTTCATGCCTTTTATAGGATCTTTAGGCGGAATATCAGCCGGATGGTTTGCCGACAGATTTTTCAAAGGACGTTGCGCGCCTGTTAATATTATCTACTTGTTCTTATTAATTTTCAGTTTGTGGGGCATGTATAAATTTACGCATGTGGAAACTTCGTGGTGGATTATAGCTTTGTTCTTGTCTTTGGTAGGATTTTTTGTCGATGGTCCGCAAAACCTTGTTGGCGGAGTTCAAGCTTCACGCGTAACAGCGCAAGAATCAGTATCAGCAGCTACCGGATTTACAGGAATGTTTGGATATATAGGAGCTTTCTTGTCAGGTATTGGAGCAGCTTTCCTCGTTGAAAGATGGGGTTGGTATGGAATTTTCGTCGCTTGCGCAATATCATGCGTAGCGGCAATGTCGTTTATATCTATAACTTGGAAGAAAGAAGTCGGCGACATTAAAAAATAAAATGCAAAAGAGAGCCTTGCGATGAGAAAACTCGCAACAAAAATCTTAGCTTCTGCTCTTGTCATTGCCCTACTTGCTCCTTTAAAACTAATTGCGCAACCAGTTGCGACGCCGGTAGACGCAGCGCAAGCTCTTAACATAAAAGTTTCGGGCGGGGGCGCATTTGTATTTCAAGGAACATCTAAAGACAACGTAGGGAAACCTGACGACGGCTCAAATACTGCAGTATATGTATTTGATTTAAGATTAGAAAAGATTTTTGAAAATAATGGAAAAGTAGTCGCTCGTTTTAAATGCGGAAGAGGACATGGTTTGTCGCAAACTGTTCGTACGTATGCAAATGTCAACGCAGTATCCGATCCTACGTTTAACGGCGAACTTGAGCTTGCAAAAGTCACGGAGTTGTACTATCGACAATCATGTTTAAACGATAAGTTAACTGTAAGTTTTGGCAAGTTGGACTTTACTTCATATTTTACCGGAAACAGATACTCAAAAGACAAAAATGCTCAGTTTATCACAAGTATTTTCAGCGGAGATAAAATAATTGAAGCGCCGCCTCAAAGAGCAGCGCTAAACTTGCGTTACGCTTTGTGTGATAAATTTGATTTGTCTTACGCCTACTATGCGACAAGAACAGAACATGTTGATGCAGACGGACTTAATGCTGTTCAGTTAACTTACAAACCGTCAAAAAAAAGCAACTATAAAATGTATCTTTGGGAAAACAACAGCGTTCGTTATTCTTGTAAAAATATAAACAAACAATCTGGGAATTATGGTTTTGGCATAAGCGCTGACCATGAAGTAAATAAAATCGTCGGAGTATTTGGAAGATTTTCTTGCAAAGATTCTTCTGTAACTACCCTTAATAAAGCCGGTGCTAGAGAAATTAAACCTACGCTGTCTTGGGATTTAGGTTTACAAGTTGAAGGTTCAGCATGGTCAAGAAAAAGCGATGCGACTGGTTTTGCGATAGGTCAAATGTATGGATCTTCAAAGTTTAAAAATTTTGACGCTAATTATAAAAACGGAGCTGAAACTGAATTTGAATTGTACTATAGGATTGGCATAAATAAACATCTTGGTATTACGCCGGCTATACAGTACTTTATCAATCCTAGAGGTGGAAATGCGCCGCTTTCCAATAATGTTTTTATAGCCGCAATAAGAACAAGATTTGATTTTTAAGATTAAAAGTTAAACAAATAGTATTTAATAACAGTAAAACCGAATTTGCAAAATGTTCACAATAATTAGCCAAAAGACAAAAAATTAGCTTAAAATAGAAGTAGAAGGTAGGTAGATAACAAAGGAGGATGTTATGAATATAAAAAAGATTTTAAGTTTAGCGGTTGTTTTAATATTGCTGTGCTTGCATATGAAAGGTATTTGTCAAGAAAGTCAAAAAATATCTGTTTCAGGAGCAGTTTCAGGAACAGTGGCAGGATGAATAGCGGCATTAACAGTAAATGTTGTAGTAGGAACAATAGTAGGAGTGACTTGTTGTGGAAGCTTTTCAGCGGCATTTTGGGCGACGGCAGCCAATATAATTGTCTCCGGCAGGATATATGATGATATATTTTATTTAGCGTAGCGTCGGAGGACTTAAAGGAGCGGCGGCAAACGTAGCATTAGAAGGAGTATTAGAAGGATCACTCTTAGGATTACGTTCAGGTATTGGACTTTGTCGCGCTTAATTTATAAAACTTAAGTTTTAAGGAAGACGCCCAAGAAAATTTTCTTGGGCGTCTTCTGTTTTCTCAGATAAAATACAAACTTATAGTCTATAATTGCTTATCGCTAAAATTTTTTACGCTAAATATATTTTGTTTCGTGAAAGCTGGCAATAAGACCTAACAAAACCCCATCTCCAACTCCATCCTTCTTGCGCTGGGGATCCTTCATTTATTACATTTGCCGAGCTAATAACGGAACTTCATCATTTAGAGCCGGCTGCGGCTGCAGATGTTCATCTTCATTTTGTTCGCGAATTATTTCCTCTTCTATTACTCCTTTTTGTTTAATAACGCCGCCTTGATAAATCCTTCAAAAAGAGGATGCGGCTTCATAGGTCTTGAACCAAACTCAGGATGAAACTGCACGCCTATAAAGAACGGGTGGTTTTTCATTTCCACAATCTCTGGCAATATGCCCTTATGATATGCAGAAACGCGCAATCCCGCTTTCTCCAACAATCCTACAAATTCCGGATTCATCTCATATCTGTGTCTATGGCGCTCTTCTATTTCTGAAGATTTATACAATTTGTGAGCCAAAGTATTTTTCTTTATTTGAGATTTATAATTGCCAAGCCTCATTGTGCCTCCCCTATACTTAACGCCTTTTTGTTCGTCAAGAATTTTAATTACAGGGTGTTTTGTAGATTCGTCAAATTCTGTTGAATTTGCTTTCTTAAGATTAGAAAGATTTCTCGCCGCCTCTATAACGCTACACTGCATACCTAGACATATTCCCAAGAATGGAACTTTATTTTCCCTTGCATAGGTTATAGCCTTTATTTTTCCTTCAACTCCCCTATTTCCAAATCCGCCGGGAACTAAAACAGCGTTGTAATTGTTTAACCTCTTTATCAAACCTTTGTCTTCAGCTCCGAGATAATCTATTTCCGCTTTTACTTTCAAATCCGCCGCGGCAATATTTAAAGACTCATCAATAGACTTATAAGCGTCTTTTAAATCGGCATATTTACCGACAACGGCTACTTTAACAGTCTTTGAAACCTCGCCAAAAGACTTTATCCTTGAAAACCAAGCTTTATCAAATTTCTTCTTTTGTTTTATCTTAAGCTTTTCCATAACAAGAGCATCAACTTTTTGTTTATAAAGAGCTCCCGGTATATAATAAATTGAAGATGCATCCATAGCCTCTACAACACAATCTTGTCTTACATTGCAAAATAAAGCTATCTTCCTTTTTAAAGATTCGTCAAGATGACGCTCCGTCCTACATATAATCATATCTGGAGAAATACCTATTTCCCTTAACTTATTAACGGAATGCTGCGTAGGTTTTGTTTTAAGTTCATGAGCGCCTGCAATATAAGGAACAAGCGTAACATGTATGCTAAAGATGTCTTCTTTTTTATTTTCAAGCTGAAACTGCCTTACCGCTTCCATAAATGGAAGCCCCTCAATATCTCCAACAGTACCGCCTATTTCAATGACAGAAATATCGCATTCATTTTTTAAAGCCGCAAAACGTCTCTTTATTTCATCCGTTATATGAGGTATAACTTGTACAGTGTCTCCATCGTAATCGCCTCTTCTTTCTCTGTTTATTACCGTGCGATAAATATCGCCCGCCGTATTTGTATTTGCTTTGCTTGTGTAAACGTCCAAAAATCTCTCGTATGTTCCTAAATCTAAGTCGGACTCCGCTCCATCGGCAGTTACAAAAACTTCTCCATGTTGATACGGATTCATAGTTCCAGGATCCACGTTTATATACGGATCAAATTTAATCATATTGACTCTAAAGCCATGAAGCTGTAAAAGCTTTCCTACGCTGGCTCCGGAAATTCCCTTTCCTAAAGAACTTACGACTCCGCCCGTAATAAAAATGTACTTTGCCATTTTAACAGCCTTCCTTATATGTATTCTTTGAAATTTTCGTAGGATACTTTCCCGTAAAACACGCAGTACAAAATACTTTGTCTTTTTTAGCTGTAAAAGAACAAGCCTTTACAAGATTTTCTAAACTCAAAAATGTCAAAGTGTCCACGCCTAAATATTTTCTCATTTCTTCAACAGACTTATTAGCGGCTATCAAATGCGCTTTTGTCGGCGTATCTATTCCATAGTAGCACGAACCTATTATCGGCGGACAAGACAAGACAAAATGTATTTTTTTCGCGCCGGATTCCTTCAAAACGCTAAGCAATCTTTTTGACGTCGTTCCTCTTACTATAGAATCGTCAATAAGCACAATATCTTTACCGTTTACAACTTCTTTTATAGGTCGTAGTTTAAATCTAGCCGTAACGTCCCTCAAATTTTGAGAAGGTTTTATAAAAGACCTGCCTACATAATGGTTTCTTACAAAACCGTTTTCAAAAAGTATATTTGAAGCTCTCGCAAAACCTAAAGCTGCATAATAACCGGTATCTGGAACAGGCATAACAATATCTGCTTTTACGCCTTTCATCTGCATGGCGAGAAATTCTCCCATTTTCACTCTAGCTTCTTTTACGGTCTTACCAAACATTATACTGTCAGGTCTTGAAAAATAAACTTGTTCAAAAATACACGTATGTTGTCGCTTAGGCTTTTTATAAAAAAACGACTTCTTTATTTGTCCATTTTCTATAACAACAATTTCTCCATGCATTATATCTCTTATATACGCGCCGCCAATAACTTCAATCGCGGCTGTTTCCGAAGATATTATATAGGAATCGTCAATTTTGCCAAGAACTAAAGGTCTAAAACCTTTTTCATCTCTTGCGCCTATAAGAGTTTTGTCTTTAAGAATAACGAGAGAAAACGCTCCTTCAAGTTTACGCAAAGATTTTGCAACAACATCCGCAAGATTTCCCTTAGACATTGCAATAAGATGCAGTAAAATTTCCGTGTCGGAAGTATGGCTGAATATGGCTCCTTTTTTAAGAAGCGTCTCTCTTATTTTCGGGAAATTCGTTATATTTCCATTATGAGCGACTGCAACGTTTCCATGAATGCAGTTTATCTGGAAAGGTTGGGCGTTTATTAAAGAACTTTTAGCGGACGTTGTGTAGCGCACATGCCCTATAGCCGCCGTTCCGCCGGAAAGTTTATTTAACAAAGTGTCTTCGTTAAACAAAATTGAAACAAGTCCCATAGACTTAAAAGTCTTCATTTTTTCTTTACCGCTGATAGTTATTCCTGCAGATTCTTCCCCTCTATGCTGAAGAGTTATAAGACCGGCAGAAGCAAGCACCGCGGCATTTTCATTATTTTCTACGCCAATAATTCCACACATAAATAAAATCCTCTTTTTAAAAATAAACAAAAAACGCCCAACTAATGAAGCTACTTAAATTGGTTATTATGTTCTATAAATTGTATCTATTTTCGCTTTATCAAATTCAGGTTAGTTCTCTATAGGCGCATATTATATATTACATTTAAAATAACTGTTATTCAAATACGCAGTCAGGTCTCAAAATTACAAACTTATGCAGCGTTCAATATTTTGCAATTCATTATAAGAATCATAAGCTCTTAAATAAGACATTGTTTTCTCAAGATTTGTAAGCAACGAGCATCCGCATTTTATAGCCGTTTTTCTTATTTCTGAATTATTATGCAATTCGTCAACGCTTAAATTTTTGTTTATGTTGATTACAAAATCAACTTTTCCCTCTATTATTATGTCTACGGCTCTAGGATTGCGATTCCAGTGAACAGTTTCCACCTTGTAACCTCTGTCTTGAAGGAATTTTGCAGTTCCCCTTGTAGCGTAAACAGGAACGCCAAGTTTGTAAAGATTATCCACAACTTCCATAAATTTAATTTTATCTTTTTCCCTTCCCGCGCTTATCAAAACGCCCTTCTTTGGCTTTCTTATTTGCGTAGCTTCCATTGACAAAAGCATTGCATGGTCAAATTTATCGCCCAAACAACCGACTTCTCCCGTCGACGCCATTTCAACGCCTATTACAGGATCTGCGCCATCAAGCCTCTGAAAACTAAACATAGACGCCTTAACGCCGACATACGGTATCTCGCTTTCGTCAATCAAAATCTTTTTCACTTTCTCATTATTCATAACTTTGCAGGAAAGCTCTGCTAAATTTACGCCGGAAACTTTTGAAATGAAAGGAAACGATCTTGAAGCTCTTGCATTACATTCTATTACTTTTACGTCGTTTTCTTTAGCTATAAACTGTATATTGAAAGGTCCGTTCAAATTGAGGCCTTTCACTATTTTTCTGACTATATCTTTTATAACATTAACTGTACGCGTATATATTTTTTGAGAAGGAAACACCATAGTCGCATCGCCGCTGTGAACGCCCGCATTTTCTATGTGTTCCGTAACGAGCGACAATATCACTTCTCCATCTTTAGCCACGCCGTCGCACTCTATTTCTTTTGCATCAAGTATGAATTTTGAAATAACTACGGGAAAATCTGCAGATATGTCTTTTGTTAGAGACAAATAATGGTCTAAACTTTCTTTGTCATTGGCAACATTCATAAGGGTTCCGGACAATACAAAGCTCGGACGTATAAGCGCCGGAAATCCAACTTTTTCTATAAACTTTTCTATTTCGTCTCTGGAAATTGCGGCAATCCATTCAGGTTGATCTATGCCGAGCTTATCAAGCATTGCCGAAAACTTCTCTCTGTCTTCAGCTCCATCAACGCTCTTTTGGCTATGTCCCAAAATATTTACTCTAGCTTCGCTTAAAGGTTGAATTAAATTATTAGGATTCTGCCCGCCCATACACGCAACAACTCCCTTAGGGTCTTCAATATCTATAATATCCAAAACTCTTTCTGAAGACAATTCTTCAAAATAAAGTCTGTTGGAAGCGCTATAATCTGTAGAAACTGTTTCCGGATTGCAGTTTATAATAACGCTGTCATTGTTCCTATTTTTGAAATAACTGCTTGTCATAACTGAACACCAGTCAAATTCCAAGCTGCTGCCTATTCGGTAGGTTCCGCTTCCCAAAGTAATAACGCTCTTTGCGTTTTTCTTTGTAGACACGTCGCTATGGACGCCATTGTATGTAAGATATAAATAATTAGATTTTGTCGGGTATTCGGAAGAAGTCGTGTCTATTTGCTTTACAACAGGAAGAACGCCGAGTTTTTTTCTCAACTTTCTTATACCAAAAGACAAAGTTCGTATTTGTTTTACGCTTAGTTTTATTTGAACATTTAAACACGCTGAGAGATAAATTTTCGTAAGCTGGAAATCAGAAAATCCTTTGGATTTTAAACAATGCAAATGTTCTTTTGGAATTTTTTTATAAGCGTTATATATATCTTGAGCTGTAAACAAATCTTTTTTTACGCCATCTTTTACAAAGAAATCAAACAATTCAGATTCAATATTTGCCAAATACAAAAGATGAGACAAAAACCAATAATCTATCTTCGTTTTTTCATAAACATATTCAATAGATTTTCCTCTTTTAAACGTCTCGTAAATTGCAAAGACTCTTAAGTTTGTCGGCGACAAAAGCTCTTTATCAAGTTCTTCATCCGAAGCGTCTTTAAAAATGTTTACCGTTATGCCGTTTTCATTTTCATTAACCATTCTAAGAGCTTTTTGCATAACTTCGCAAAAGTTTCTGCCTATTGCCATAACTTCGCCGACAGACTTCATTTGAGTGCCTAAATTTTTAGAAACCCCGGTAAACTTGCTTAAATCCCAACGAGGAACTTTTAAAGTAACATAATCAAGCGACGGTTCGTAAAACGCCGATGTTGTTCCCGTAACCGGATTTTTTAGTTCCAACAAATCAAAACCTATGACGATTTTTGCCGCTATGTAGGCTATAGGATAACCCGTCGCTTTGCTTGCCAAAGCGCTAGAGCGAGAAAGTCTTGCGTTGATTTCTATAACGTAAAACCCGTAATCTTCGGGATTTAGAGCATACTGAACGTTGCACTCGCCAACTATACCGACGTTTTGGGCAATTTTAATGGCTGTGTCCCTAAGCATATTGTTTTCAGTATTGTTTATCGTCTGGCACGGAGCTATTACTATGGAATCTCCCGTATGTATACCCATAGGGTCAAAGTTTTCCATATTGCATATTGTTATAGCGTTTCCTGTTTTATCTCTCATTACTTCATATTCTATTTCTTTCCATCCGTGAAGAGATTTCTCAATTAAGACTTGAGGAGAAGTCATCAGCGCAGCCTGTGTAAGTTTTTTTAAATCCGCAGGAGTTTTAGCAAGTCCGCTGCCAAGCCCTCCGAGAGCAAAGGCTGAACGCGTAATAACAGGATAACCTATTTGCTCAGCTGTTTTTAACGCTTCGTCTACTGTGGAAACTGCGTGGCTTTTGGCTATAGGAACATTTATGGACTTCATTTTCTCTGCGAAAAGCTCTCTGTCTTCCGACAATTCAAGTGCGTTAACCTGCGTTCCCAAAACCTTTACATTGTATTTTTTCAAAACGCCGATTTTTTCAAGGTCTATAACGCAGTTTAATGACGTCTGACCGCCAAAACTTGAGATAATTGCGACAGGTTTTTCAATTTTAATAATTTTTTCCACCCAAAAAGGAGTAATAGGATACAAATAGACTTTCTTATTTTCACCTTTATTGGTTTGAACCGACGCAATGTTAGGGTTGATAATTATTACTTCTAAACCTTCTTCTTCCAACGCCTTTACAGCTTGAGAACCCGAATAATCAAATTCCCCCGCCTGTCCTATGGACAACGCCCCCGAACCAAGAAGAATAACTTTTCGTCTTTTTTCGTTTTTGGGCAATAAAAAATCTAAAATCGGCATGTTTTACCTCTTTATATATTCAATCGCTTAATTCTTTTTGTTTACTTTTCTTATCCGCATCTACATTATCAAGGTAATTTATAAACGCCGAACAAACAACCAACATGAATTTTGCTTCTTTAAACGTTACGTTTTCTTTGGCGTTCATTAAGGCGTGTCTGATGCCATTCCCATCATTCGTATAAGCATATAATATTAGGATTAGCGATAAAAAACTTTTCAACCAATCTGTTTTGCGATATTTTCTTCATCAAACTTATCCAAGCCGAAAGTATTTAATTCATATAAAAGTCTCTTTTTGGCCAACTTACAATAATCTAAATCAATCTCCAGCCCTATGCCCGTACGATTGTTCATAGCGGCCACCAGTATTGTTGTTCCGCTGCCGCTGAAAGGATCAAAAACAACGTCGTTAACATAACTAAACAACTTAATCGCTCTATATGGCAACTCCTTTGGAAACGGAGCAGGATGTCCAATCCTTTTTTTACTCTCTCCATTAAATGTCCAAACGCCGTTCGTCCAATTCATAAAATCTTTTTTTGTTATATCTGAAATCTTGCTGCCGCCTATTTTTTTCCATTCTTTTTTATATACAACAATAACCAACTCAACCGGCGCTATGACGTAAGGAGCGGAAGCCGACATAAAAGATCCCCATGCCGTACGGCGGGAAATATTGCCTTCATTCCATATAATAGTCGAATGATATTTCCATCCAACTTTTTGTGCTATAGTTGTTATATCGGCTCCAACGCTTTTCTGTCCGCCTTTACTTTTATCTAATGGAATATTTAATATTAACCGACCGCTATCTTTTGTCCAATAATAACAATTTTTCAACCATTGTTCCGTAAACGCCAAATAGTCGTTGTAGTTTAAAAGATCCTCGTTTGAATTATATTCAATGCCAACATTGTAAGGCGGCGAAGTAACAATTAAATCGCAAAAATTATTTTCAAATGTATTTGCCTCAAGGACATTCCCTCTATATAAAACGGCATTGTTAAATTCAAAAAACGGGTTGAGTCCGGGCTTCTTTGCTTTTTTTCGCGCATTCATTTTAGACTACTCCTTGCAGACGCAAAAATTAATAGCGTAAACAACGCGTATCGCAATCAGCCAAACGTATCCTATTATTTAGAGACATACGCACCGCTTATAACAAGCTAAACAGCGGCGATAATTAAAACCGCAAAAATAAAACCGTCGGTGCAACTTTATTTACAGCCAAGTCATAGTTTAGCTTTTACTACCGTAACCCCTATAAACTCTACCCCCCCCCTATAAAAGAAAATAAAGTTTAATCGTTTACTTTCTTATTAAATCAACAAACTGATCCATAATCCAAGACGTATCGTTTGGACCGCTGGAAGCTTCCGGGTGAAACTGCACGGACATAAACGGTTTTGTTTTGTGTTTTAAACCTTCAACAGAATCATCATTGGCGTTTTCAAACCACAATTCCCAACCGGGTTGTATTGAATTTTTCTCTACAGCGTATCTGTGGTTCTGGCTGGACATATAAGCCTTTTTATCTGGAAGAGAAAAAACAGGCTGATTGTGGCTTCTGTGTCCGTGGCTTAATCTTTTGGTCTTAGCGCCTGAAGCCAACGCTAAAAGCTGATGCCCCAGACATATCCCCAAAATAGGTTTGTTTGAAGTTAGCACGTCTTTTTTTATCCTCTCAACCAAATCTGCGGTATTTTTAGGATCTCCAGGACCATTGCTTATAACCCAACCGGCGCATTTAACCGTTGAAAAATCCGTATCCCAAGGCAACACTTCCACATCGCAGCCTCTTTCTATAAGCATTCTCATAATATTCCACTTTGCGCCGCAATCAATAACCGCAACTTTCTTAGAACCCTTGCCCATTATTTGTCTTTCTTTGGTTGATACCGACGGCATCAAGTTATATTTTGACGGATCAACATATTCTCCATCTTTAAAATGACTTAAAAACTCAAATTTATTTTTATCTTGAAGCGCCGATCCTTCGGGAACAATTCTTCCCCAAAGATTGCCGCTTCCCCTTATTATCTGCACCAAATATCTTGTGTCTATTCCCGCAATACCAGGCACGCTTTGTTTTTTCATCCAATCTTCAAGAGATATACCCCCCTCGTGATGGTGACAGCCTCCGTAAATATCGGAAACTATTACGCCTTGCGTTTTTATTGACGAGCTTTCATGTCCTTGAGACGAAAAAAAATCCCCGTCTTCGGGGAAAGGTATTCCGTAATTTCCAATTAAACAAAAACTAAAAACTAAAATCTGCCCCAAATACGAAGGATCGGTCATCGCCTCGCTATATCCGAGCATTCCCGTATTAAACACCATTTCGCCGCTTACAGAAACATCTGCGCCGACAGCTCTGCCTTCAAGCTTTATTCCGTTTGAAAGCTCAAGATAAGCTTTCTTGTATTGCTTGTCAAAAAAACTCTCGTTTTTCATCTCTTAAACCTCTATATATATTTAAACTAATTGGAACAATACATGTTAAAATACGGATTTTTGTTAACAGCCGCATATTTTGCAAAAGCTTCAAGCTTTAAATATGATAAATCTTTCTTAAAAAACTTCGCGTATAAATCAACATGATTTCTTAGAAAAGCAATATCTTCGTCTGTAAGAGAAACCTTTTCAACTTCTTTGCCGAAGTTATATTTATCGGGGTTGCCATTTATATATATTTTTCCACCGTGTATTCCCGTTCCGCAAAATCTTCCTATTATTTCTTCGCCTTCGGCAAGGTCAAGACCCAAAAGGATGATAGCCCCTCCAGCCATATACTCGCCCAAGAAATCGCCAGCTTTCCCGCCGGCGACAATAACAGGTTTCATATCTTTATATTCCTTCATATGAATACCGACTCTATATCCGACGTTTCCTTCAACGTAAATTTCTCCACCTCTCATGGAGTATCCTAAAGTGTCACCGCACCTGCCATGGATAACTATTCTGCCCGCATTCATAGTGTTTCCCACAGCATCTTGCGCGTTTCCAAAAACTTCTATTTCAGCTCCGTCCATATACGCCGCCATATCATTACCCGGAGTTCCTTGTATTTTAATTTTAACGCCTTTGGACAACCCTCTTCCTATATATCTTTGTCCGAAAACGCCGCTCAACGTTATATTTTTATCAGTTTTAATTGCGCTATCTATAGAATCGTTCAGTTTACGGTAATAAACATCTAAAGCGTCTATTGTCTCCATATTTTTACTCTCCCGCATACTTTATGCCCAGTATTTTTAGCTCTTTTTCGTTCAGGTCTATGCCTGCGAGCATAAGCCTGTTGCCACGCAAACTGTCAACAGCATTTATACCCATTCCTCCAAGCAATTCTTGAATTTCATGATTCCATGCAGAAACCAAATTGACGAGCCGCTTATACATAACTTCGGGATCTAGTCTCTTTACAAGCTCAGGATCCTGGGTTGCTATACCCCAGTTGCATTTGCCAGCAACGCATGTGCGGCACATATGACAACCGAGCGCTATAAGAGCGGCCGTGCCTATGCAAACGGCGTCGGCTCCAAGAGCAATGGCTTTAACTATGTCGGCGCTGTTTCTAACGCTACCCGAAATCAAGAGAGAAACTTGATTTCTTATTCCTTCTTCCCTCAATCTTTGGTCAATTGAAGCCAGCGCAAGTTCTATTGGAATCCCTACATTATCTCTAACTCTTGTCGGAGCGGCTCCCGTTCCTCCGCGAAATCCGTCTACTACAATGGCGTCGGATCCCGCTCTTACCGCGCCAGAAGCTATAGCCGCCGCATTATGCACCGCCGCAATCTTCACAAATATCGGCTTTTCATAGCGAGTAACTTCTTTTAACGAAAATATAAGCTGTCTTAAATCTTCAATTGAATAAATATCATGGTGAAGAGCTGGAGAAATGGCGTCGGATCCCGCTGGTATCATCCTTGTGTAAGAAACGTCTTCGCCTACTTTCCTTCCAGGAAGATGCCCGCCAATTCCAGGTTTTGCTCCTTGTCCTATTTTAATCTCTATAGCAACGCCCGCATTTAAATACTCTTTATGCACGCCAAATCTTCCCGACGCTACTTGAACCACAGTATTCTTTCCGTATTTATAAAAATCTTTATTCAAACCGCCTTCGCCTGTGTTGTAGCAAATACCAAGATCATCGGCGGCTCTTGCAAGAGCTTCATGCGCATTTTTTGAAATTGCGCCGTAACTCATAGCAGCAAACATAACTGGAACGCTCAGCTCAACTTGAGGATACATTTTTGTCGTCAGTTTTCCCTTAGAATCAAACTCAAGTTTTTCAGGCTTTCTGCCTATCATAACTTTTGTTTCCATAGGCTCTCTTAATGGGTCTATTGAAGGGTTTGTAACTTGGCTGGCATTTAAAAGCATTTTATCCCAATATACAGGAAAAGGGTTTGGGTTGCCCATGCTTGAAAGCAATACTCCGCCTGTTTGAGACTGTTTATAAATCTCTTTTATAGTGGAATCCGTCCACATCGCATTTTCTCTGTACTCAAGAGGATACTTTTTTATAACCAAAGCCTTCGTCGGGCACAAAACCGCGCACCTGTGGCAATTAACGCACTTCATATCGTCAACTTTAAAAATATCTTTTTTCTCGTCGTACAAATGAACTTTATTTGAACATTGAACAACGCAAAGTTTGCACTTTACGCACTTTTTTTCGTCTCTTATTACTTCAAATAAAGGACTGTTAAAATTTAGGTTCATTATTTCCGCCTTCCAACAAAGCAATAACAGCTTCTCCGCCTTTCGGCGACCAAATCTTATCCGGATTATCGCATATTATTTTTATAGCGCTCTCTTCGCTTGCGATATAAGTTCTGTCGCCTTTTTCCGCAGCTACCAGAGAACGGAGTTTTATCCTGTCGTTTAAAGCTATCATTCCTTTTGCGCAACCCAAAACTATTGAAAAAGGTCCGTTTATAAGAGCGCTGGCGTAAACAGTTCTAATACTCTTAAGTTCGTTTTGAACTTCTTTGCTTTCTCTTTCTATATCGTCCCAAAAAGGAGCCGCAACCGCTTTTAACGCCTTTTCCAGCGGCATTTTATGTTTCCTTACAAGCAAATCAAAAAGATATGTTATTACTTCCGTGTCCGTTTGCAAAGTGCATTTATATCCGAACATCTCAACAAAACGCCTGTTAGCGTCGTAAGAAGATATTTCTCCGTTATGTACTACAGACCAGTTAAGCATTGTAAAAGGGTGCGCTCCGCCCCACCAGCCTGGAGTATTTGTAGGAAATCTTCCGTGAGCGGTCCACATGTAGGCTTCGTATCTGTCCAACATAAAAAATTCGCCTATGTCTTCAGGATATCCTACGCCTTTAAAAGCTCCCATATTTTTACCGCTTGAAAGAACATACGCGCCCTTGTATTCTGTATTTATTCTTATTACGCGTCTTGACGTAAATTCGTCTTCATCCATAACTTCTTCTTTTGACATATAAATTTTTGGAGAAACAAAATAACGCCATATTAAAGGTTGGTCTTTTATATTTGGAACCGACTTTGTAGGAATGTTTCCGGCGCTTTCTATTTCAAAATGTTTTGTAAGGAAGTCTTCTACTTGGGACTTAACGCTTAGATTATCGTAAAAAATGTGGAAAGCATAAAGTTCTTTATATTGAGGATAAATACCGTAAGCGGCAAAACCGCCGCCCAAACCATTTGATCTTTCATGCATTAAAGCAATAGATTTAATAATTTCTTCACCGCTAAATCTTTTGCCTTTTTTGTCTATAATGCCGCTTATAGCGCAACCTGACGGAATTCTGAACTCGCCTTCTTTTAACATTAGACCTCCACACATTGACAAACAACGCTAAACGTAAGATACTTTGCATGCAAAAACGCCCTAAAAAACCCTCTCGGGAGATTTTTAGGACCACAGACGACTTCCCAATCCATTTTATTTCGCCAAAGTGTACTTAAAACTCAAGCGAAAGTCAATCCAAATAAAGCTCCACGCTGTAATATTAGTTTGTCTTTGATTATGCGCGATCATGCCGCGACCCCTGTTACTGTCCCGCCAGGTAAGTTGGCTACTCATTCTAATCGTTCGGAAACTTGTTCTAGGAGGAGTCTTCTATTTTTTACACATTTTTGTAGTTGCTTCTGCAGATATTCAACCCGATGTTTTTCATCACCAGCATAAAGCTATCCTTGACCAACGGCAAACGGACATCCTTGATCGCCAGTAAATGCTGGTTGCGCAAAGCTAGATTGAATTGATGAAACCAACAAAGTAAAAACTACAACCAAACTTAACAAATTAATTCATTATACGCTCCTTAGTTAAATTTTAGTAAATTCTGTGAAAAAACATCCTACGCGAATATATAAGTATATAATTATATTACGGAATTACCCCCTAGCATACTGAGAAATGTTCTTTGAAAGCGCAGTAGATAGAGAAAGTATTTGTAAAATGATAGCATACTACCAAAACAAAAACAAGGAAGAAGTATAAGTTTAAAAGTTGGAGATATAGATTTAGCACAACAGAGCGCGAATAATGAATATAACATCTAAAACAACTGTATCTAATGTGATAGATTACATTCCTATGCCAGCCAGATTTTTTCCAACTCATACTAACCGAATATTTTTAATTAAAGCGCGCGATAATTCAATGGAGCCTACAATATCAGATGGAGAATTGTTGCTTTTTTCCAAGCTAAATTATGAAAGTCCAAAAGAAGATGAAATTGTACTTTGCTATTATGGCGAAGGATTAAAAGTAAAAAGATTTAATTCATTTAAAGATGAAAATGGAAAATTACAACACAAACTTATATCAGATAATAAAGCTACATTTGAACCATTATTAATCAATCCAAACGACGACTTTTCAAATAAAACTCAAATAATCGCAAAGCTTATTAAAATTATCAAATCTGTATAATTGGACTATTTAATGAATAAAAAAGGTCATATAGAAATTCATAGTAAACAAAAGCTAGATGTATACAAAAAATATTTGGAAGCTTATCTTTCAATAATGATGAACGTTTCTTATTGTAAAGATATTTTTATCGTAGAACCGTTTGCGGGGTCAGGAATTTCAGAGAATAAAAAAAATGGCAGCGCTGTTATAGCAAAAAATGTAATTAATTCCGTGTCAACTTCTATAAAAGAAGATAAAACTATTTATTTGTACTTGAATGAATATAAAAAAGATTATCATGATAGCCTTGTAAAAAATGTAGGACCAGATGAAAAAACTATAAAAATATATAATAAAGAAGCAAATGAATTTATTACTAATATATTAAATATGGTAACCAATAGAAGGCATAAGTTTTTCTTTATTGATCCTTGGGGATATACGCAAATTGATAAAAATACTTATACCAGATTGTTTGAAGCCGCTAAACTGGATTTTTTAATATTTATTCCAATATATCATATATATAGGTTTTTAAGAAAAGAAGAAGATGCTCATCAACTTACGCCTATCGCCAATTTTTTGTCTGACATAGGAATTAATGAAAATGACGCAAAAAAATCTTCGACAATAGAAGATTTCGCAGAAAAAATAAGGTCAGCCGTATCGCATAAAGCCCGTACCGAGTATGCATATTATAAAATATTAAAAAATGTTAAAAGTAATAGTCGGTATGCTTTATTCTTTTCGACAAAACATATTCTCGGGGCAGAGAAATTCTTAGAAGCATTAGAACAGATCAAGGAAAAAGATTTATTTGAAAACACAATTTCTGACCAAGATAGCGCTTTTATAAAAACTATTTCTGCGTATAAAAAACTTACTAATTGTGATTTATATAAATTTGGGATATTAAATTCACTTTTATCCAAAAAAGTAAACATCATATTAACTAATTTTGAAAAAAATGGGAAAATAGAAGTTATTTCTATGATAACCAAGAGAAGAAAAGGGAATTTTTACATTGGTTATAAATATTATGGAAAACCTCCAAAATTAGAAATTGTTTCCAAATAAATTAAAAGGACAATACAGTGGTATTTATTACCAGAAAAACTTTGTTGTATAAAACAAATGTTGAATATGGAGATTACACAATTAACCACGTTGATGGTTGTTCTCATGGCTGTCTATATCCTTGCTATGCCATGTTAATGGCAAAGAGATTTGGTAAAATTAAAACTTATAAGGATTGGATAAAACCCAAAATAGTTGGGAATGCCTTAGAAATTTTAGAAAATGAAATTCCTAAATTAAAAGAAAAAATTCGTTTTGTTCAGTTAAGTTTTACGACCGATCCTTTCATGTATGGATATGATGAAATATCAGAATTAAGTTATAAAATTATTAAGAGGCTTAATAAAGATAATATAAAATGTACTGCTCTTACTAAAGGTATTTTACCTTCAAAATTGGCAAAACTTAATCCCAAAAATGAGTTTGGTATAACTCTTATAACAATCAACGATCAGTTTAGACATCAATTAGAACCGTTTGCTTCTCCAATGAAAAAACGAATAGAAAGCTTGTATAAACTCCATAAACAAGGCGCTAAAACTTGGGTTAGTATAGAACCTTATCCAACGCCTAATATAATAAAACAAAACTTTGATGATATTTTGGAGGCTTTAGGTTTTGTTGATAAGATTATTTTCGGAAGATTAAACTACAATTCTCAAGTATCATCATACGAAAATCATAAAGAATTTTTCAATGAGATGGCGCAAAAAGTTATTTTATTTGCTAAAAAAAATAAAAAAGAATATTACATAAAAAAAGGAACAATTACTGATCCGAATATTATAAAAAAACTCCCATATGATCTTTCATTACATACGAACATACCCTTGATCTTTATATTTTAATAATTAATTCCATAATTTCCCTGTTATTTCTTTAGGGAATTTTGTCGTTTTTGAGAGTGAATTCAGCTGAAAACCATCCTAAAAATACGCTAAAAACACAAAAATCCCCGCAGATTGCGAGAATATCAGGGATTTGCTATATTGAATTTGGTTAGATTGATTAAAATATTGCCGTCTGTACTGCAATCTCCGAATGAACCTATGCCGACTATTGTTTCAAACATTTTTTGCTCCTTTTCATTATTCTAGCGCCGGTCACGCACGTCGCAGACGGCTCTGGAATATTGGGCGTGATTATAGCGGGGATTATATTTATCTAGGAATGGACTTATTACGCCCATCTCTCTTTCCTCCTCTGCGGTCATGACGTGGCGTCCATCGCGGTGTTTCTCAAGTGCGTCGAAACGGATACACGCCTCGTAGGTGCCCGTCGGTGGTGGCGGGACAGCACGAGGATGAAATCTCTCCCAGTTATGCCACAGCGCCTCTCGGGTTCTTTCGGATAGCTGACAGATGTGGCTCTCTATCTTGCTGATTTGCTCCCCAGTATAACGATTAAAACGATCAAGTAGAATTTGGTGAACTCTTTCAGATAGAATTGCCCCCTCCTCTATTTCATAATCGTCTGAAGGCTGTTCAACTATATAGCCCACTATACAGTCCAATATACAGTCCGAAACAGCAATTAACTGCT
>JAITND010000028.1 GCA_031290625.1 Endomicrobium sp. | reverse complement strand
CCTTTCTTATTGTCTATTTCCTCTACCGCATTACTTAGTAAATTAGATATCATTCTGCTAAAATCAACAAAATTCCCTTTTATAAATACAAACTTATTCGCGCTATCTAATGAACTCTTAAATTCTATATCCTTTTCCTTATATTGCTCTCTTTTTTGACTAATCACCCGTTCTAAACACCATGTCACAAGAACATACTGCCTTTCCTCTACATCCTTCTCGCCCCTATATTTGGTTAGCAATCTATCGGCTATATTTTCTATGTTTCGCGCAACTTCATTAAATATTCTCTTTTCCTCTCTAGATAAACTTTTATTTAAATCTAAATCCCTTTCAATACAGTTACGGGCTGCGCTATATCCGTGCGATACATATTTAGCTACATTGTATAACTCTTCCCGTATCTTAATCTCCGCCTCTTCTCTCTTTTTTCTATCGGTTATGTCTATTGATAATCCAAGTAAACCTATAATTTTCCCATTAATATCAAAAAGTGGAGTTTTTCGCGATAAATAAGTGCATAATTTACCAATAGACTTCGTAAAAACTACCTCTTCAGACTCATATGAAGTTGAAGTAATCATAACAATATTATTGATTCTATTCAATTCATCCGCTTCTTCAACGCTATGTAGATCATAATTAGTTTTACCGATGATTTCTTTTTTAGAACTTAAACCAAGTCTCTGGGCTTGTAAATCATTACAACCCATGTAAACCATATTGCGATTTAACCAATAAGTATTTACCGGTAGCTTATTTATTATTGACTCTAACAAATTATTTTTTCTTCTTTCATCTTCTAGCGCTCTTTGTATATTTTTCTGAAATGATTCTTCCTCTTTTCTAAAATTTGTAATTTCTCTTATAGATTCTTTATTTTCTATGGCATAAGAATGTCCAACATGAAAAGCATTTCTATAATCTAATAAAAACTCTGAAATATTTTCAAAACTACTTACGCTAAAACGCGGAGACAGCCGCTTTACCACTTTCTGAAGATTTGGGAAATGATGAAATATTGCTACAACAGCGCTATTAGCGCTTCCTATATGTATTAAATATACTGGCTTATTTAAATGTAAGAGAGGCAAGCTAAGTATCCATGAAGTTTCTTCTATAATATATAATTTACTGTTTGTTTCATTTGTACTATGCGTTAATGCGAAATCAGCAATACTTTTAGAAAATGCGTTTGCAAAAACAGCGTCGTTATCCATTTTATTTATAACAAAATTTCTACAATCTTCATAAAATGGATTGTTTATGCAATCTTCCCAATTTTTCTCTGTAAATCCCGGTAGATCCGGTTGACATCTGCTCAACCATTTTACAATTGCTTCCTTTATCTCATCAGCAGTACAATCAGCCAATGGCTTTAACATGTGGTTATAACGACTTAGATATCCAGTACGCGCTTCATATTTCTCACATGTCGATAAATCAAATTCTTTATATATTAAATCAATTGTAGCTTGCGTTTTTTCTTTCTCATCAGGATGTTTATTGTGGCTTTCCCAAAAATAAATAACTGCATTGCTTACAGGTTTTTGCGGTAAAAAATTACGCAGCATAGCTATAGTAGATTCTATTTTGGAAAAATCTTGAGACTCTTTCCCTCGCTTTACTAATCGCTCTGTCGTCATAAACGACATCCTAAACTAAAATATTCGTATAATAAGCCGATAATATATTTTACAAATTACGAGACTTTTTTCTAAGTAAAATTTTCTTCAATAAAATTTCCAAGGTCGTCCGTATCCCCAAGCCTGTCGCTAAAGTCTTAAAAACAGCCGCCGCGATCGTTACCGGTTCTCTAACGGTGCTGAGAGACGTAAGTTCTGAAGCATCTCACAATGCCATAAAATATTTCGGAATTATCCCTTGACAACCATCTAAAAAGTAGTATAATATAGTATAAAACGACGATAAAAAGAGAGGTTTATACTATATGAATTACTTTGAATTTCAGAAACAATTCCCAACAGAATTATCTGTTATTAACTATTTTATCAAATTACGATATAAAAATGGGATAATTTGTCCGCATTGCGGCAATAAAATTTCTGTTTATCATAGAAAATCAGAGGGTAGAGAAAAGAATTTTGTTTGTAAAACCTGCAATAATGATTTTTCTGTATTCAAAGGAACTATATTTGAAAAATCAGATACAGATTTAAGAAAGTGGTTTTACGCTATCAATTTAGTACTCATAAGTCGTAAAGGTATTTCGGCACTTCAGTTAAAGCGTGAGATAGGCGTTACTTACAAGACAGCGTGGCGTATGTTAAAGTTAATAAGGCAAGCGATGGGTAATGCCGATATGAGCAAGGCATTTGAAGCCATTGTAGAGATAGACAAAACTTATGTAGGTGGTAAACCTCGCAAAGCCAACGGCAAAGACGATGACGACAAGCCGCAAGCTCCGAGAGAGGCAGAGGCACAAGAAAAACCGCTATTGGCGGTATCTTTGGGATATACCACCATATATCCATAAAGTATATGCAAAACTATATTAACGAGTTCACATTTAGAATGAACGACAACAGCTTTGACGGCTTGTTAAGACAATGTGGTTTTAGTAGTATAACATCTCAAAAAAGGTAAAATAATAGATTATGAACAGCGAGCAGCAAACAGCTAATACTAATTCCTTAACTGCAGCAAAAAGATTTTTTTCTAATAATTCTTATATAAGCACCATTATAAATAAAAGCGTACTGCGTCTTAAAGAAACATTCACAAATGAGCAATTAGAATATCTTTTTTCCAAAATAACTTATCTAAATAATGAAACGGATATTACAAAAGTAGTATCGGAATGGAGTAATATTTATATAAATCTTATTAAAGAGAATTATCAAAAATCCTACAAAAATTATAACAAGAAACTTAATACTTTTCTAAATAAAAAAGACGACGGCGTAAAAATTATATGGGGAGATTGTCTTAAAGTTATGAATGGAATGTTATCCGAGTCTATTCATTTAATGGTCACTTCGCCACCATATTATAATGCAAGAGAGTATTCTCATTGGAATAATCTAAATGAGTATTTGAACTATATGCGACTTATTATTAGGGAAGCATACAGAGTTTTAGATAATCATCGCGTTTTCGTTTTTAATGTTGGCGATATATTTGACAACGACAACATTGCAACCAAATCCACTTGGGGCAAACGGCGCATTCCGCTCGGCGCATATTTTACAAAAATATTTGAGGAGGAAGGATTTACTTTTGTAGATGATTTTATATGGGATAAAGGTGAAGTGCAAAGCGAACGCCATAAAAACGGAAATAAACCTTTTCCTTTTTATCAATATCCAATGAATTGCTACGAACATATACTTATATTCCATAAGCACAGAAAAGATACCACGCGCTATCCTTGTCCTGTGTGTGGTTGTTTAAATGTTAATGGCAATGCTTATTCTGAAATAGGATTGAAAAGTTGGGAATGCAAAAACACAGATTGTTTTAAAAGAAGTAATGCTAATAGGGGCAAAAGATTTTCTTTAAAAACAATTATGACGCAAAGCAGACAAGAAAAACAACACGCCATTGACGCGGATTTCATAAAAAAGTGGCGCAGAGACATAATTAAAATCAATCCCGTCATAAAAATAAATTCCAAAGGCGAAAATAAACTTGGGCATACTGCTCCGTTTCCAATAGAAATCCCCGAAATGGCTATCAAATTATTTTCATACAAAAACGAGGTAGTATTAGACCCCTTTGCAGGAAGTTTTACGTCAGTTATCGCGGCGAAACAACTTGAGCGCGTTGGAGTTGGAATAGAATTAAATAAATCTATGTTTGAAAAAAGCATTAGGAGCAATTTACAAAACAAGCTAAAATTCTGCAACAATCCAAAAATAGAGGAACTAAATTATGAATAAGATAGAGGATAAAAAGAAACTTGTAATAGGTCTTTATGGCGAAATGCGCTTATCAATGGAATTGCATGAACTCGGCTGGCAAGTGCATCGCGCTTATATTGACGAAGGAATTGATTTTACAATTACAAAATATTGGTGTCCTAAATGCAACAAGTATAGCAATCAGTTTATACGTTATTGCAAATATAAAGGACAACAAGAAAAGTGTGTTACAAATTTATGTGAACATTGTCATAAAACAGAATTAGAGGTTATCTCTCGTTATTTACAAGTCAAAACATCAGAAGGAATACCGTCTAAACAAGATAATATCAGAGAATTTAGTTTTCATCCCAAAATCAGATATAATATGGGAAAAGAGGTTTTTTATGTTTGGATTGCTATATTTGATAATACAAAAGAAAAAAAATGTCATTTTTATATTTTGAATACGAAAGACATTAAAAAATTTGACAATATACAATTACCAACTTATCAAATAACCGATAATCAAAAGACTACATTGAAAATCAACATTGATGGTAGTGTTTTGAATAAAGGGAAAAACTATGACTACTCTTGTTTTAATAATAGATTTTATAATGATTGGAAAGCATTAGAGTAGGAACTTAAATAAATCGTACAGTAAACAAAGTTTGGTATAATATCTTAAAAGGGATTCTTTTTATGGTTGTCAAGGGATAATTCCGAAATATTTTAATGCCGTAATTTTTAATTTGGGCGCATAGACGTACGCGTATTGTCTGGGCATGCCCTGATAGTAACCATTGCATCTCCATCATTATCAGTATACCCGGGACCCGCGACATTCTTTTGTCGTCGCTTGCGTTGCTGGGAACGCTTTATTCAACTATGTATTGTATATTGTGGACGCTTAAATGAAATAAAAAATATCATATTCTTTTCTGCGGCGTTGATTCCTCAAAACTATGATATAATTAAGGTATGGGGAATTTAATTGATAGTCAAATGTCTTACACAGTAAGCGACTTGATTTCCAACGCCACAAAAAGAAACTGGAACAAACTTTCTATATCATCTGATAAAAAAGAACTTTCATCTGGCGCAAATAAACGGTTTTCCAAAAAAACAATCATTCCAAAAGAAAATTTTGATACATCAAATAATATCCAACAAGTCCAAATTTTGATAGAGAAGATTAAAGCAAGCGCCTATGATATAGATGACGTCCTTTTTTCACTTGGTGTCAATTTGCTAAAAAGTCGCAAGGCAATAACTGAAAATATTGATAACCTGCGAAATGAATATAAATTGTTAGAAATTGATGAATTTATAAAATATAAACTACCTGATGAAACTGATATTCTTGGGATTGTTTATCAATGTATTCAAACTGAGGGCGAAAAAAATATCAAAGGCTCATACTACACGCCAAAGCAAGTTGCGCTAAATATGGTTGTTGATGTAAAACTAAAAGAAACAGATAAAGTTTTTGATCCTTGTTGTGGTAGTTCTATGTTTTTAACGAATATTCCCAATATAAACCCAGAGCAAATTTTTGGCGTAGATATTGACCCTATAGCAGTTCTGGTTTCAAAATTTAATTTTTATGCTAAATTTCCAGATACAAAGATTACTCCAAAAATTTATCGCGCTGATTTTATAGCAGCGCCAAGTTTATTAGATATTAGAACTGATGATTTTCAGCAAACAATTTTAGATAACACTTTTGACTACATAATTACAAATCCCCCTTGGGGCGGAGTTAGCGGAGATGTTTTGATGTCGCCATATAGTAAAATAATACAATCTGGCGAAGTGTTTTCATATTTCTTGATTAAGTCGTTTGATTATCTAAATGACAATGGAATTTTGAGATTTTTATTGCCGTGTTCTATCTTAAATGTAAGATTACATAAGGATATAAGAGAATTCTTAATTGAAAAGACGAATTTGACTGAAATTAAATTACATCCAGGGGCTTTTGCTGGCGTAATGACGCAATATATATCAATAGAAACAAAAAAAGAACAAGAGATATCTGACAAAATTACTGTCATAGACGAAAAAGATAAATACAAAATTGATAAAAAAACTATAAAAGGGAACAGTAATTATATTATTTCAGCTATAAATGATACAGACAAACAAATTATTGATATTGTAAATAAGAAAAAAAAGTATACTTTAGAAAATAGTATTTGGGCTTTGGGGATTGTTACAGGCGATAATAAAAACAAACTCAAAGCAAAGCACCAAGTATGCTATGAGCCAATCTATACTGGAAAAGAAATTACCCCTTTTTGTCTAAAAAAAGCTACAAAGTATGTTATGTATGACAGAAAAAATTTTCAGCAAGTTGCCAAAGATGAGATTTACCGAGCAGAAAGTAAATTGGTTTATAAATTTATCTCTAAAAAATTAGTTTTCTCAATAGATAATTCTGGTAGTTTATTCCTAAATAGCGCCAATATCTTAATTCCTAATATACCAAATATGTCCATTTACTCAGTTGCTGCTTTCCTCAATTCTGAGTTGTATCAGTATCTTTATATGAAAATGTTTGGTGAAATTAAAATATTGAAAGGTAGTTTATCACAACTTCCTTTTGCTGAAATTACTTCTGAACAAGATAAAAGGTTATCAGCAGAAGTTTCAAAAATTGTAGAAAATAATTTAGGTAATTACTCATCTCTACAAGATTATATTTATAATATATTTGAAATTACACAAAATCAAATTGACCACATTAAAGAAGTTTTGTATGGAAATACTAATTAAAGAATTAAAACAAGATATTACAAAGTTAAATGGAAAATACGGTTTAAGCACTGAAGTTCTTGATAACCTATATTCTGTCTATCCATTTAACAAGTTTGAATATATTATTAGTCACTTAATCGCTGAAAAAGTATTATCTCTTGAACAATATCTTGAAATTAGAAATGCATATTTGCGTAGAAATAAGTTTTTGTATGTTTTTGAAATAACCGCGCCTCGAACTTTTGGCGAAACTTGGGCTCAACAACACTTAAACGAACTTGTGCCAGAATTAGACCGCCCTTCGAAAGATTTTGACCCAGATTATGTTGGACAATATGATTTTTGGTATAAAGATATTTCTATTGAAATAAAAGCGTCAAGGGCGGTTATGCGTAAAGGATGTGATACACTACTTGAAAAGGCGTTATCTTTTAATTCAAAATTAGGTTTTGATATGAACTTCCAACAGATAAAGCCAAATTGCGCTAAAGTTTTTGTATGGATTGGCGTTTGGCGAGATACGATTAAATATTGGGTACTTTCAAGTAATGAAATTAAAAATAATAAATATTTTTCAAAAGGTCAACATCGTGGAAATATTGGCGAAGGTCAATTATGGATAAAAGATACAAATATACAAGAGTTTGAAAAATACCTCGTTCATCCAAGAGATATTTTAAAAGCGATAAAGAAAAAGGCAAAATAATTATAGATTTAAAAAGTATCAAATGCCATAAAATTAAAAGAGCAATCTGAAGTGAAAATGTTGTATTATCTTCTGCATTAATCCTTTTATTTAAGAATTGGCGAGCTTCATCGATAAATAACACTAACGGGGTATTCCTGAAAGAACCGCCTCTTGATTTCTTTAAAAGATAAGAAGAAATAAAATCTACGATTATTTCTCTGATAGAAAAGTCATACGACAATTTTTCAAAACTAATTCTCAAAATCTGATTCTGATTTTTATCTTCAGCCTTTATAAAATTTTCTATTTTCATAATAATATCGTCTGGTTTTTTATCTGTAATTCCAAGAGCAGAACACATTGCCTCATTATTGAGAAACAAATTTATCCTTGATATATATCATCATTAACCCCTCCAAAGCTGTAACAGCCTTAACCTCTGCGATAGTTTTGCGATTTACTATGTGCGCTTAAATCCCAAGATACTATAGCGTCGCAACCGCTTATAATTGCGGCAGCAATATGTTGGCAATCGTTAAAACTTTTTTCTTTTAATATCCCTAAATCTACAAAACGTTCTGCAATCTCTATTGAGCGTTCATTTATTTCAATAATAGAAATAATCTATCTGTTTAAGAATTGCTTTCGCATAAGGTTACATTTCTCGCTTATGCCAGCCTTGTCTTTTGTTAGGGAAAATTGATTTTTCTCTCAAAGACAATGTCTTCATAAAAGTCCCGCGAATAATTCATAGAGATTATACAAAATAAGGATTTTTCAGACAACACAATTATTACAATATTACAATACAGGGTAAGACAAATGTGTATTTTTAGGTCAAAATGCTATAATCAATTGCATGTGCATGGAACTAAATCGAATTTACCAATATGATTGTTGCCGCGGAATGAGGCGTATAGATGATAATTCCGTTGATATTATTATTGCCGACCCGCCGTATAATATCGGCAAAGATTTCGGCAATAATAAAGACAATATGCTTTTGCAAGATTATTTAAGATGGACTGAATGCTGGCTTAATGAGGCTATGCGTATTATTAAGCCAATTGGAACCATTTATATTTATGGTTTTAGTGAAATTTTAGCAAGGATTTCTTGCCTCATTGATATTGATAACCAAAGATGGCTTATTTGGCACTATACAAATAAAAATGTGCCGTCGTTAAACTTTTGGCAGAGAAGCCACGAAGCGATAATAACTTGTTGGAAAGGCGATAAACCTTTATTCAACAGAGATTATGTCCGCGAACCTTATACGAAAACTTTTTTAAAAAATTCAGCAGGCAAAGTAAGAACTGGGACTTTTGGCAGATTTAGTAGAAAAGGCAAAGAAACAATTTACAATGCCCACAAAAATGGGGCTTTGCCGAGAGATGTTATAAAAGTTTCAACATTAGCAGGCGGGGCCTCGTTAAAAGAAAGGATTATGTATTGTAAAACTTGCGATTGCATAGTTGAACCGCAAAAACGACATCGACACGAAAATTGCGATATTCTTATGCATCCAACTCAAAAGCCGTATGCCATAACGGACAAACTCATAAAAGCGGCAAAACCTAAAACACAAAAATTTACCACGCTAATACCTTTTGCGGGAAGCGGTTCGGAATGTTTAGCGACTATTAAAAACGGCGGGAGTTTTATTGCTTTTGAGATAAACCCTGATTATTGTACGCTTGCAAAAAAAATGCTTGCTAATGAATTACAAGAACCTGAAACGACTTCTTACGATACGCAAGACGCGGAAGGATATTTTGTATTCGGATAAAAAATTTCTATTTGAAAAATTTATTTTTAATATCTTTAAAAACTCTGTCTAAAAACGCTACAAACCCATTATCATATCTTGTAAGTATTCCGTTTTTAGAAAACTCAATAAAGTCCAAAACTTGCGGTTTTAATTCGCCTGTTTTAACATATCTTGGATTTTGAAAATCTTTCGGATTTGGCGCGCAATATTTTATATTTATAACTGAATTATCATTATTGCCTATTCTCAAAATACGGCTTTCGGGACGTTTGCTTTCTTTTTTCACCTGAATAGGAATTGTTTTGCCATTATAAGAAACGATAAAATCCTTACCAGTATGGTCTAATTCGTCATTCATTAAAATAGAAGCTTCGCCAAATATAGTTTCTGCAACATAACCAGCGTGGATTTGCGTTATGATACTCGCCCAAGTTCTATAAATTCTCGCCTTTAATCCTTTGCCAAAACATACAGAACACATTTCTGCCTTAATGCGAAATTTTTCTATATCATCTTTTAGTTCGTTATAATATATTTTATAACACTCTTCAAAATTGAGAATATTACTTAAGTCCGCCTCATTCCAATATACGCGATACATCGTTTTTAATACCTGAACGCTTCTCGGCAAGTCCATCTCGACAATTTTTATATGAGAATATTTTTTACGAAAACTATCTAAATCTATTGTTTTGATGAAATTATCAAATTTCTTAAATCGGTCGCTCATTGCTTGCTATCCAATAGAGATGTAAGTTTAACGCCTAATGCTTTTGCTATTTTGCTCAGCGCCAAAACCGATACATTGCGTTTTTGTCGTTCTATAAGACCAATATAATTTGGGTGCAAGCCCGCTTTGTAGGCTAAATCTTCTTGGGTAAGATTTTTATTGAAACGCTCTTTTTTGACATTGATTGCAATGGTATGCAGTATGCTCATATTGATAAAAATATAAAAAACACACTATAATTTACAGACAATATAGTGTGTTTTAAATGCCAAAATTCTACAAAACAAAAACACACAGAGAAGCGTAATTTTATGTAAATGAAAAAATAAGCCCGTTTGATTACAGGCGGGTCGGAACATTTTTTATTAAAGGCAAGTATTACAATATAAGGAAAGACAAACTTTATTTATAGTAATCAAATAGAAACGCGTCGTAAAGATTATTCCCTCGGACTGCCGCCCTCTTGCATCAAGAGGTCACTCTTATATTAAACATTACATCTAATCTTTTTCTTTAAAAATAAAAATGGAGCTAAGGGGGATTGAACCCCTGTTCCGGGTCGCTCACTATCTCGCGACCGCGGCAAACTCGTCCTCGTTATTCCTCGGACTGCCGCCCTCTTGCATCAAGAGGTCACTCTTATATTAAACATTACATCTAATCTTTTTCTTTAAAAATAAAATGGAGCTAAGGGGGATTGAACCCCTGACCTCTTGCATGCCATGCAAGCGCTCTCCCAGCTGAGCTATAGCCCCAACCATATAAAACTATAAAAATTTTAAACAACTTATTAGAGATGAGACGCCCCAACTTCCGTCTCATGTTATATCAAAATGCCTTCTAAAACGCCAAACTAAATATATTCGTCCCTTATACCATTGTCTATGTTTTTGAAAAATTTTTCCAGAACTTTTAGGCTAGCATTATCAAGCTTACTTTTGCATTTTTCAATAAGTTCGCATCCCAACGCTTTGATTTCCGGCGTTGCAAAATCTTCAAGATATTCTTTTAACGTTACTAAAGCGTTAATGTCGCACATATGTTTTATGGCTCCGGGTCTTGCCAAATACATAAAATGTTCGCCCGTTCTGTTTTTACGGTAACAAGCCGCGCAAAAACTTGGGATTAAACCTTGAGAAAGCAAAGATTTAACTATTTCGTTTAAAGCGCGTTGATCATTAAGACTAAATTGTCTTTCAAGTTTATCATTATGACAGGAAGACTCTTCTTCATATCCTCCCGGAGTAACTTTTGACTCCGCGCTTATTTGCGAAACGCCCAAATTGACCAAAACGTCTCTAAGTTCTGCAGTCTCTCTTGTAGACATTATTATTCCCGTATAAGGAACCGACAATCTTAAAACTGCAACCAACTTTTTAAAACATTCGTCTGAAATCGGATATTCCGGTTTGTCGGCATATGAAGATCCGGGAGCAGTCTCTATACGAGGAACTGAAATTGTATGAGGTCCCACGCCGTAAGTTCTTTCTAAATATTCTATGTGCGTTAACATGGCAAGTATCTCAAAACGGCAGTCGTAAAGACCCAACAAGGGACCTATGCCAACATCGTCAATTCCAGCTCTAAAAGCGTTATCAACGGCGTCTAAACGATTGTTAGGGTCGGATTTTGCCCCCGCAATATGAACTTTTTTGTAAGTAGCGTCGTGGTAAGTTTCTTGAAATATCTGATAAGTGCCTATGCCAGACTGTTTCAATCTTTTAAATTGTTCAACGCCCATAGGAGCCACATTGATATTTACCCTCTTTATTTTGTCGCCTTTATATTTCGCCTCGTAAATAGCTTTTACGGCGTCAACGTAATAATCTACATTTTCTTGGGAAGAAACCATTTCCCCCGCAACCATTAAAATACGTTTATGCCCTCTTTTGAGAAGTATTTCGGTTTGTTCTTTTATTTCTTGAGCAGAAAGTTTTTTTCTTACGGTAAGTTTATTATTCCCCGCAAAACCGCAATATAAACAACTGTTAGCGCAAACATTGCTTACGTATAGCGGCACAAATATTACCACACGCTTGCCGTATATGGCGTTTTTAACATACGCAGCCGCATTGTAAATCTTTTTTAATAAGAACGCGTCTTTAACAGACAAAAGCTTGGCGGACTCTTCAAGAGTAAGCCTTTTTAAAAGCCTTGTCTTTTTTAAAATATCGTCTATTTCTTGTTCCGAAACATTCAAATCCATCAAGGAGTTTATTTTTGCTTCATCTATATGTTTCAACTAAACCACCTGCCTTGAGTTAATGGATTTCGTCGCCATAACGACAAACGCTAGAGTTCATTTATTCCTGGGACATTCTTTGCTTTTACCATAGCAATAAAATTATCTATCGTCATAACGCCCAAATCTTTATTTCCTCTTGCTCTTATGGCAACTGATCCAGCTTCCTTCTCCTTATTTCCTACAACCGCTATATAAGGAATCTTTTGCATTGCATTTTCTCTTATTTTATGTCCGATTTTTTCGTTTCTGTCGTCAAAGATAACTCTTACGCCGTTCTTTTTTAAAGTTTGCGCCGACTCTTTGCAATATTCATACTGCTCTTCATTTATATTTACCATTGCAACTTGAACAGGCGAAAGCCACAAAGGCAAAGCCCCGGCATAATGTTCTAAAAGAACCCCTATAAACCTCTCCAAAGAACCCATTAAAGCTCTGTGTATCATGTAAGGTCTTGCTTTCTTACCAGAAGAATCCACGTAAAAAATATCAAATCTTTCAGGTAAATTGAAATCAAACTGTATAGTAGAACACTGCCACAATCTTCCTATGGCGTCCTTTATCTTTATATCTATTTTAGGTCCATAAAAAGCGCCGCCGCCTTCGTCAACCTCATATTCATATCCAGTTTTTTTGAGAGCGTTTTCTATGGAATCTTGAGCTTTTTTCCAATCCGATATTTCACCTACATACTTATTTTCTGGTCTTGTGGCAAGATAAATTTTGTAATCGTTAAATCCAAACGTTTTAAGACAGCCTATAGCCATGTTGAAAACTCTAAGCATCTCTTCTTCAAGCTGCTCGGGAGAAACTATAACATGGCCATCGTCCTGAGTAAAACCTCTTACCCTTAAAAGTCCATGCAAAACCCCCGACTTTTCAAATCTGTAAACCGTTCCAAGTTCAGAGTATCTTATGGGAAGCTCCCTATAAGAGTGAAGTTTTGTCTTATACGCCATTAGGTGCATAGGGCAGTTCATAGGTTTTACACGGTATGGCTTTCCTTCAATTTCCATCGGCGCATACATATTTTCAGAATAAGTCTGTAAGTGACCGCTTATTTTAAAAAGTTCTTCGCTTGCAATATGAGGCGTGAGAATCAAGTCATAACCGTTCTCTAAGTGGAAATTTTTCCAGTACGTCTCAATAATGTTTCTTAAAAGAGCGCCCTTGGGGTGCCACAAAACAAGCCCGCCGCCAACAGCCTCGTTAACGCTAAACAAGTCCAAATCTTTGCCAAGTTTTCTGTGGTCTCTTTTCTTTGCTTCTTCAATTTTATTTAAGCGCTCTTCTAAATCTTTTTTTGTAAGAAAGGCTGTGCCGTAAATTCTCTGAAGCTGTTCTTTTGAAGAATCCCCTCTCCAATAAGCTCCTGCCACTGAGAGAAGTTTAAAATATTTTAGTTCGCCCGTAGATTTGACGTGCGGACCTTTACACAAATCGGTAAAGTTTCCAGATTTATATACGCTCACATTATTATCTGGAATTTGCGAAGCTATTTCAGCTTTGTATTTTTCCCCTTTTGACTCAAACTCCTTAACAACTTCCGCCTTAGGCATTAAAGAACAAACAAAAGAATGATTTTCTTTTATTATTTCTTTCATCTTTTCTTCTATTTTGACTAAATCTTCAGTGGTAAAAGGGTCCGCTCTGTCAAAGTCGTAATAAAAACCATCCTCTATAGAAGGTCCTATAGCAACCTTAGTTCCGGGAAAAAGTTCCGTTACCGCCGCAGCCATTATATGAGCCGTAGAGTGTCTTAAAATATCCAAAGATTTTTCATTTTCCATTGTTCTATCTACCCTGTTAAATTAAAAATTATCCATCTTTAACTTATATCCATATTGATATTATACAATATTTCGCTACTAAGGTTTTGCTCGTTTCCAATTAACGCGTAGTTTGACATCTTATAAATGATTTGTTTAAAATTGTCTTCCAATGAACGAAAAAGAGTTGTCTTTATTTAAACTTATTTTGTCGGCTGACATAGGATCAATAAGGTTTTTTAAACTGCTTGAAAGATTCGGCAACGCGGAATCTATACTTAAAGCAAGGAAAAAAGACCTTATGTCTGTTGAAGGAATTGGCGCAACTCTTTCTGAAGCCATTCTCAATGTTTGTGTCTATGGAAAAGCTGAAAAAGAGCTTGAACTTGCTGAAAAGAATAATATATCCGTAGTTGTATATACTGACGGTAATTATCCAAAACCTCTTAGAGAATTGCCTGGCAAACCGCTTGTTTTATATATAAAAGGCGGTGTTTTGGATAAAGACTTTGAATCAATATCAATAGTCGGTTCTAGGAAGATAAGTAATTATGGTAAAACAGCCACTTCAGAATTTGCGTCTTATTTTGCAAAGAAAGGCATTACAATAATTTCCGGGCTTGCAAGAGGCGTTGATACTTTGGCTCATATAACAGCCTTAGAAAATAAATCGCGAACAATAGCTGTGCTTGGCAATGGACTTCTTGTAAATTATCCTCCTGAAAATAAGAAACTTCAAGAAGCGATTCCACAAAACGGAGCAGTTATAAGCGAATTTCCTTTAAAACAACCGCCAAATAAGGGAACTTTCCCTAGAAGAAATAGAATTATAGCAGGATTGTCAAAAGCTACTCTGCTTACTGAAGCAGGGATTAGAAGCGGAGCGACCATAACGGCAAGATTTTGCGCAGAATGCGGAAAAGATGTTTTTGCCGTACCCGGAAGCATATATTCAGATATGTCAAAAGGAACAAACGACCTTATACAAAACGGAGCTTACATAGCGCTAAGCCCGCAAAACATGACGGAACAACTCGATTGGCTTCCTAAAAAAGAAATGAAAAAACCAATGGGAATGAACAGCCTGGATAAAATCGAAACAGCAGTGCTTAATCTAATAGAAAATGATAGCGACGGACTACCTTCTGACTTAATTGCCGAAAAACTAAATCTTGATATTTCCGAAACGTCAACCGCGCTTTTAAAACTGGAAATAACCGGGCTGATAAAAAATACTCCTGGACAAATATATATAAGAACTTACTAAACAACGGCAGTTTTGAGTATTTACAGAAATACTCTGAAGCAAAGGAGCAAATTAATGTCTAAATATTTAGTTATAGTCGAGTCTCCCGCAAAAGAAAAAACTATATCCAAAATTTTAGGGAAAGACTTTGAAGTTAAAAGTTCTTACGGACACATAAGAGATTTGCCTAAAAGCAAACTTGGGATAGATACAGAAAACAACTTTGAACCGACGTATACTAACATACCCAAAGCAAAAAAAGTTATATCTGACCTGAAAAAAAAAGCAGATAAAGCCGATATAGTCTATCTCGCCACAGACTTTGACCGCGAGGGAGAAGCCATCGCTTGGCATTTAAAAGAAGCGTTAAGACTTCCTGATTCAAAAATTTCAAGAATAACTTTTCACGAAATTACGCCTGAAGCCATATTAGACGCTGTAAAACACCCTAGAAGTTTGGATATGGGTCTTGTAAATAGCCAACAAGCGCGAAGATTATTAGACAGGCTTGTCGGTTATAAACTTTCCCCTCTTTTGTGGAAAAAAATAAAAATAGGGCTTTCTGCCGGAAGAGTGCAATCTGTAGCGGTAATGATTATATGCGACAGAGAAGAAGAAATTAAAAAATTCGTCTCAGTTGAATATTGGAGCATAGAGGCAGAACTTACAAAAACGGATAAAGACGCTTTGCCTTTTAAAGCCATATTAGCAGCTAAAGGCGATGTAAAATTTGAAAAATTATCTATAAAAACAAAAGAAGAAGCCGATAAAATATTAATTGACTTAAAAGAAGCTAAATACATCGTAAAGTCCGTTGAAACAAAACAACGCAAACGCTCGCCGTACGCTCCATATACGACATCTACTTTACAACAAGACGCTTCCAGACGTTTAGGGTTTTCTCCTTCAAGAACAATGGTAATAGCTCAAAAACTTTACGAAGGCGCGCATATTGGAGAAAATTCAGAAATAGGTCTTATAACATATATGAGAACAGATTCTTTAAACATAGCGAAAAGCGCTCAAGCTGAAGCGTTAAAGTTTATAGAATCTTCTTACGGAAAAGAATTTCTTCCTAAAACAGCAAGGTTTTACAAAACAAAATCTAAAAATGCTCAAGAAGCGCACGAAGCCATAAGACCGACTTCTCCAAAAAGAATTCCGTCGGAAATAAAGCGGTATCTAACGCCTGAAGAGTTTAAACTGTACGATTTAATATGGAAAAGATTTACCGCAAGCCAAATGTCCGACGCTGTATACAACGTCGTAATAGCTGAAATCGCGGTAAAAGATTATATATTTAGAGCTTCCGGAAGTTCGCTTATATTTGACGGATTTATGAAAGTTTACAACATAGACGATGATGAAAAAGAAACAAAACTTCCGACTCTTACAGAAAAGGAAATTTTAAATCTCTTGCGGATAATACCTCAGCAACATTTTACAGAACATCCTCCACGTTACAATGAAGCAAGTCTAATTAAGGCGTTGGAAGAACACGGAATAGGAAGACCGTCTACATACGCTCCCACGATTAAAACTATTCTGGATAGATTATACGCGCGTCTTGACGGTAAAAAATTCGTCCCTACAAATCTTGGGGTCGTTGTAAACGACGTTTTAAAAAACAACTTTGGCGCCGTCGTAAACGTTGAATTTACCGCAAATGTTGAAGAAAAACTTGACGATATAGCTGAAGATAAAACTATATGGCAAAACGTTTTAAAAGATTTCTATATACCGTTTGACAAGCATCTGGCGGACGCTGAAAAAAATCTTCAAAGACAAAAAATACAGCCTCAAATGACAGATGAAGTTTGCCCAAACTGCGGGAAGCCTATGGTTATAAGAGATTCCAGAAACGGACAGTTTCTGGGGTGTTCCGGGTATCCAGACTGCAAAACTACAATCTCTTTGGACAAAAACGGTAAAAAAATAGAGGGACCGCAGGAAACAGATATGAAATGTGACAAATGCGGAATCCCTTTGCTTAAAAAAGTAGGTTTTAGAGGCAGACAATATCTTGTATGTAAAAATGAAGAATGCAAAACCGCATACAATATAGATAAAAATGGCAATAAAGCAATCAAACCTGCTCCTGAGCATACAAACGTTAAATGTGAAAAATGCGGAGCCGAAATGCTTAAACGAATAGGCAAAAGAGGTTCGTTCCTTACTTGTTCGGCATTCCCAAAATGCAGGAATTTACAATGGATACCAAAAACCTCAAAAGAAGAGACAACGCAAAAAACCAGGAAAACATCAAAAAAGAAAACGCAAAGCAAATAGATTCTTTTGTAAAATATCTTGAATGCGAGAGAAATTTCTCCGCGCACACTTTAAGAGCTTATGCAAAAGATATGTATGATTTTGCTTTGTTTTTAAAAGATAAAGAATTATTTTTATCAGGAGTTAGCAAATATGACGCGCGCGCTTTTTTTGAAAAACTCCAAGATAAAGAGTTAAGCAAAGCTACGCTTGCCAGAAAGTTTACGGCTGTGCGTACTTTCTATAATTTTCTGATAATAAACGATATAATAAAACAACATCCTATGCAATATATGTCGAGAATAAAAAAAGACAAAAAAATACCTCTGTTTTTAACAGAAATAGAAACGCAACGGCTTCTAAGTTTAGAAAATATAAAACTCCGCGACAGAGCCATGATTGAACTTCTTTATTCATGCGGACTTAGAATAGAAGAGCTAATGAGTTTGAATATAAAAAACATAGATTTTATGTCAGATATTGTTACGGTGTTTGGAAAAGGCAAAAAATGGCGAATTGTCCCTGTTGGAATCAAATGTATTGAAGCGATAATGAGCTATATACAAGAACGCCGCGAAAAAGGATTTCCATATGATATAAAATCCCCGATGTTTTTAAGCGACAACAATAAAAGACTAGGACAAAGAACAGCAAGACGAATAATACACAGACTGTTTATTCAAGCGGGCATTTTTAAAAAAGCAAGTCCTCACACTTTAAGACATACATTCGCCACGCATATTTTGGATAGGGGCTGCGATATAAGAAGCGTACAAGAAATGCTCGGACATAAAAACCTTTCTACAACTCAGATATACGCTCATGTTACTATAGAAAGTTTGAAAAAAATATATAAAAAGACTCATCCTCGCAAGTAATTTGAATTTTAATCTTAGGATATAAATAAATTATGACAGAAAAAGAGTATTTTCAACTTTTAATGGAAGAGACCGGCTGCAAGCGTTCTGAAGCGGAGCTTGCTCTTTCGCTTTCAAATAACAATTTTGAAAAAGCTATTAAGGCAATAGGATTTATCTTGAAGTTTATCACGACGTTTAAAATTAAAATACTCTTTCCGAAAAAAAATATATACGGGCTTATACATATAGCCATAAATATGAAAACGTCAGAAATTGTACGTTTCAGCATAACATTTTCTTGCAATCCAGCTATCTATGAAATTAGTACAAACATGGATTGGTTTTCTTACGAAAAAGCTATTTTTTCAGCTCGTTTAAATTCTGGAGCTATGGAAACATACACCAAAGAAACAGAAGAAATTTTAAAAGTTTATATTCAGAAAGTTTTAAAAGAAATTATTACTATTTCGTCGGAAGAAATTTTTTCTATAATAAAAAAATTTTTCTATCCTACTGAAATTTCTATAGAAATTAAAAATGAAGAATTAAGTTTAACTCAATTTAAAAAACTTCCCGACTATAACTTAAACCAGAATTCAATATCATCTCCGTATTATAATTTAGGATTTATAAAACTAGACGTTAAAATACTTGAAGACAATAATGGAAAATTTGTAAAAAAAATTGTCGAAGGCGACACAGTATTATCAATAATAACCGATAAAAGAGACTTAACCCATTATATTGCGCACTTGATAGGAGGAATAGAAGACGGCAATTCATGCCCGCTTCCAGCTATAGTTAAAAAAGTTACCTACAGAAATAACGACTTTAAAATTTATTTAAATTATGCTCCGTCCATAGCGGGTCTTGCAAAAATCAAAGGCAATATAAGAATAAAAATTTTGGAGTCAAAGCATCAGTTGTGGTGGAAAAAAATACTGCCTTGGTAGTTTGAGTTTTCTTTCTTTTTCAATTCAACGCTTAGAAGTTTTAAAGTATTCTTCCACTCTGTACTGGGCGTTTTGTCCAAGATTGTAGTAGTACAGAGGAATGTCGTTTTGGTGAAGAACGCCTAACGGAAAATATCTCCTTGAAAATTTTGGAGAACTTCATTTCTCGCGGTCTACTGTAGAACAAATAATAACTCCTCTCTTATAATCTATTTTGGCGGCTGCAATATGCTCGTATTTTTTCGCATTTCCCTTATAAACATACAAGGGCCTAGATTCTCTTTCTTTGCAGCGTATTTTCCGTTGTTTTCCATGAAAGAGGATTGATAATAACAGCGTCGTACGGAATTGCTCCATATATTACAGGCGCTTCCGTGTTATAGCATAATAACTACTCCTAAATCTTTATTGTTCTTAGCGGGTTTAACGTGAGAATTTACGACATAGTATTCTTTATTTAATGGAGTTCCTATTGCATAAGCGGCTATCATCCTTTTGTAAACCTTTGGGGTTTGCTTTCATATAGCTAGATAAAATTTCCGCTATCATAATTGAACCTTGAGAATGTCCTGCCAAAATAAAAGGTCTTCCTTCGTTTAAATTTTTAACGTAATAATCAAAAGCGGCTATTATATCGGTTTTTGGAACTCCTTGAAAATAAGCATGTGCGACTCTAAATCCGGCTTTTGCCGCGTAAGAAGCATCTAACTGTCTATAATAAGGAGCAAAAATATTTCCTGAAGTTTCAGGAATTTTAAACAATTCTTGGCTCCCTGCCTCGTTTCTTTGCCGTTTATGTCTGATACGGGATACCCCTCCGTTTACACTCCAAGCGGTAGGGTATATAAAAAACACGTCTACTTTTTTTAATTTTTCTTTTTTAGGCAGCGCAAGCCAATTATTAACGTCCGAATAATCCGTAGGAATTACTTTATCCCCGCCGACGGGAATAGAAAAAGAATCTTCGCCAAAACGCCCTAATGACAACGATTCTGCCCTGACTTTATTACTTGCAGCGTTTAAGTTAAAAGATAAAAGAAACAAAAAACAAGCCGCGACAAAAACCGCTTTACTTTTAGCAAACATGCCGTCCCCTCTTTTATAAACTTGAATTAGTTTCTTATTATTTTAATTGCATCCTCTAGAGTTTCGGCTCCTGATATCTCTATTTTACCTTTATAAGATAAATTTATTAAATTACCTTTTGATATTACAGCTTTTTTAAACCCGAGTTTTTCCGCTTCATACAGGCGCTCGGCAGCCAGAGCTACCGAGCGAACTTCTCCCGCAAGTCCGACTTCTCCAAAAATAACAACGTCTTTGGGACATATAAAATTAGAATTCGCTGAAGCTATAGCGCAAGCGGCGGCCAAGTCCAAAGAAGTTTCTTTGATTCTCACCCCTCCGGCAATATTAACAAAAACATCTTGCATTTCAAGAGGCATATCTAACCTTTTTTCCAAAACAGCTATAAGTATTATTATCCGGTTTACGTCGTAGCCTGAAACCATTCTGCGCGGTATTCCAAAAGCCGTTCTTGACGTTAAAGCCTGAACTTCTAAAAGTATTGGTCTTGTCCCTTCCATAGCGACTGTAACAACATTGCCCGCCGCATTGGCGGCGCGTTCTCCTAAAAAAATTAAAGAGGGGTTAGAAACTTCTTTTAGCCCTGAAGAACTCATTTCAAAAATACCAATTTCGCTTGTAGGTCCAAATCTGTTTTTATAAGCTCTCAAAATCCTATAAGTATGCTGACGTTCATTTTCAAAATATAGGACAGTATCTACTATATGCTCTAAAACTCTAGGACCTGCTAAATCTCCATCTTTTGTAACATGGCCTAAAACAAATACGGTAATATTTTTGGACTTAGCTATTCTAAGAAGTTCGGCGGCAGTTTCTCTGACCTGACCTACAGTTCCAGGAGCGCTAGCAAGTTCAGGATGGTATGTTGTTTGTATTGAGTCTATTACTAAAAATTTTGGTTCTATTTTATTGACAGCGTCTATAATATTTTGCAGATTTGTCTCAGAAGCTAAAAAGATATTATCTTTTTTTACATTAAGCCGCTCCGCTCTAGATTTTACCTGTGAAAGAGATTCCTCGCCGGATATATAAAGAACAGTTCCTTGCTCGCTTAAAGAACCAGAAATATGCAGCATTAACGTAGACTTGCCAATGCCCGGCGCCCCTCCAAGCAATATTAAAGAGCCTAGCACTACGCCGCCGCCTATCATATTGTCAAACTCTATTATATTGGTTTGGCATCTGGAAAAGTCTTTAACTGAAATTTCGTTCAGCTTTAAAACTTCAGACGAGAAGCCTGTCAACTGCCTTGCATTGGAAGATGTTTTAGGAAATGTGAAAAATTTTTCTTCCGTAAAACTATTCCAAGCTCCGCAAGACGGACATTTGCCAAGCCATTGAGCCGACTCGTAGCCGCATTGTTGACACAAAAACTTAGTTTTTTGTTTTTTCATAAAACTATCTATTTTGCCGTAATTGCCGCAAGACTTATAATTCCAATCAAAGCAGCCAAATCTTTATCATCAATTTCAAGTTTTATATAAGGCGTAACAGCCGTTTTATAAGAAATATCTTCAAGAGCAACTCCGGCATAAAGCCATCGCGCAATACTGATTCTCATTCCAGCGTCAATAACAGGTCCATGTTTTTCCCTTCCAAAGTCGTACGCATTCAAGCAAACTTTAAGTCTTCTAAATTCAGCCCAAACAGGTTCAAAGAAAGAATATCCAAAACCAACTCCAGCTTTTCCTCTTATAACTCCGCCGTATATTTCAGATTTTTCAGCTCTAAAACCAAGCAACGCGTCAAGCTTATTTATCTTATTTTTTTCAGAAGCGCTCGCCATACTATGGTCCGCCGCGTTTGAAATTCCAACATAATAGAATTTATTGCGGTTTGGCATTATGCTTATGCCGATGTCGCTTCTAAGTTTTCTGTCTTTCATATCATATCTTCCAATATAGTTCCAGCTTAACTGAAGTTTATTAGCTTTACTTATTGCGTCCTTCAATCCTTTAACCGTTTCTTTAGCGGAAGCTACAGTTTCTTTTAAATCTTTATCTATTTGTTCGTCGTTTATAAGCGTAGAAATCATGCCGTTTCCGTTAGCTATACGATCTATCAACGCGTTAAGTTTTTCCGAAACGTCTTTGATTGACAACACTACGGACCTCAAATCCTGTCTGTTTTCGGAAGAAATAGCCGCGACATCACGAGAAAATTTATTTAAATTATTTATTATTTCAGATATATTTTTGTTTTCAGAAGCAAAATTTTTCATAACATCTTTCAAAGAGCATATAGCGGCGGCAAGGTTTTCCATCATATCGCCGTATTGTTCGTTATGCATCGCCTTATCCACCCTTGTTGAAATATTCCTAAGCATAGTATCCAAACTTAAAGACTGCTCGGTAAAGATATAATCATCGTCTTTCAATTCCTCCGCGCTCGAATCTCCTGGAGAAATCTCAATATATTTTGTTCCTATAACGCCCATAGAAACAATTCTGGCGACGCCATTTCTGTACAACTTTACATTTTTATCTATTGACAACTTCAGCTTAGCCTGAGAATCATCTAAAGAAATGCCTTTCAAAACGCCTATGTCGACCCCCGCTATTTTAACATTAGCTTTTTTGGTAAGTCCTAAAATATTGTCAAATTTAGCATAAATATTGTAAGTCCTTTTTAAGGAAAAAGCTCCAGCGGCTATTATAGAAACAGCCGCGGCAATAATCCCTAAAAATACAAAAATTCCCAACTTCAGTCGTTTGTTCATATTCTTTCCATTTCAAAGATTCTGTCGGTACATATCGGTCCCTGTCTTGAGCCTTTAACAAATTGTTTTACGTACTCATTTTTAGTATTGCAAACTTCTTCCGGGGTACCGTTAAAAATAATATTACCGCCGTAGAGCATCATTATCCTGTCGGCTATCTTATACGCCGAATTCATATCGTGCGTTACGACTATAGACGTAACATGCAAATATTTTTTTAAATTTATTATAAGGTCGTTTATAACGTCAGACATTATAGGGTCAAGACCGGTAGTAGGTTCGTCGTATAAAATATATTCCGGCTGATAAGCTATGGCTCTTGCAAGACCAACTCTCTTCTTCATTCCGCCTGAAAGTCCAGAAGGATTTAAATGTTCAACATTTTCAAGCCCTACCATAGCAAGGCACTGTTTTGCTCTTTGCTTTATTTCGTTCTCGCCGAGAGACGTAAGATTTTTTAAACCAAAAGCTACGTTCTCAAAAATATTCAAAGAATCAAAAAGAGCGGATTCTTGAAATACATATCCTATTTTCTTGCGGGTTTCATGCAACTCTCCTAAAGAACAGTTCGTTATGTCTACGCCGTCAACTTTAATAAAGCCGGAATCAGGCTTTACAAGCCCTATAATATTTTTCAATAAAATACTTTTTCCAACGCCAGAAGAACCTATAATAACCAACGTCTCGCCGGAGCTTACGTCCAAACTCACCCCGTTCAACACTGTTTTAACGCCAAATCGTTTATAAACATTATCAACTTTTATCATTTGAGTTTATTATATAAATTATTTTATTCTCAAAGTTACAAGCAGCGCTGTCAAAAAGTAATCCGCTATCAAAATAAAAACCATTGACGTCATAACCGAACTTGTCGTCGCCTTTCCGACGCCTTCAGCTCCGCCTTTAGTGTTAAAACCCTTATGGCAAGCGACTATTACAATAATTAACGCAAAGAAAAAAGATTTTATAAACCCATGCAGAAAAGTGCAAATAGTCATAAAATCCAAAGCTTCAGCCCAAAATGCGCTTGAAGAAAGCTCCCAAGTGTTAGTTGAAAGAATCATACCGCCATATATGCCGACTATGTTTGAAATAACCGTAAGTGCGGGAAGCATAAAAAAACACGCCAAAAATCTAGGTACGGCAAGGTACTTTACCGGATTTGTTCCAAGCGTATATAAAGCGTCTAGTTGTTCAGTAACTTTCATTGTTCCGATTTCAGCCGTAATCGCGGCTCCAACTCTTCCGGTTACAACTATGGCGGTAAAAACCGGACCCAACTCTATAGCCATGGCAAAACTTGTTATTGTGCCAACATACACAGGTTCGTTAAACATATTGCTTGTCGCCGAACCTACTTGAAGAGCCAAAACCATCCCCATAAAAAAAGACGTAAGCAATATTATAGGTAAAGAACTCCAACCGACTTCTACCATTTGCGTAACAGTATCTTTTACGGAAATAAACCCCTTGAATATATATCCGGTTGTTTCTTTAGCCATTTCGGCGGCTTTACCCAAACCTTCTATCGACATGAAAATAATGCCAAAAGAAGTATTGCTTACCTTCCGGGCAAAACGCTCAAATTTTGCAACTTTCTCTAGACTTGCTTTCATCATATAATTAAACTATAATTCTCGGAACGCGCGAAGAAATGGCGCATGTAACTTCATAGTTTATTGTGTCTTGAAGCTTTGCAAGTTCGTCTGTTTTTATCTGCTCAGATCCTTGCGTCCCTATAATAACCGCTTCATCGCCGAGCGAAACGCCCTTTACGTCAGTAACATCCACCATAGTCATGTCCATTGTAATTCTCCCGACAATAGGGCAACGCTTGCCGCCGATCAAAACGTCTCCTCTGTTTGAAAGAAGTCTATTAAGTCCGTCGGCATAACCTATTGGCAAAGTAGCAATAATTGAAGTTTTGCTTGTAACAAAAGTTCTTCCGTAACTTACGCAAAAACCCGAAGGAACTTTTTTAAGAAAAGTCGTCTTTGTCTTCCAAGACAATACAGGCTTTAGCTTCAAAAATCTATCGGAATGTTTAAAAGGGCTAAGACCGTAAAGGCTGAGACCTGGTCGCACCAAATCCAAATGAGATCTTTTGTATTTAAATAACGCCACAGAATTTGCCGAGTGTGCAATAAACCTTAAACCTAAATTTACTTTTGCAAATTTAACTATTTTTGTAAAAACGTCCAACTGCGCCTTTGTAAAAACAGCGTCCGTATCTGCAACCGCAAAGTGAGTATACATTCCAGACATATAAACCTCAGGCGTCTGAGAAATCTTTTGCAAAATAGGATAAGCCGCTTCAGGCAACGTCCCTATCCTTCCCATTCCGGTATCTACCTGCAGATGAAAATTTATTTTTTTATCAAGTTTTACAGCTAATTCTTCCAACGCCATAAGTCCGGTCATTGTGGAAATCGTAGGCGTTAGACAATGAGCTATGGCAACTTGAAAGTTTTCAAAAGGGAAAATATTGCTTAAAATTAAAATGTTCGCCTTAATGCCCGCTTCTCTTAACTGTATTCCTTCCTCAATAGAAGAAACGGCAAGCCATTGCAAACCTGCAGCTTGAGCCTCTTTTGCAAGAGCTATTCCGTCGTGTCCATAAGCGTCGGCTTTAACAACAGCTATTATTTTTGTGTCTTTTGCAAGATATTCTCTGATTTTTTTTAGATTGAAATGAAAATCGCTTTTGTCAATTTCTACCCAGGTTTGTCTGAAAAATACTTTTGGTCTTTTACATGCGGCAGCGGCAGCCACAGGGGGCGGTTGTTTTTTCATTGATGATAATTATCCTGTAAATTTGGATTCGTCAGAGAACTTCGTGTATTCGCCTTCAAAAATTAAATTGACGTCTCCCGTAGGTCCGTTTCTCTGTTTGCCTATTATAAGCGCGGCTTTTTTTTGTAAATCCGGATCTTCTCTGTTATAATATCCTTCTCTGTAAAGCATTGCCACAACGTCCGCGTCTTGTTCAATAGCTCCAGAATCTCTCAAGTCTGAAAGCTGGGGTCTATTGTCTTTTCTTCCCCTATCTTCCGTTCTCCTTGATAACTGAGACAAGACTATTACTGGAACGTCCAAATCTTTAGCCAAAGCTTTAAGAGATCTGGAAATTTCCGATACTTCCTGCTGTCTTGACTCAAATTTGCGCCCAGACGCGCGTATAAATTGAATATAATCTATGATAACTAAAGATAAAAGAGTCCCTTTAGCCTTAAGTTCTGTTGCAAGTCTTCTTGCTCTTGCTCTTAGTTGCGTAACGCTTATATCAGAATCGTCGTCAATAAAAATCGGAGATTCAGCAATTTTCCTCGCGGCTGTCGTAAGTTTTGGCCAATCTGAACTACCGTACTGTCCGTTTCTAAGTTTGCTGGCGTTTACTCTAGCCAAAGAAGCCAAAAATCTTAACATCAAAGCGTCTTGTTTCATTTCAAGCGAGAAAATAGCAACCGGCTTCTTCTGGGCTACCGCTACATGCTCGGCGATATTCAAAGCAAAAGCAGTTTTACCCATAGACGGACGAGATGCCAAAATTATAAGCTCCGAAGGGTGAAGACCAGCTGTCTTGGCATCTAAGTCTGCAAATCCCGTCGCAAGACCAGAAATATCTTTTGGGTTGGAATGCAGTTTTTCAAGATTTTGGAGCATAGGCATAACAAGATTGGAAACGCTTGCAAAATCTTTTTTACTTTTTCTCTGTGAAATATTAAATAAAGCCGCTTGCGATTTATCTAATATTTCCTCAGGAGAATTCCGTTCGTTAAACGCATCAGTTACTATTTCAGAACCAGCGTTAATAAGCTGCCTCAATATTGATTTATCCCTTATTATATTAGCATAATACTCAACATTGGCCGCCGTCTGAACAGAATTTATTAAACTTGTAAGATAGCTTGCTCCGCCAACTTCGGCAAATAGTTCGTTTTTTTTTAAAGCTTCGGATATTGTAAACAAGTCTACGGGTTGATTTTCAATGTATAGATCATGGATTGCTAAAAAAATTTGCCTGTGAGTTTCTCTGTAAAAATCGTTGTCGTTGACTATATCTATAACTTTCAAAATGGCTTCTTTTTCTATAAGCATTGCGCCTAAAATAGCCATTTCTACGTCTGTAGCTTGAGGTGGAACATTTATATTTGCCATTATCTATAACTTTCAAAGAAGTCCTTTGTAAAAATCGTTGTCGTTGACTATATCTATAACTTTCAAAATGGCTTCTTTTTCTATAAGCATTGCGCCTAAGATAGCCATTTCTACGTTTGTAGCTTGAGGTGGAACATTTTATTTGCCATTTAAATAGCCGGTTATTTTTGAATTTCTTAAGATCGGTCGGAAAAGCCAAACAGCACCACCGACCGATGATTTATATTACTCTTTTTCGCTTATTACGGCAAGCTTTACTTTTACCGCAACTTCAGGGTGAAGCCTCACGTTTACTTC
>JAITND010000037.1 GCA_031290625.1 Endomicrobium sp. | reverse complement strand
AAGTCTCTTGTCCGCGCCAAGCAAAACCGGAAAACCGTTGCGCCATAGCCTTGTTGGTTTTTGGCGTTATCGCATTGACAACTTTAGAGCAATAGTAAAAATCAAAAACGACGTTTTAGCTATTGAAGTCGGAAAACGCGATAAGATTTATAATAATTAATCATTTATTAGAGACTGCGAGGCATCATAAACAATAAAAGCGCTAACAACGCGTTTACTTTATTGCGAAACTGAACGCAAATATTATTGCGTATCTAGAAAGCGTCGGAATTTGCTGATAGAATTTTTGATCCCGAAGAAGACAGCCAATACAGAACATGGTTCTGGAATAGAACGGGCGGTCGCAGCAAGTTTTTTCTCAAAGTCGGGGTGTTGTTGTGGTGGCTATGATAAAAAAGAAGATGATTAGAATAATTTAAAAACTTTCGCGGAGAAAAAATGCGCAACGAAGAACTTTATGTATAAAATAGTCAGAAAAAGGCTATTAGACATAACGCGAGTTAACAGTTTATATATTTATAAAAAACGAACGGGCAAAAACCTTTGTCCATTCGTTTTAAATATAAAATCCGCTAATAAAATCTATGCCTGACAGCCTGCCGAAGCTTTGCGCTGCAAAAGCTCCCAGTTATTGTCAACATTTTTCTGAATAGCTTCAAGAATCGGAGCGTTTTCAGGCTTGAAAAGATGTTTGAATCTGCCCTGAGGTTTCAAGAACTCCGTTACAGGTTTCTTCTCTTTCGGCATAACGTTTATTTTGTAAACGCCGTTTTCCACTTCAAAAGAAGGCCAAACGCATGTTTCAACAGCAAGCCTTGCAAGAGACATCGTATCTTCCGGCTTATAGTTCCAGCCGAGTCTGCAAGGTGTCAAAATGTTTATAAACGAAGGTCCGTCTATTTCTAAAGCTTTTTGCGCTTTTGTTATAAAGTCATTCCAGTTTCCGACGTACGCTTGAGCAATATAAGGAATATTATGAGCTATCATTATCTGCGTTAAATCTTTTTTGTTCTGTTCTTTTCCTTGCCGAACTTTTCCAGCTGGAGCCGTAGTCGTATGAGCGCCAAGAGGCGTCGCTCCAGATCTCTGGATACCGGTGTTCATATACGCTTCGTTGTTGTAGCATATGTAAAGCATTCTATGTCCTCTTTCCATCGCTCCTGATAAAGACTGCAAACCGATGTCGTACGTACCGCCATCGCCGCCAAAGGCAATAAATCTGATGTCTTCCGTTATTTTCCCCTGCTTCTTTAAACTTTTATAAGCTGTTTCTATACCGCTGCATGTCGCCGCGGAATTTTCAAAAGCGCTGTGAAAAAAGGAATTTTTCCAAGCTGTATAAGGGAAAATAGTAGTAGAAACTTCCAAACAACCGGTTGCGCTTGTAACAACAACCGGCGTGTTACCCGCAGCTATCATAGCCTGTCTAGCAACTATACCTGCTCCGCAACCTGCGCAAAGACGATGTCCGCCTGTTACGCATTCCGGATTTTTACTCAAATCTTTTAAATTTGCCATTTTATATCTCCTAGAAGCTTAAACTTTTAAAGCTTTCTATTTCTTTCTTACGTTTATATATTCCACTTGCTTAGCTGGCTTTTCAGTTCCTGAAGCTATCTTACCGAGAGTCTCGTAAACCTCCGCTATGTGCGTAGCATTAATTTCCCTCCCGCCAAGTCCGTAAACATAATTTACAACTTTAGGCGTCGTAACTCCGGCGGCATACAAAGAAGACGCGACGTCAGAATGTAAAGGAGCAAAAGCGCCTGAGCAAGAATCGGCTCTGTCCAACGCAGCTATAGCTTTTACATGAGCCAAGTCTTTGGCAATCTGTTCCGTAGGGAACGGTCTGAAAACCCTTATTTTCAAAAGACCGGCTTTAACGCCTTTTTCTCTTAACTCATTTACAACTACTTTTGCAGTTCCAGCCGTTGAGCCGATAACTACTATTGCAATTTCAGCGTCGTCAAGCATAAACTTTTCGTACATTTCGTACTTGCGTCCGAAAGTTTTTTCAAACTCTTTAGCTACGTCTAAGATTATGTCTTTTGAATCTCTCATAGCTTGAGCAAGCTGGTATCTATGTTCAAAATAGTAATCCTGCAAGTCAATTGAACCCAAAGTGTAAGGCTTTTTGGTATCCAATAAATATCTTTCAGGCTTATACTCGCCTACAAAAGCCTTTACGTCAACGTCTGGATAAAGCTCTACTACTTCCATACAGTGAGAAATAATAAATCCGTCGGTCGTTATAAGCGTTGGGAGTTTCGCCTTTTCGGCAATTCTTGTAGCTTGGAGCATATTGTCATAAGCTTCTTGAGAATTTTCCGAGTAAATTTGAATCCAACCTGAATCTCTTGCGCCCATTGTGTCCGATTGGTCGCCGTGAATGTTAAGCGGAGCAGAGATAGCTCTGTTAACTTCTGCCATAACTATAGGAAGCCTTAAGCCTGAAGCAATATAGAGCATTTCCCACATAAGGCACAATCCTTGCGAAGAAGTGCCTGTCATAGCTCTAGCTCCGGCGGCAGAAGCCGCTATCGTAGCCGACATAGCGGAATGTTCACTTTCAACAGCCACATATTCGCTTTTCACAACGCCGTCTGCGACAAACTGCGAAAATATCTGCACAATTTCCGTAGCAGGAGTTATAGGATACGCCGCTACTACGTCCGGCTCTATTTGGCGCATTGCTTCCGCCATAACTTCGTTGCCTGTTTTTGCAACAAGTTTACCTTTTGAAAAAACTGTCTTTATCATTTCATTTAACCCTTTGAGGCGAAAAGCCTCTTAATAATTATTTCTTTTCTTGCTCCATTGTAATAGCCTGAACTTTAACGGGACATTCTTTAGAGCAAATTCCGCAGCCCTTGCAGTGGTCATAATCTATACCTGCGACAACTGTTCCTTTTTTTTCGTCCGGAACAATTTTTATGGAAGCGTCAGGGCATGAAATCCAACAAGTTAAGCAATGTATGCACTTATCTTTGTTCCATACAGGTCTTATTGAACGCCAACTCCCCGTGTCAAAAGCTGCAGCCGTTCCCGGTTCTACATAATCCCCAACGGTGAGTTCCGCAGCAGTCAATTTTTTATTAGTACTTTCTTTATTCACTTTATTCCTCCAAGGAGCAAAAACTCCATCTAGTATTTTTTAATTTAGCGGCCTCTTACTTCGTCAAAAGCGCGTTTTATAGATAAAAGATTTCCATCTATAACTTCCGGTTTATGTCTGAATTTTGCCATAAGTTTGCCTTTCGTATCTTCAAGAACGCCGTTAATATCAAGAGTTCCTATTACTTTTACCAAAGCTCCAAGCATAGGCGTGTTTGGAATGTCCTTACCGATCGTTTCGCGGGATATTTGACTCGCGTTTACAACGTAAACTTGGTTTGCGTCAATATCAAGCTTTTGAGCAATTTCAGCTGAGCTGAAAGAGGTGTTTACTATAACTTTGCCAGTAGTTCCTATACCGTCGGTGACGGGAACAGATTCCATAAGAGAAGGATCCAAGATAACAACATAGTTAGGGTTTGTAACACCTGAATGAATTGTGATAGGCTCTTCGCTTACTCTATTAAAAGACTGAACCGGCGCTCCCATTCTTTCCGGACCGTATTCAGGGAAAGCCTGAATGTACTTGCCTGTTGCTAAAACTGCCTCGGCAAACAAAAGCGCTGCTGTTTTTGCGCCTTGTCCACCGCGTCCGTGCCAACGGACTTCAATCATTTTTGCTGACATTTTTATGCTCCTTTATTGAGAAGTAAAAAGCAAATAACGACATCGGATTAAGATTATTTAGAGTCTCTTCTCCAATCTCGCTTTTTCTTTTTACACTAATTGGTTTTGAGTTTATACGACGCTCTCTACATCTCTTTACGACCGGCAATTGCCCGGGAAATTGTTACTTCATCGGCATATTCAATATCCCCGCCGACGGGCAATCCATACCCAAGTCTTGTTACTTTAACATCTAGTTTTTTTATAAGTTCCGCGAGATAAATCGCAGTCATTTCGCCTTTAGAATCGGCGTCGGTGGCAATTATTACTTCGCTAATGTTATCACTTTTTAGCCGTTTTATCAACTTGTCAATTCTTATATCGTCAGGACCCACGGCATCTAAAGGCGACAACGCTCCGCCAAGAACAAAATAAAGACCTTTATAATCCTTAACTTTGCTGACCGCTATCAAATCTTGAGGGGTTTCCACTACGCAAATGATATTGCGCTCCTTTGCAGAATCAGCGCATATAGGACACGGGTCGCGCTCGCTTAAGTTATAGCAAACGCTACAACTTTTCATTGTCTGCCTTGCCTTGAGTATAGAATCCACAAGACTGTTTACTTCATTTTCAGTCATCTTTAATATATGATAACTCAAGCGTTCCGCCATTTTTGGACCTACGCCCGGCAGTTTTTTTATTACATCAATCACTCTTTCTATGGATTGAGGTCTGTTCATATTTATTTATTGTCTGTGATCTTTTTAGCGGTGGATTTAAATTTTTTGGCTATATCCTCTATGTGTTTGGGTACAACTGTCTTTGCTGTTTCTTTTAAATCTTCTTCAATTGTATATCCGAGAGGATATATAGGTTTTTCTTCTTTTACCGCTATGTCTTCTTCTTGCTGCTTGGGCAAAGCGTTTTTTTCAATTACAACTTTGATTTTTACATTTAGTCCCGTCTTTCTTTGGAACAATTCTGTAATCTGCTCTTGAAACCCTATAACGCCTTCATAGTCAAACTGCCCGCCAACCGTTAACTGAACGAAAGCGTCGCCAGCGACTTTGATAACAGCTTTCTTTAGCGATTGAGCAGTAAGAGGATGTTTTTTCGTTATTTCAGAAACGATTTCGCCCCATACGCTTATTAAGTCGGCGGACGCTGCAACGTCGTCGCTTTTTTTCGTCTCTCTTTGTAAACTGCCAGAGCTTTCAAAACTTTCTTCCTTATTAACATTCTTTTCAAGCTCGGCGATTCTGTTTATAAGCTCGCCTACGTTATAATAAGGCTCGGACATTTTAAGCAAATATATTTCAAGAAGAATTCTCGGCTGGTCGTGCCAGCGCATCTCTTCCAAAGCTTTTGACAATAAATTGTTCATCCTTATATGGCGTGAAACCGTAAACAAATTTTTTTGAATTTCAAAAAGCTTTTTATCTTCCGTAGAAATTTCCGCCAGTTCGGGATTTATCAAGTAAATCATAACTTGCCTTAAGCGGTCTCGCAGATCTCTTGCAAACTGCAAAATATTGTATCCTTGCTCGTTGATTTCTTTGACAGTTTTTAAAATGGCTTGGATATCGCCCTTTGCAATATTTTCAGTAACTAAAGCAATTATATCTTTTGGAAGAAGTCCGAGGATCCCTCTTATATATTCGCCAGTTACTTTTCCAGCGTTTGAAGACATTGCTTGGTCTAATAAACTTAAAGCATCTCTCATAGAACCGCCGGAAGCTGCAGTAACAATGCTTAAAGCGTCAGAATCTATCTCAAAACCTTCTTTTTGGGCTATATTTATTATCGCAGAAGCCATTTCAGAAGAGGATATAAGTTTAAATCTATATCTTTGACATCTTGAAAGAATAGTAACAGGAATTTTATGCCGTTCGGTAGTAGCCATTATAAAAACTACGTGGGCGGGAGGCTCTTCCAAAGTTTTAAGAAGAGCATTAAACGCCTGAGTAGTTATTTGATGGGCTTCATCTATGATGTAAATTTTGTAATTTGAGTTAGCGCTGGCAAATTTTACGTTTTCTCTTAACGCTCTTATTTCGTCTATGCCGTTGTTTGACGCTCCATCTATTTCCAGAACGTCTATGCTTGAACTTTTTGAAATCTCCATGCAATTTTCACATACGCCGCAAGGCTGGGTAGTAGGACCATTTTTGCAATTTAAAGCTTTGGCAAGTATCCTTGCCATAGTAGTCTTGCCGCAGCCTCTTGGACCGCTAAATAAATAAGCATGAGCTATTCTTTTTTCAGAAATAGCGTTCTTGAGAGTTTGCGAAATATGGTCTTGTCCTACGACTTCGTCAAAATTTTGAGGTCTGAATTTTCTTGCTAAACCAAGATACGACATAAATAACACCTTTAATCGCCGTAATGAAAACAAGAGCAAAATTTTCTCTTCGCGTAAGTTTAGCAAATATAGGATTTTTATTACAATTTTCTTAAAATTTTTCACACATAAAAATATTTATGAAAAATTTTACGTATCCTGACGGTGCGAATTGAATATCATAATTGCGCTTTATAGAGATATTGGGCTATGCGCCTGAATCGTTTTATTTGGCATATCATATCTACCTTGGTTTCTAACTTTATAACAGCGTTTGAGAAATTTTCAACTTTATCAACTCTGGAATCTTGACGTTTAAAATTTTCTCTCCTATCGCCAATTTTACCGCTAATCTTCCGTATACTTACGAGCTGCGCAAAGCTCTTGAGGGCGACAGAAGAAAAGAAAGATATAACAAAAACGCGCTGAAAGACGTATCAAATACTCGCCTGAGGTTGCAAAAGTAGGTTGGCGCTAAAAACCTATAATTTGTAATATTACGGAGGCATATTTTCAAAAGAATATGCCTCCGTATTTTTTTGCATAGCCAAACGCCGTTTTTGACATGCAGACGTTTTTTGTATAGAATTTCTTCCGTTATCTTAAATCTTACGCGTTTTTCCAATTTCTAATTTTTTAGCGGAAACCGTTTGTATCATCTCAAAAAACTTTTCTTTTTGTTTCTAAGCCAACTATATAAAGAGAGGTTCTCATGTCTTCCAAGCGCGCGATAATTATTGGGCAGGTCCTGCGGCATAGCCGCTTATTTGAGACACAAAGAAAGGTTGAAATTACTTCTCATAAATTTCACGCTTATGCATTAATGGATAATGGAAGATTTCTAGAAGCTGTAAATGAATTACTGCCTATAGCTCAAGGACTAAACTTCGGCTACAGCGAAGTAAACTACGCATTAGGGAACGCCTTTATGTTAAATAAAGACTATGCAAACGCGGCAAAAATATTTGAAATAACGGTTCAAAACAAACAAATGTCTATACCGCAAGCATACGCAAATCTTATTTTAGCTATGCATTTTTCAAATAATGAAGAAAAGGCAAATTACTATTTTGACGAGTTTATGAAATCCGCGCATTTAGATCAAAAGTCTGCAAATGCATACTTAAACAATTTTAACAATTTTATAAACGCGCAAAGAGAAGATGATCTCTCAAGACCAAAAACTATATAAATTTATATTTTAATTCAAATGTTTCTTTTTAAATTCTAGTTCTTCTTTGTCGCTTCTTGTAAAATCAACGGCGATTTTATCCCCTTCTTTGAACTCGCCTGCAATAAGCTTTGAGGAAAGAGGATTTAACAAATATAACTGTATTGCTCTTTTCAAAGGCCTTGCTCCAAAAGCAGGGTCATAGCCTCTTGAAGATACAAAATCTTTGGCTTTATCCGTAAGCTCAACATGTATTTTCCTGCCAGCCAAACGTTTTTCAAAAGATTTAAGCTGTATATCAATAATTCTATTTAATTCTTTCTCGCCTAAGCTTTGGAATATTATGGTTTCGTCCATTCTGTTTAGAAACTCCGGTCTAAAATATTTACGCAGCTCCCGCATTGCTTTATTTTTCATATCATCATAATTATCGCACTCTTGAATGTATTGAGAGCCGATATTTGACGTCATTATTACAACAGTATTTTTGAAATCAACCGTTCTCCCTTGACCGTCGGTAAGCCTGCCGTCGTCAAACAATTGAAGCATAACATTAAACACTTCAGGATTTGCCTTTTCAACCTCGTCAAACAAAACCACGCAGTATGGTCTTCTTCTTACAGATTCAGTAAGCTGTCCGCCTTTTTCAAAACCAACGTATCCCGGAGGAGCGCCTATAAGACGAGCAACGCTATGTTTTTCCATATATTCCGACATATCTATTCTTATTATATTCTTTTCATCGTCAAACAGAAGCTCAGCCAAAGCTTTAGCAAGTTCCGTTTTACCTACGCCTGTAGGTCCCAGAAACAAAAACGAACCTATAGGCTTATTCGGATCAGAAAGCCCCGAACGCGAGCGGCGGACCGCGTTTGATATTGCCGTTACCGCTTCATCTTGACCTATTACTCTTTCGCGCAGTTTATCTTCCATTTTAAGAAGTTTTTGCATTTCGCCTTCCATCATGCGAGTAACGGGTATTCCAGTCCATTTGCTTACGACTTCGGCAATATCTTCTTCGTCAACTTCTTCCTTCAACATCTTTTTTTCTTTTTGAAGTTTTTGCAATTTTTTATTTTCTTCTTCTAGCTGCTTTCGCATATTTGGTATTTTGCCATAACGAATTTCGGCAACGGCATTTAAATCCCCGCTTCTTTCAGATTTTTGCTCCTCAATTTTCATATTCTCAATATCTTCTTTCAAGCGTCTGATTTGTGAAATTGAAAGTTTTTCTTTTTCCCAATGCGCCTTCATTCCTGCAGAATCATGTTTCAACTTGTTTATTTCTTTTTCCATATTGACAAGCCGCTCTTTTGACGCAGAGTCAGTCTCTTTTTTAACAGCTTGTTTCTCAATTTCAAGTTGTCTTACTCTGCGCTCAACAGCGTCAAGCTCAGTAGGCATTGAATCTATTTCTATTCTTAGCCTGCTTGCAGACTCATCAACTAAATCTATGGCTTTATCAGGCAAATATCTGTCCATTATATATCTAGCGCTTAGCGTAGCCGCCGCAACTAAAGCCGAATCTTTTATTTTTACCCCATGGTGAACTTCGTATTTCTCTCTTATTCCCCTTAAAATAGCGATTGTATCTTCCACTGAAGGCTCGCCCGCGTACGCAGGTTGAAAACGTCTTTCCAAAGCCGCGTCTTTTTCAATATATTTTCTGTATTCTTCTAATGTCGTAGCTCCGACAAGTTTAAGCTCGCCCCTTGCAAGCATAGGCTTTAGCATGTTTGCCGCGTCAATAGAGCCTTCAGAAGATCCCGCCCCGACTATAGCGTGCAACTCGTCTATAAAAAGAACTATTCTTCCGCCTGCAGATTGGATTTCTTTAAGAACAGCTTTCAATCTGTCTTCAAATTCGCCTCTATATTTAGCGCCGGCAATTAAAGCCCCTAAATCTAAAGCTATAACTTTTTTGTCTTTTAAGCTCTCGGGAACATCGCCCGAAACTATACGTTGAGCCAAACCTTCGACTATGGCAGTTTTCCCTACTCCCGGCTCGCCGATTATCACGGGATTGTTTTTTGTTCTTCTGGACAATACCTGTATGCATCTGCGAATCTCTTCGTCCCTGCCTATAACAGGGTCAAGTTTGCCTCGTTTAGCTAAGTCAGTTAAATCTCTTCCGTATTTTTCTAAGGCTTGGTATTTGTCTTCGGGGTTTTGATCTGTTACTGTCTGGTCGCCTCTTATGCTTACAAGCGTTTTAAGTATAGCGTCTTTCGCGAGTCCATATTTCTTGAGTATTTTTGAAGCGGTTTCTGAAGATTCTTCGGCTATTGCAATAAGTATGTGTTCTGTAGAAACGTAATCGTCTTTTAAATTTTTTGCCGCTTTTTCGGAATTGTTTAAAATCTTTGCAAGTCCTTGGGAAAGATATACGTTTCCTCCGGAAACTTTTACTTTCTTTTCTATCTCGGAAACTAAATCTTTTGATATGTTTGAAAACAGCATGTCTTCCTGACCGGTAGCAGCTATTTTTTTTATGACAGCGCCGACTATGCCGTCTTGCTGTTTAATTAAAGCGTATAAAACATGCTCTGCGGCAATTTCTTGATTGCCGTACTCAGAAGCTATATTTTGCGCGACCGCCAACGTCTCTTGGGATTTAATAGTAAACTTAGAAAGATTCATATAACTTCATTCATCCTTTGTCATGTAAAATCACGAGAGAATTATACTAAAAAGAAGTCCATAAAAAAAATGAACGCCCGATTACAAATCTTTAGGCGTCGACGAAAAAAACTTAACGACTAGATCCTGAGTTTCGTCGGAATAACGCGATGTCAATTTACGCGCTCTTTCTTTTCACAATATTTTTACATCTCAAAGACTTAGTCTCGTGTTGACATGCTAAGCTAATATTAGAAGATTCTTAAAAGGAGAACCTTATGAAAATAAAAAAATATGTTTATTCCTTGGTTGTTTTTGGAACAAAACTAATAAATACCTCGAATGTATCAGCTATACTTATGGCAATAGTGTCAATTGTCGGCGTCGTAGCAAAAGTACGCTCAAATACGGGGATATTCCGATTTATTACGCCGCAAATACTGAAATGAAAAAGAGCATGTTTTATTTCTCCAAAATTTAATTTAACTTTGTTACGCAGCCGTCGAGGCTTTATTCTTCTAACCGCATCCAAAACAAAAAAACAAAGTTAAAGCTATTGTTAAACAACAAATTTTCTCCATTTTATCGATCCTTACAACTAATAGCTTATTATTTTTTTATTTTAGCTAACAGGTAAGGGAAGAACTTTCTGTGAAATGTATTCTGTTTTTATATCCGTCTTTTACATATCTAAAATTTTGCGCAATACTATTTCTATGACAAAAATTAAAAAGGTTGCGCAAAACGATTATATTTCTAAAACTAAAATTCCTACTTCAGATTATGCGATTAACCCTTACGTACAATGTCCGCGTATATGCGCGTATTGCCATGCTGAATTTATGAAAAAGTTTACTAACCGCTGCAAATCTTAGGGCGATTTTCTTGACGTAAAAATTTGTCCCCAACCGCTTAACATAAAAAACTTACAGGCAAAAGAGTTGTTATAGCGACCGTTACAGACGCATACGACAAATATGAAGAAAAGTACCGCATAACAAGAAAATTTCTGGAGTCTTTATAGTAGACGTAAATTCTAAAAGTTCTATTTTGACTAAATCTAACTTAGTTATAAGAGATATAGATTTGTTTAAAAAGATGAGAGACGTAGACATAACATTTTCTATGAACGCGCTTGACAACAATTTTAGAAAAGACATAGAGACTTTTGCATCAAGCGTTAAAGAAAGGATTGAAGCTTTTGCTTCCTGAGACAACGGATTTTAAAGCAATAATAAAAACTTTAAAAACCTATTGCGGAAGTTTTTGGTTTGAAAATTTAAATTTATATCCGTATTGCACAAACAAAATATTGAAATATATAGATATTAAATACCCTCAACTAAAAGAATTGTACTATAAGATATTCACAGCCAAAAACATGGGTTATTGGGAACGAACTTTGATACGAAAAAATCAATATAGCTTCTTTTTTCTTTTTTGATAACTTATTAACAAGTTATCCACACACAATGTTAACATCTATTCCTACTTAACATAACAATATGTATTTTTAATTATTATCGGATAAATAAAAAAAGAAGGCTTTTGCGAGTGAAAAAGCTCTAGGGGGGGGGGGGGGGGGGGGGGTTTT
>JAITND010000034.1 GCA_031290625.1 Endomicrobium sp. | reverse complement strand
TAGGCATAACTTCAAAGGCTGGGCGTTATGACAGCGGAACTTTTGCTCACAGCGATATTGCTTTTGAGTTTGCCGCTTGGTTGAGCGCTGAATTTAAGTTTTATCTTATAAAAGAATTTCAGCGTCTAAAACACAAAGAGCAAAAGAAGTTATCTCTTGAATGGAATTTGCAGCGGACTATTTCAAAAGTTAATTATCATATTCATACCAACGCTATAAAGCAGTATACTATTCCGCCGACTTTGACGAAAGAACAAATAAATACGGTTTATGCTTCTGAAGCAGATTTGTTAAATGCGGTTTTGTTTGGAAAAACTGCCTTGCAGTGGCGTAAAAAAACCCAGAAAGCAAAAGGAAAATATCAGAGATGGCGCTACATTAGAACAACTCGTGGTTTTGTCAAATCTTGAGAGTATAAATGCTTTGCTTATAGGACAAGGCTTGCCGCAAAAAGAAAAACTTGTAACCTTAAATCAAACGGCAATAACGCAGTTAAAATCTTTAATAGGAAATAAACAAATTTTGAAGTTGAAATAAGGATATATAAATATGAGTTATGAAAAATTTTCCAAAGGTTCTGAATGGCGAAAATGGGACTTGCATATACATACGCCCGATACGGCTAAAAACGATCAATTCACTTCGAATGAAGAAGATGTTTGGGAACAATATATCACAGAATTAGAAGAATCAGATATTGCTGTATTCGGTATTACCGATTATTTTTCAATGGAGAATTATTTAAAGGTTAAGAATTTCCAAGACCAAGGTAGATTAAAGGATAAATTCATCATTCCTAATGTAGAATTAAGAATACTCCCTGTTACTGCTCATAAAAGACCTATCAATTTACATATTCTTTTTGACCCTAATTTAAAATATGATGATATTGAACGCGAATTTTTTAGAAAAATGGAACTCAAATGTAAGGATGCAACATATGCTTGTATTCGTAAAGATTTAATTAAATTTGGGTGCTCCTATAAAAACGCTCCAGATTTAGAAGAAAGTGTTGCCTATAAAGAAGGTATAGGTCAGTATAATATTTCCATTGGACATTTGCAAAAAGTTTTATCAAATGATTGTTTGAAAGGGCGTTATTTAGTTGGAGTATCAAATAGTAGCAATGATGGCAATAGCGGCATTCAGGATTCTTCTCTTATTGCTATTCGTAGGGAAATTTATAAATTGTCTGATTTTGTGTTTTCTGCTAATGAAAATGATATTAACTATTTCATCGGTCAAAGGCATGATGATATAAAAAAAATAATACAAGATTATGGTAGTATCAAACCTTGTATTGCAGGGTCAGATGCGCACTCTTTTGATGAAATAGCTAATAAGTTTACTTGGATTAAAGCTGATACAACTTTTGAGGGCTTAAAACAGATTTTATGCGAACCTGTTGGTAGAGTGAAAATTAAAAAGGACGAACCAGAACAAAAGAAAAACTATAATGTAATAGAAAAAATAAAATTTATTGATAAGTCAGATAAAAAGAAATTTACAGATAAAGAGATAGGTTTTAGTAGGGGGTTAAATGCAATAATTGGTGGCAAATCATCAGGAAAATCGCTATTATTGAATTTAATGGCAAAAGCTATAGGCAATATAACTGATACTAAATACAGTGCTTTAATAGGAGCAGTTGAACTTGAAATTTATTATGCTGATGATGTTAATGCGAAAAGAACTGCGGATGATAAAAGAATCATTGAATTTTTACCCCAACTTCATATTGAAAAAATAGTTAACAATAACAAATCTCAAGATAAAACATATTTTAATGATTTTGTGAGGGATTTAATACAGCAAGAAGAAGAGATAAAGAATTTTTATAATAAGCACGAAGAAAATATATCTCAAGCTAAAAATAATTTAGATAATAGTATTAAAATTTGGCTTGAACGTGATAGGAAATTGTCTGATAAAAAAGCAGAACTAAAACAAATGGGTGATAAGATAGCATTAGAAAAAGAAATCAAAAGAATTCAAAATAGCATAAAAGAATTAACAAAAAAATCTGGCTTAACCGAAGATGAGTTAAAACAATTCAATGATTTAATGAAAAATGACTCTGAACTCAATAATGAAATTGATAACAATAAAAAATATAAAACTGAATTAGAACGTCTAAAAATGTATGTTAATTCTTCGTCTGAGTTTTATCAACCAAGTATTTTTAATAGCGATTTAGAGAATATAGTAGAAAAAGTCAATAAGTTCAGAGAAAAAATTAAAAGTCTCATTACTGATGCAAGCGCAAGTTTTGTTACTGAATTAGACGAAGAAACTAAAGAATTAAAAAGCAAATTAAGCAAAGCTACGCAAAAGAAAGAAGAAAATAATAAACAACTTAAACCGTTATTAGAAAAGAATGAAATTCAGTCTGATATTGAAAAATTAAGAAAAGATGAAAATAATGAAAAACAAAAAATTGTAGCTATAGAGCAAAGAGAAAAAGAAATATCTGAATTGGAAAAGCAAAGAAACAACATAGAGTTTATTGAGTTTTATAACAAAATTGAGGAATCCTATAAAGAACTTTCAGCTTCAATAAAGGATGTAATTGGAAAACAATGGATAAATGATAAAAATAATCTTACATTAGAACCGTCTTTTAGGTTTGAGGATGCTAAATTTGTTGATGCATTTGGACAAAGTATTAACCTTAAAAAATGTTTAGAAGATCAGTTTCCAAATTTAGGTTTTACAAAACAAGAATACAAACACTCGGATAATCACAGCAACAATATCAAAAATATATTGGATATATTGATAAGCGATGATAATAGATTTAACAATTTTAAATCTGGCGGTAATT
>JAITND010000015.1 GCA_031290625.1 Endomicrobium sp. | reverse complement strand
TTAAAATCAGCGTCAGAAGCCATCTTACGAAAATCAATATTGCCAAACAATTTTTCTTTCGTCATTTACGAATCTCCGTGGCAATAAATATACTTATTTTATTACATACTTTAACATATTAAATGTTTACCGCTGTCAAGTAGAGCGACAAATTTAATGATTCATATCCTTGGCAGTAATCCGCTTGATAATACAACTCTAAAATTGGTTTAATAATTTTTGTTGATTCTCTAACCTTTGGTTGATTACTGGAAAAATTTGGAAAGTATAAAGTATAAAATAAAAGATACAATACAGGCAGAGGATTCAAAAGTAAGTTTATTGGAGTTTTATTCTGTATTGCCAAAATAACATAGTGTTTAATAATGTTATTATTTTCAATCCAATGACTGTATACTGAATTTTTATCGCTATTGCTGATTTTATAGGACACAATCTCATTATCTAAATACCCATACAGAGAATTGAGCTTTGGACTGTCAGGTATTAGACTTGGGAGCAATTGGATAAAAAATTGTTTATCAATATCTTCGGACGATGACTTACTAATATCAGTCAACTTATTCTTAAACTCGTCCAGCAATTTTCTACTTTTAGCACACTTAGCACTTAATATTTTTGTTGGCTTGAGCGCCAGATATAATATAAGCATGCATACAGTGTACACTTTAGCATTATTGATGGTTTCGTCTCTTAAACCTCCATGAGCTATTTTATATCTCAACTCAAATGGTTTGTAAAGAAGCCTTTCAAGGTAAAAAACAATTTCTTCATCTAAAAGTTTTTTTTCCAAACATTCTTCAAGAAACTTCACATTATCTATAGAATCTCTTTCCGTTCCGTTATTATTTGAAACAATACATGTTTCCCCTGAGTTTTTTCTTAATATATTTCTCCAGCAGTCTTCAGCATTGGGAATTAGAATGTGAGCCGCTTCAATTATATCATTACGCAAAAGATGCTCTAATCCTTTAGCAAATATCTCTACTGATTTTTTTGGAATAACGGAACTTTTTTGTAACATTTGTAACATGTGAGTATTTATATTGCTCAAGCAGTCATATTTCTTAATTTCTTTTAAACCATATTCAATCACTATGTATAACTGTTTTGTACACATATCAATATTGAAACATATAGGGCTATCGATTTCATTATTTTCATTTTCTTTGTAACCCTTAGCAATAAAGCTACATTTACCGACATCATCAAGATGTTTATGCTGAATTCGCGAAAATAAAGGAGCTTCTTTATATTTCTCTGCTATAATAAAGCTATAACTGTCAAGCAAACAGTCTATACACAGATTTACAAATTTTGATAAAAAAATTTCAAAATTTTGCCCTTGTAGTTCCCTTCCCAACACTTCAAAAAATTTCTCAAAGTTTAATTCAACTTTACTTATAACGCTTGGTTCTGAACTTGAAGCTGCCCTTCTGGTTATTAGTAGATTTCTCTTATATTTTTCTACAATCTCTTTTCCATTTGGCATGTCTTTTGTTTTACTTAAACTATTTAATAAATCTCCATTAAGCAAGATTTTCATTGACATAGGTATGCTTTCATCTTGAATTATCAATATCAAAACTCTATTTTTCTCATCTCTAAAAAACTTAACTTCATTTTCAATCTTTGCCCTTTCAGCAAGTTCAATTCCTATATCATATATTTTAGCTTCGTACATATGAACCAGTTTATATGAAGTACTGATATTCGTCGCAAGTTTTTTATATTTGTTCTTGTATTTGTCCAACGCTAATTCAAATAGTTTTTGACTCTTCTTCATTTTACGTAAACAACACAGACTGTTACCTAATGTTGATAATAAACTATACTCTCTATCATTTTCAAAAAATTCTGGTTTATTAAAGAATTCCATCAAATATTTAAAAACTTCTTCTTTTCCTCTTAAAGATAAGATTATATTTGCGCTTCGCTTTAATGCTAGAGCTGCATTTTTGACAAACTTTGCGCACAGACGATCATCATAGTTTTCAATTATTTGATAATCTTTTACAAATGATAAAGTTGGGTGCTTGTCAGGAAATTCATTATGTCTTCTAAGTACTTCATCTGTTTCGGATGATGAATAAAGATAAATAGTCTTATAATTTTCACAATTGACACAGTACTGTAATACATAGTCAATGAAATCAGCGTAAGATTTTATAGCTATTTCTGCAGCTTTTTCTTTATTCTTTCCACCTAACTTATTGCTTTCCCACAAAACGTCTGCAATTTTTGCTTTTATATAAAACGATTCTATTTTATTCAAGTTTTTAAAAAGCATTTCGGCTTGCTCAGGAGTTATGTCTTCTGGCATCACTAACATATCTTTGATGAAAGATAATGTATTCTTGCACGACTCTGACTCTTGTTTGAGCTTTTCATCACTTAGTCCTTTTAATCCTAAAGCTTCAAATGATAAATAGAATGGACGATTTTTAAAACATCCTAATTTTCGCAGCGTATCAAAATCTTTATCTTCCATCTTTAACATACGTCTCCCATAATAAAAATATTACCGAATAAATTTTTCTTTGAATTTTTGACACATCTTATACCATATCAACAACTTTTTGTTAATAAGTTTGGTCTCAATTCCTACATTACGACAAAAATCAAGTATTCTTCATTCTATTTAAAATGTAGTTTAACATAACCGCATATATCCTAATCTAAAATGCTGAAACAGGATTGCGGATCATGTCCGCAATGACGAAAGCTCCCTCAATGACAGAAGCGACTGCAATGACGAATACACTCTCAATGATAGACGCGCTTGCAAGACAAACGTACCCTCAATGACGAACTACTGAAACTTGTCTTCGTCATTCCGGCAAAAGCCGGAATCTCTATACCATCTGAGATTGCGGGTCTGGACCGCTATGACGGAGGTCTAGTCCGCTATGACGAACTACTGAAACAAGATTGCAGATCAAGTTCGCAATGACGGATATTGGGGCGCAGATACTTCACACTTATACTCTAATCTTTCTTATAGCCTTGCTCAACAATACATTCTATAACTTTATCTGTAACACCGATACTTCCGCCTAAATCTTGCCATTTTGGATTAAAATTATTTACAAGTTCATTCTTCCAACATCGTTTCCAATTCTTTAACTGCTTCTCACGCTCAATTGCAATAATTATACTATTGCTAATCTCATAGTAAACTAACTTGTTACAGTTATATTTTTCTGTAAAACCAATATTGGTTTTTGCTTTATGTTCAGCTACCCGCCGCATAAGGTTGCTCGTTATGCCAATATACAACACTTTATTGTTTTTGTTTGTCATAAAATAAACATACGCTTCTTTGTTCACTGTTTATCCTAATGTTAAATATTAAGATTGCGAATCTAGCCCGCAATGACGGACGTCAAGCCCGCAATGACGAACAACTGAAACAAGATTGCAGATCAAGTCCGCAATGACGGACACTCCAACAATGACAGAAGCGACTGCAAGACAAACGCACCCTCAATGACGAACTGCTGAAACTTGTCATCGTCATTACAGCGAAAGCCGGAATCTCTATACCATCTGAGATTGCGGGTCTAGCCCGCAATGACAGATGTCAAGTCCAAGTCCACAATGACGGATGTCAAGTCCGCTATGACGGATGTTAAGCCCACAATGACGGAAAACCTATCTTGAAATCTTCAATATTTTAAATTTCGTCTTGCCTGCGGGCAATTCCACTTCTACAGTTTCTCCCGCCTTATGTCCAAGAAGCCCCTGCACAAGAGGAGACTGCACCGATATTTTACTCGCCGTAGGATCCGCTTCTTCCAAATCTACAACGGTATATTCATAATCATCGCCATTTTCGTCTTGAATTGTAAGATTAACGCCTATAAACACTTTATCGGCTTCTATATGCTGATCTTCAATAATTTTTGCTCTCGCTATTTTTGAATCCAATTCCATCATCCTGCGCATGAGATTTGTAAGCGCTTCTTTAGCGGCATGATACTCCGCGTTTTCCCTTAAATCACCGTGTTCTCTAGCTCTTGCTATTTCGTCTTGAATTAAAGGCTTTCTTTTTTGCAACTCTTCCAATTGTTTAATAAGTTTTTCTCTGCCGTCTCTCGTCAAATAAATCTCTGCCATTTTTTAGTCCTCCAAACTGTTGCTCAGGCGATCTTTTATCATAGAAACAAGCTTTGGAACCCAGCTACCCGGTTTTACTTTTCCGATAATCTCGCCATTTTTGAACAATATTCCGGCGTCTTTGCCGCCGGCTATTCCGAAATCCGCGTCTTTTGCTTCTCCGGGACCATTGACGACGCAACCCATCATCGCGACCTTTATAGGTTTAGAAAGTTTTCTTAAATCTTTTATTGTTGCCGCTCTCTTTTCCATATCTGAAACTATTTTTATCAAATCAACTTGAGTCCTTGAACAAGTGGGACACGAAATTATTTCTATTCCAGAACTCCTAAGTTCTAAAGATTGCAAAAGAGAATACGCAACTTTTACCTCTTCAACAGGATCGGCGGTTAAAGATACTCTCACCGTGTCGCCTATCCTATCGTAAAGCATAATACCAAGACCTGCCGAAGACTTTATAGCACCGTTAAAAATTGAGCCAGATTCCGTTATACCTAAATGCAACGGATAATTTCTCTTTGAAGCAAAAATTTTATACGCTTGAACCGTCGTATCAATATTTGAAGCTTTTAGCGAAACAACTATATCAAAAAAATCATGCTTTTCTAAAATCTTTACATGATCCATTGCCGCGTTGGCAAGGACTTTAGCGCGCGAAGCGTTGTCAGGGAATTTATGAACTTCTTTTAGCGACCCCGCGTTGACTCCAATTCTTATCGGAATATGAGCTTTTTTAGCTTCTTTTACTAAAATTTCAACTTTGTCTTTTGAGCCGATATTTCCAGGATTGATTCTTAATTTATTTACGCCTTGCTTTATTGCTTCTAAAGCTATTCTGTAATCAAAATGAACGTCTGCCGCTAACGGAATTTTTATATTCTTTTTTATTTTGCTTACGTTATAAGCAGACTCCATGTCCGGCAGAGAAACTCTTACAATTTCGCAACCGACTTCTTCAAGCTGCTTTATTTGTTTTACGGTCGCTTTCCAATCTTTTGTATTTGTGTTAGTCATAGACTGTATAACAATAGACGTACCGCCGCCTATCGCAACGCCGCCGACACTAACTTTTCTTGTTTGATTTCTTTTATAAAATTCCATTTTACTTACCGTTATAATGCTTCAATAGTCTGACGTAATCTCTTGCGCTTCCGTATTCTACATTGGATATAAAGTTATAAAAAGGATTCATGTCATCTTTATTGGCTAATCTTATAGACGATATATAATCGCTTCTGAGTATAGGCGGTATAATAGCAAGAGGATACCCACCCGGCTTGAATTAAAGCAAGATTCATAACCAATCTTGCGGTTCTGCCGTTACCGTCGCTAAATGGGTGGATTGTAGCAATTCTTTCATGCAGCTTTGCAGCATAATGTATAGGGCGCAACAATTTTTTTAAACCATGCATTGAACTTACAAATTCTTCCATAAACTTTGGGACATCGCTAAATTTGGGAGGCAAATAATCTGTGCCTGAAATAAAAACTTGTTCAGTTCTATATTTGCCAGCCTTGCTTTCATCTATTCTAAAATAAAATAACCTGTGCAATTCAAGAATATCAGATTCGGTAATTGTATCGTTTCCTGCAAGTTTCTCAAGCAAAGTATAAGCATCGCTATGTCCTAAAGCTTCGTTATGCTCCCTTATTGACTTACCGCCTACAGTAAGACCGTCTTCAATGATGACTTTTGTCTCAGACTCGGTTAAAGAATTGCCCTCAAGCGCATTGCTCGTATAAGCAAAACCTATACGGTAATACTCCTGCAATTCTTTTATCAACTCTTTGCTAAAAGGGCGGTATTTGTCTATCTCCGCTTTTAGCTTGTCAACTTCTTGATTTCTGTCTTTATAAATATTAGACATCTTGTCCTTTTGAAAATTCACTTTGTATCCCGCTAATTCGCACTGATTGACAACGAAAACAGTTCACACGCCGCAAGAAAACCGGCTTTAAGAAGCGTCTTGGAAGCATTTTAAATTTGGGCGCCGCCTACTTCAACAAAACATAAACTAAAATGGAAACCAACAAGAGCGCAGGATTTTGAGTTTAGACGAGGACTGCCGTAACGAAGCGTATTTTGTTAGGCGCGAGTTGCAAGTATAAACTCAAAAGTCAAGCTTTACTACTTGCCAAACAGTTTGCCCACGCCCAATCTTAATAAATCGCTATATGTCGCAAATATAAAAATTCCAAGAATAAAAATCAAACCAATAGTATTATAAACTTGCACAACTTTCGCGCTTATCCGTTTTCTGATTACGCCTTCTATAACAAACAAAACTATCATGCCGCCGTCAACCATCGGGATAGGAAATAAATTAAACATGCCTAAAGCCACCGATATGACGGCAAGAAATTTCAAATAACCATCCATTCCAGATTTAGTAGCATCGCCCATCAACTGCATTATGCCTATAGGTCCTGAAATGTCAGGTTTTTCAAACGAAAACAGCTTGTCAATAAGATATGAAACTGTTATGAAAGTTTGAACTATAGACGCCTCCGCGCCCAAATAAACCGACTTTAAAAAACCTGCCTCAGATTTCTCTATCAAAGGCGTCACGCCAATAACGCCCGCTCCAGTTACGGGATTTTTTGCCACAGTCATAGTTACATCAAAAGCGCGCGTCCCCCTCTCCACTACAAAAACAGCTTGCTTGTCGGCTTTTTCTTTTAAGCTTGCAGACATTTCGTTCCATGTGTTTACTTCTACTCCGTCTATGGATTTTATTCTGTCTCCGCTTAGAAGTCCGGCTTGAGCCGCAGGCTTATTTTCTATAACGCCGCCTACCGAAGAAGTTTTTGAAACAGTATTAACTCCCCAGACGTTAAAGACAAAAACAAATAAGAAAACAGCTAAAATATAATTTGAAAATGGTCCCATAAAAGATATTAAGATTTTTTTATACCATGGAAGCGACAAATATTCGCCGTCAGCGCCAGTAGCTTCTTCAGGATTATCTCCCGCCATAGAAACAAAACCGCCGAAAGGAATAGCTTTTATAGAGTACTTGGTATCTTTGTAAACGCGCTTAACTAAGTCCGGACCAAAACCAAAAGCAAAAGTTAATACTCTGACCTTACATGCTCTTGCTGCAAGAAAATGCCCGAGTTCGTGTATAAAAACTAAAAAACCAAAACCTACAGCAATACCGAGCATTTGAATAATTACCGTCATAATTTAAATTCCTTTTCTATTAAATTGCGGGCATAAGTTCTTGCCCAAGAGTCTGATTCAAAAAAATCTTCCGATAACATATTTTTTGAGATTTTATGAGCTTTCATTGTTTTCTCAACTATTTTTGCAATATCTGTAAAATTTATTTTTTTGTCCAAAAAACTCTTTACCGCAATCTCGTTAGACGCATTCATAACGGCAGGAAACGCGCGCCCTTTTTTAGCCGCCAAATACGCCAACTTTAAACACGGAAACTTGTTAAAATCCGGCTTATAAAACTCAAGTTTGCCTATTTCCGCAAGATTTAAAAACTTTATATTAGATTTCGATCTGTCGGGGTGCGTCAACGCGTACTGTATTGGCAGTCTCATATCAGGGTTTGATAGCTGCGCTATAACAGATCCGTCGACATATTCTACCATAGAATGCGCTATAGACTGCGGGTGTATAAGGATCTCAACTTTATCTATTGGAACGCCAAAAAGTATGGAAGCCTCTATTGCTTCAAGCCCTTTATTCATAAGCGTAGCGCTGTCTACCGTTATCTTCTTGCCCATTTTCCAAGTTGGGTGGGCTAAAGCCTGCTCTACTGTTATCTTAGAAAAATCGCCGTCGTATTTATAAAAAGGACCGCCGGAAGCCGTAAGTATTATTTTTCTTATTCGGTCTTTTTTCTCCCCAACGCAGCATTGAAAAATCGCCGAATGTTCGCTATCTACAGGAAGCACGAAAACGCCATTTTTCTCGGCAAGTTTCATTATATAATGTCCCGCCATAACAAGAGGCTCTTTATTGGCAAGAGCAACGTCTTTTTTTGCTTTTATCGCCGCTATTATTGATTTCAAACCAACGGAACCGACAACAGCGACTAAAACCATGTCCACTTTAGGCATAGTCGCAAGTTTTTCAAGACCGCTCTGCCCGCTGTAAACATTAGCTTTTATTTTGTTTGAAACGCACCATTTTTTCAGTTCTTTAGCGTCTGAATCATTTGCCACAGACGCCGCGGAAGGCTTAAACTTTTTAATCTGGGCTTTCAAAACTTTTACATTAGAGCCTGCGGCAAGCGCCTCAACATGAATATCTTCTTTCATTTTTGACGCTACGTCAATTGCCTGCTTGCCTATAGAACCCGACGAGCCTAAAATCGCTATTTTTTTCATTTTATAAAAATTAAAACGTAGTATACGGCGGGAGCCGCAAAAAGATAAGAATCAAATCTGTCAAAAACGCCGCCATGTCCGGGAATAAGTTTGCCGGAATCTTTAACATTGCCGTCTCTCTTAATAAGAGATTCCGCAAGATCTGAAAACTGTCCGACAACAGATATACCCAAACCTAATACCGAAGCTTCATATACAGTTAAAATAGCGCTCATAAACAAATATCTACAAACAACGGCTGTAAGAACGCCGAAAACAATCCCAGCCGCAGCGCCTTCAACAGTCTTTTTAGGACTGACTCCTTTGGCAAGTTTATATTTGCCAAAAATATATCCAAAAGAATAAGCCGCGGTATCCAAAACCCAAACTTCAATAAAAATAAAAAATATCAGCCGCATTCCGCCATTTAAATCGCGTATATAGACCATATGAGCGAAAGCCAACGGAATGAAAAAAGCTCCAAGAAATGACGTTGCAATTCTCTCAACGCTAAGTTCTGCGTTTCCCTTAAAAACTTCCGTCGCAAATAAAATAAGAAGCATTAAAAGGGCCGCGATTGAAGCTTTATCCATACAACCGCAACCGCAACATACTTCGCAAAAACACAGGAAAAGAAAAAATATCGCAGCCATAATTAAAGATACAACTGCGCTGGGGTTATATTTTTTTACTATAAGAAGATATTCATACACTGAAAGTACGGAAACAACAAACATCATTGCGTAGAACAAAATTCCGCCAAAGTATACGCACAAAAAAACTAAAGGTATTCCAATAACAGCGGCAAGTATTCTGGTAAGAAGCACTTAAATACCTCCAAAACGCCTTTCCCTCTTTTGAAATTCAAAAATTGCAGCTTCCAAATCTTGAGGAGTAAAATCAGGCCAAAGTTTATCAGTTATGTAAATCTCGGAGTACGCTATCTGCCACAAAAGAAAGTTTGATATTCTAAACTCTCCCGACGTGCGAATAAGCAAATCTGGATCCGGTTGCCCCGCCGTATACAAAAAAGACGACACAATTTCTTCCGTCGGCTTTTTTATACCTTGCGCCAACATCTCTTCAAAAGCTTTGACGATTTCTTGTCTTGCTCCGTAATTTAAAGCTATATTCAACTCTAAATTCGCATTCTTTTCCGTGGCTTGGCAAGCAGAAGCAATTTCGGATTTCAAATCTTGCGGGAATTTTGACAAATCGCCGAGTATTCTAAGTCTGACGCCAACATCGCTTAGCTCTTTGAAGTCTTTCTTCATAAATTGCGAAAGCAAAGAAAACAGCGCTTCAATTTCGGTTTTAGGTCTTTTCCAATTTTCAGCGGAAAAAGCATAAAGAGTCAAAACCTTGACTCCAAGCCTACTGGCAGACTTAACAATCTTTTTTACGGTTTTAACCCCTTGCTTATGACCAAAAACTCTGAGTAATGACCTTTTCTTAGCCCATCTGCCATTCCCATCCATTATAATCGCTATATGTTCGGGTATCAAAAAGCTTTCCTTACTTTTGAGAAATTGCGCTTACAGGACAAGCAGACTCGCATGCTCCGCAGCTTACGCATACGTCGGCATTTATTTCATACCTGTCATCCTTATGCTCAATAGCTGAAACGCAACAATGGTTTGCGCATGCTCCGCAACCTACACATATATTTTTATCAATTTGATAAGCCATTTATTCTCCGTTTTCTCTTTTTTTGAGTTATATTTGCATCACTTCTTTTTCTTTCAAAGCAATGCTTTCGTCAATTTTCTTAATATAGTCATCAGTCGTTTTTTGGGCGTCAGCCTCAAACTTTTTTCTGTCGTCTTCGGTTATAACTTTATCTTTCTCAAGCTTCTTTATACCCTCAACCAATACTCTTCTTTCATTTCTTACCGCTACTTTAAAATCTTCAGCCATTCTGCTTATGGATTTTGCTATCTCTTTTCTTCTTTCTTCCGTGAGAGGAGGAACTGATATGCGTATAACCTTGCCATCATTTACAGGCGTCATTCCTATATCCGCTTTAAGTATAGCTTTCTCTATAGCGCCAAGCTGGGAAGCGTCCCAAGGTCTTATTTCTATTGTTTTGGCGTCAGGAATACTTACGCCTGCGAGCTGATTTATCGGCATCAAAGAACCATAACTCTCAACTTTTATCCCTTCTATCACTGCGCTTGAAGCTCTACCGGTTCTGGTAGAAGCCAACTCGCTTTTCAATCTATCTATAGTTTTTTTCATAGCCTCTTCCGACTTAGAAAAAAAACTTTGAATTTGCATTTATCCCTCCACTCTCGTGCCTATTTTTTCGCCGTTTATAACTTTTTGCAAATTGCCGTCTTTATAAAAGTCAAATACTGTAATTGATATACCGGCCTGCATACACAAAGAAAAGGCTTCAGCGTCCATAACTGCCAAACGTTTATCCAAAGCTTCTTGGAAAGTTAGAACGCTGTATTTAACAGCATTCTTATCTTTTTTAGGGTCAGCGCTGTAAACGCCGTCTACCTGCGTAGCTTTCAACAAAATATCAGCCTTTATTTCAGCGGCTCTTAACGCCGACGCAGTGTCAGTGGTAAAGAAAGGATTTCCTGCGCCGCCGGCAAAAATAACAACATATCCTTTTTCAAGACGCCTTACAGCTTTTTCCCCGTTAAATTTTTCAACAAAACCGCTCACGCCGCTTGCTGAAAAAACAGTTGATTTCACGCCGGCTTTTATCAAAGAATCGTTTAAAGCAAGAGAGTTCATTACAGTAGCAAGCATTCCCATCTTATCAGCCGTCACTCTTTCTATAAACTTTCCGTCGCCCCTCCAGATATTGCCCGCTCCGATAACAACCGCCAGCCGAACATTTCCGTTGTCAATAACAGATTTAATCTCTCTTGTAATCTTTAAGAGACTTTTCTCGCTTATTGACGAGGAATTATCCGAAAGAGATTCTCCTGAAAGTTTCAACAGAACTCTCTTTGAGTTCATTATTATTCTTCTCCGAGTTTAAATCTTGCAAATCTCTTTATTACTATATTCTCGCCTATTTTAGCTATGGAGTTAGTCACCAAATCTTTTATGGTTTCTTTACCGCTTGTATCTCTCATATAAATCTGGTCGTACAAGCATATCCGACTGTAGAATTTTTCAATTTTACCTTCAATAATTTTATCCCAAACTTTTTCCGGATTTCCTTCTTCCTTAAGCTGAGCTTTATAAATTTCTTTTTCAGCATTCAAAATACTTTCAGGCACTTGCTCGCGAAAAACATACGTTGGGGAAACAGCGGCAATTTGCATAGCTATTTCTTTGACCAAAACCTGAAAATCTTCAGTTTTTGCTACGAAGTCCGTTTCGCAGTTTACTTCAACCAAAACGCCAAGAGTTCCGTCGCCATGTATGTAAGAATGTACTAAGCCTTGCTTTGCAGCTCTTCCTGCTTTTTTAACAGCGGAAGCTATTCCTTTTTCTCTAAGCCGCTGGCAAGCCTTTTGTACGTCATTATCCGACTCTTTGAGAGCGTTGCGGCAGTCCATTATGCCTGCGCCCGTCCTTTCTCTAAGTTTTGTTATAAGTTCAGTTGACATTATTCCGCCTCTCCTTCCCGAGAGGTTTCTTCCTTATTTTCTTCTACTTTTACTTCTCCTTTTGCAGTCTCTTCCACGCCCTCGCCTTCTTCCTTTTCAGTTACGCCTTTGCCTTCTAAAACAGCGTCGGCTATGACTGAACAGAAAAGTTTTACCGCTCTTATAGCATCGTCGTTGCCAGGTATAGGGTAGTCAATTAAATCAGGATTGCAGTTAGTATCGCAAATAGCGACGATAGGAATATTAAGTTTTCTTGCTTCTGAAACAGCCGTAGATTCTTCGTGAGAATCAACTACAAATATAAGTCCGGGAAGTTTTGTCATATTCTTCAAACCTTCCAGAGACTTCTCAAGTTTAATTCTCTCTCTTTCAATCTGAGACTGTTCTTTTTTTGAAAGAATCTGGAAAACGCCGTCTTCTTTCATTTTTTCTATTTCTCTGTATCTAGCTATAGACTTCTTCAAAGTTTCAAAATTTGTAAGAGTTCCGCCGAGCCATCTTTCAGCTACAAAAAAAGCGCCGCAACGCTTAGCTTCCTCTTTTACTGGAACCTGAGCTTGCTTCTTTGTTCCTACAAAAATGATTTCTTTGCCTTCGGCGACAAGATCTCTTACGACTTTGTAGTTTTTCTTCAATTCTTTAAGGGTTTTCTGAAGATCTATGATGTGAATTTTGTTCCTAGTTCCAAAAATAAACTTTCCCATTTTTGGATTCCATCTTCTAGTTTGGTGTCCGAAATGAACGCCAGCTTCCAGCAAAGCCTTCATTGTGATGTTTGCCATACTTCTTCTCCTTTGGTTTTTACCGCATCCGCGGTTTCCGTTTCAAGACGGATTTTCCATCTCACGGCTTCCACAATCTTCAATATCCAAAACCTCAAAGTTTCCCTTTGAGACCGTTTGGCAAATCCGATTGTGTGTTTATTTAGGAACTACCTTAAAATTTATATTATTTTATCAAAACCCCGTAATTATTTTCAAGAGCGGGCAGTTTTTATTATATATAATATAAATAATAATACTACTATAATATTAAATATCCCAAATAGAAATTGCAGTTGCATTTTCATTTAAAGGTTTGCTCTTGTCAGTCAAACAAATTAGGTTCCCAAACGCAATTTTTTCCATCTTTGAGAAAGCTTTGAAAGCTTTTATATCATCTTCTTTAGGCGCGGCAGTCTTTTTTATCTCTAGCTGTAACGATTATAGACATTCGCCCGTCAAATGGTAACATTGTTCGTTTTGGCTTTTAAAATACCTATTGACAAATTTTTAATCTTGTTCTTCCTACACACACCGACGTATACTGATTTCACGGGCGGAACCAACAACGCTAACGCTAACAACATACTCGCTATTTTCTTCATAATACGCTTCTTAGTTAAATTTTAGCTAAATTCCGTAGGAAAATATCATACCTATTACCCACAACTAAGCGTATGCTATCTCCTTTTTTTTTGAGCAGCAAAATGTGAAATAATTGTAAATCTTCCATTCTCTTGGTCTATGAAGTTAAGGCTTTTTCTAATATCTTAAACTGAGGATATGTAGATTTTCTCTCTAGATTATATGATTTTACTTTTTCTAAAGATTGCCAATAAGAAAATCTCTTTCTTTTGTTGGAGACTTATCTACAGCTAATCTGACAAATCGTATATTATATTTTTTTGCGTCTAAAATATCATTTTCTAACGCACGGACGTTAAAAACATTTGCGCATTTTCTACAAATTTCCCAAAATTTTATTTTGTTATCAATTTGCAAGTAATTCCCATAACAATTCAATTTGATTACTATCAAAAATACCGTTAAAAAAATTTTTAACCATACTAATTACCTTCAATCATGAATTATGAACTCTTTTTATATCCGCGCCAAGTTTTTTAAGTTTCTTTTCCAGCATTTCATAGCCTCTGTCAAGATGATAAATTCTTGAGACTATCGTCTTGACTTCTGCCGCAAGACCAGCCAATACAAGAGCTGCGCCCGCTCTTAAATCTGAAACCATCACAGGCGCTCCCGAGAATTTCTCAACTCCGGTTATATTGGCAACCTTACAGTCTACCGTTATATTTGCTCCAAACCTTTGCAATTCTGCAACATGCATAAATCTGTTTTCAAATATGGTTTCTTCTATTTTTGAATGTCCTTTTAAAAGACACATCAGCGCCATCCACTGCGCTTGGATATCGGTAGGAAACCCTGGATAGACTTCCGTTTTCATATTACGAGGCTTTAAACTTTTAACCCATTTAACCCTAATGCTCGTTTTATTTTCCTTAACAAAGAGTCCGCTTTTTTTCAATTTATTACTTACCGCTTCAATATGTTTTGGAATAACACTTTTAAGAACAACGTCTCCTTTTGTAATAGCCGCAGCTATCATATATGTCGCAGCTTCTATCCTATCGGGAATTACTTCATGCGTAAATCCGCGTAAACTGTCAACCCCGTCGACGACTATTTTTCCAGTACTCGCGCCGCTTATTTTAGCGCCCATCTTATTTAAAACATTAGCCAAATCTTCTATTTCAGGTTCTTTAGCCGCATTAATTATGGTAGTCTTGCCTTTGGCTAAAACCGCGCTAAGCAAAATATTTTCAGTTGCTCCGACGCTAGGAAATTTTAAATCTATAACAGCGCCTTTAAGTCCGTTTTCAGCTAAAGTTTTAACATACCCGCCTTCAACGAAAATACCAGCTCCGAGCTTCTTAAACGCGTCCAAGTGTATGTCTATCGGTCTTGCCCCTATAGTGCAGCCTCCGGGCAAAGAAACGTCAACACGGTTAAGCCTTGCAAGCAATGGTCCCATTATTAAAATGCTTGCGCGCATTTTTCTGACCAAATCGTAAGGAGCTATATGCTTATATTTTTCTGAAGGATAAGTTCTTACAGTATTTCCTTTTTTAACGGTTTTTTTACCTATAAAATTCAAAAACTCAACAGTTGTGTTTATATCTGCAAGAGAAGGAACATTTTTTATTACAGAAGTCTCATCAGTAAGCAAAGTTGCAAACAAAATAGGCAAGGCAGAATTCTTTGATCCCGAAATAATAACTTCGCCTTTCAATTTTTTTCCGCCGCGTATTATTATTTTATCCATTTTAATCCCAACGATTTTATTTATATTTATAAAAATATCTATACAAAATAAAGCTTGAATCGGCAATCCTAAAGAAAGCGCATTTTCCGCGACTTCGCGCAGAAGAAAGGTTAAGATAAATTATAAATATCAAGATTTTACAGCTTTCAATATTCTAGGAAGTCCAGAGTAATCATTTATTACTTCAATATCCGCGTATTTGTTATCCAAAAATATTTGCCGTATATCTTCCGCTTTATTTGAATTTAATTCAAGAAGAATATACCCGCCGTTATTTAAATATTTGGATGCATTTGCCGCTATCTCTTTATAAAAAAACAAACCGTCGTCTTGCGCTGTAAGAGCGTTTTTCGGTTCAAACTTAAGCTCAGTCTCCAAATCGGCATATTCCGATTCTGTAACATAGGGAGGATTGGAAACTATCATATCAACTTTGCAGTCTGATATTTTTTCAAAAACATCGCTTTCAATAAATTTGGTATTGGAAGCGTTGTTAATTTGCGCATTTTCTTTTGCAATCGCCAAAGCATTAACGCTTATGTCTGAAGCTACAATATCTTCAAAAACTCCAAGTTTAGCCAAACTTACAGCTATACAACCTGAACCTGTACACAAATCCAATACAGATTTCTTATTCTCTTCTTTGGCTATCTTTAACGCAATCTCAACCAAAAGTTCAGTTTCTGATCTTGGTATAAGGACGTTTTTATCTACTTTAAATTCAAAGCCCATAAAACCGGCAAAGCCTATTATATATGCCGTAGGTTCGCGATTTGAACGTTTTAGAACATAATCTTTGTATTGTAATATTTGTTTATTGCTTGGTTTTTGATTTCTTAATAAAGGCAGTTTGGAACGCTTTGTCCGCAATACAAAACTCAATAAGACTTCAGCGTCAGATTTTGGGTCGGATAATCCTTTGGATTTTAAAAGCTTTTCGGCTGTTTTTAACAATGTATAAACGTTTTCGCCGTCTAACATTTAGATATTGTTTTCATTAAGTTTAGCTTCCGCATCAGCTTCTACCAATTTGTTTACAAGTTCCGACAAATCTCCGTCCATAACTTCTGTAATGTTATAAACGCTGTAGCCAATTCTATGGTCTGTTATTCTATTCTGAGGGAAATTATACGTTCTGATTTTTTCAGATCTGTCGCCCGAGCCTACCTGCTGTTTGCGCTCGTTTGAAAGCTGTTTTTCATGCTCCGAAACTCTTTGTTCGTAGAGTTTTGCTCTTAAAACTTTAAAAGCTTTGGCTCTATTTTTTATTTGGCTTCTTTCGTCTTGGCATGCAACTACAAGCCCCGTAGGCAAATGCGTGATTCTTATAGCCGAGTCCGTTTTATTTACGTGCTGACCGCCCGCGCCTGAAGCTCTGTACGTATCTATTCTCAAATCTTCCATCTTTATTTCGCAGTCTACTTCTTCAGCTTCAGGAAGAACAGCCACAGTAACAGCCGAAGTATGAACTCTTCCCGACGCTTCCGTAGCCGGAACTCTTTGAACTCTGTGCGCCCCTTTTTCAAATTTGAAATAACGCCATACTTTATCGCCGTTTATTTCAAACACAATTTCTTTATAACCGCCAAGACCTGTAGAATTTGAATCTATAACCTCGTGTCTCCAACCGTTTCTATCGGCAAATCTTGCGTACATTCTATACAAATCGCCTACAAATAAAGCGGCTTCGTCGCCGCCAGTTCCCGCGCGGATTTCAACAATAATATTTTTATTTTCATTAGGATCCGGCGGTATAAGCAAAATTTTTATTTCGGATTCAAATTTGTCCTTTTTGGCAACCAAATCGTTATACTCTGCAAACGACATCTCTCTTATTCCTGCATCGTCGGACTTCTTTAGTTCTTCAGCGTCTTTTATATCGCTTAAAAGTTTGGAATATTGAGCATATTTTTCGGCTATAGGGCGCAAATAAGAATGTTGTTTTGTAAGATTTCTGTATTTCTCTTGATTAGCTACAATAGAAGGATCTCCAAGTTGTTTTTCAACTTCTTCAATTTGGTTGTTTAACGATTTTAATTTTTCTAAAAACATAAATTATCGTCCACAAAAATACGGCGGGACATCATTCTTTCAAAACAAGATTCTGCCATAACAATATTTTAAACTATTTGCCCTTAGCTTTTTTATCTTTCTTTGGAACCGTCTTTGCCTTTTTAGGAGACGCGGTAAGTATCTTTCCCGTAACTTTTCTAGGCTTTGCAGCCTTTTTTTCCACTTTTTTTCTTACTACCGTCTTTCCCTCAGTTTTGGCAAAACGTTTCTGGAACTTTTCAACTCTTCCAGCGGCGTCTATAAGCTTCTGCTTGCCAGTAAAAAAAGGATGGCAGTTTGAGCATATTTCCAATTTAATGGAAGGCTTGGTTGAACGAGTCTTAAAAGTATAACCGCAAGCGCAAGAAACTACGCATTCTTCGTATTTTGGGTGGATTCCTTCTTTCATTTTTAACGTCTCCTTTTATTTGTTACAAATTATCGTAATCCGAATTTATTATGCAAAACTTTTACCTAATAGTCAAATCGCGTTATCGCCGCAAAATTTTAAATATCAATCATGAAACATCAATCCCGGCGTTTCAAAATTATAGCATACCCATCCTTTATAAATAGGATAATATTCTTTGTTTATCATAATCGCTGCAATGGATAAGGAGCGCTTAATAAACATTGGATAGAATTCCTTTTTTGTATATGTTAGAATACTCCCGCGTTGGCGTTTAATAATATTCGAACTATCGGAGACGCTATGGATAATAACGTAATAAAACAAGCAGTGCAGTTCAAGGCAAACGCTGCAAAAGAAGCGGCAGGCAAAATTGCCGCTATGAACGCTCAACAAAAAAACAATACTCTTGCGGCAATGGCGGAAGCTTTGCGACACAATATAAAAGAAATACTCTTTCACAATGAAATAGACGTTCAAGCCGCAAAAGACGCTCAGATAACGCCTACTCTTATAGACAGACTAACCCTAAATGAAAAGCGCGCGGCAGATATAATAGCAGGCATAAAAAACGTAATACTTTTACAAGACCCCGTCGGAATTGTGGCTGAAGAGACAACTCCTTCGCTTGACATTGACGTTAAAAAGATAAGAGTGCCTTTAGGCGTTATAGCAATGATTTACGAAGCGCGCCCAAATGTTACCGTCGACGCGGCTACGTTGTGCCTAAAAGCTGGAAACGCCGTTATTTTAAAAGGCGGTTCTGAGGCTTTAAACACAAACCGAATTCTTGCAAAAATAATTTATGAAGCAGGCATAAAAGCAGGCATGCCGGAAGACGCCATACAGTTTATTGACACTGCCGACAGAAGCGCCGTGCAAGAACTTTTGCATTTGGATAATTACATAGATTTACTTATACCGCGAGGAAGCGAAGAATTTGTTAACTTTGTCAAAAAAAACGCTACTGTGCCTGTGTTGTCCCACGGAAAAGGATTGTGTCACGCATATATAGATAAAGACGCCGACATTGAACAAGCAATAAACATAGCGGTAAACGCCAAATGCCAAAGACCTTCCGTGTGCAATGCAATGGAAACATTGCTTGTACACAAAGATATTGCAGAAAAAATTCTCCCTAGATTATGCGAAATATACGGCGAAGAGAACGTTGAAATTAAAGGTTGCGAGATTTCAAGGAACATAGTAAACGCTATAAAGCCTGCAAAAGAAGAAGATTGGACCACAGAATACTTAGATCTTGAAGTATCAATAAAAGTGGTCAATTCGCTTGAAGAAGCAATCGCCCATATAAATAAGTATGGATCCAAACATTCTGAAGCAATTGTAACAAACGATAAAACTTCCGCCGACAAGTTTGTAGTCGAAGTTGACGCGGCTGCGGTTTTTGTGAACGCTTCCACAAGACTTCACGACGGCAGCATTTTTGGTCTTGGCTGCGAAATCGGCATTTCAACGCAAAAATTGCATGCTCGCGGGTCCATGGGAATAAAAGGGCTTACTACTACAAAATACGTAGTAAAAGGCAATGGAACAATCAGGAAATAACTAACTTTAACGACAATAGAGGTTTATAATGAAGCTTGGTATTGTAGGACTCCCAAATGTCGGAAAATCTACGCTGTTTAACGCTATAACAAAAGCAGGAGCAGAAGTCGCCAATTACCCTTTTTGTACAATTGACCCAAACGTTGGAGCGGTTGAAGTGCCCGATAATCGCTTGGACTTTCTTGAAAAGGCGTACCATACAAAGAAAAAAGTCCCAGCGGCAGTGGAATTTGTCGACATAGCGGGGATCGTAAAAGGAGCATCTCAAGGAGAAGGTTTGGGCAATCAGTTTTTGGCGCATATAAGAAAAACTGCTGCAATAGTCCATATTGTAAGATGTTTTGAAAGCAAAGACATAACGCATATAATGGGCAATGTCGACCCTTTGCGCGATATGGAAATTATAGATACCGAACTTATTTTGGCAGATATGGAATCGGTCTCAAAAAGACTTGAAAGACTTCAAAAAGCTATAAGGCTAAACGATAAGAAAATGTTTGCCGAAAGAGATCTTGCGATAAAAGTAAAAGCTCATCTTGAGGCGGGAAATCCGGCAAGAATCTTAGAACTAGACAACGACGAAAAAATATTATTAAAAGAATTTTTCTTGATAACGGCAAAACCGGTTCTGTACGCCTGCAACTTATCGGAAAACGATTTGCCAGCAATGGAAAACAAATACGCTGGAATCGTAAAAGAAAAAGCTAAAAATGAAAATACCCAAGCCATTCCTATTTGCGCAAAAATTGAAGCCGAACTTGCAGAGTTGTCCGAAAGCGACGGGGAAACTTTCTTAAAAGACTTGGGGCTTGAAGAGACAGGTCTTAACCGCCTAATAAAAGCTGGATACGGGTTGCTTGGTCTTGAAACATTTTTTACAGCCGGAGAAATTGAAGTAAGAGCTTGGACAATCAAAAAAGGTTCTTTGTCCCCTCAGGCGGCAGGCGTAATACATTCAGACTTTAAAAAAGGTTTCATCAGAGCCGAAGTTATGAGTTTTGATGATTTGTTTAAACTTGAAAGCGAAAAAGCCGTAAAAGACGCAGGTCTTCTTAGAAGCGAAGGAAAAGAATACGTAGTTAAAGACGGAGATATAATAAAGTTCCGTTTTAATGCGTAAAAATCAAATTTCCTATACGGATTGCCAATCTTTGGAGGTTTGATGGATATCCGACTTCTGATGTGGATTTTGTTTTGGATAGTTGTAACAACCGCTCTCTTTATTGATTTAGCAATACTTAATAAACATAAAGGAAATATAAAAACAAAAAATGCAGCTATACTGGTTTGCATCTGGATAAGTCTCGCGTTGCTTTTTGGAACAACTATATATTTTACGCTTGGACGCGAGAAAGCATTGGAATATCTTGCGGGATATGTTGTGGAATACTCCCTTTCTATAGACAATATGTTTGTATTCCTTATGATATTTTCCTATCTTACAGTGTTTCCAAAGCTAACCAGTCAAAAGTTTTAATTTACGGCATTGCCGGAGCCATAATTTTAAGATTTTTATTTATACTTATCTGGATTAAACTCATAAACAATTTCCATTGGATAATATATGTTTTTGGCGTTTTGTTGGTCTACGCGGCAATTAAAATGTTGTACGGGAGCCGCAGAAAAATAAGCCCCAAATATAATATTGCATATAACATAATCAAAAAACTGATTCCTTTTAAAAATAATACTGAAAACAACAGCTTCTTTATAACAAAAAATAAAAAATTATACACGGCTCCTATACTTGCTGCCTTAATTGTAGTGGAAACTAGCGATTTAATATTTGCTTTAGACTCTATCCCGGCAGTTCTTTCAATTTCAAAGATACTTTTATAGTTTATTGTTCCAACATATTTGCAATAATAGGCTTACGTTCGCTATATTTTCTCCTTTCAAACTTTGCTTCCAAATTTAAATTTTTACAAGTCGGCGTTGCAATCATTCTTATATTTGCGGGGTTAAAAATGATTCTTTCCCGATCTGCGCATATTTCCACAGGATTATCCTTAGCCTTTATAATTGTAACTCTATAGGTATTTCAGTACTTGTTTCAATCAGAGAAAAATATGTTATTTGACTAACAAAAAGCAAAGTAGTAGAATTTTTGCGTTAGTTTTATATTCGTAAATTTGCCATTACCATAAAGGAGACTCTAGTGAAAAAGTTAGCATTAACAATTACTGCCGCCGCCGCTTTTGGATTATCTTTTTCCGCATGCAAAAGAGATGAACCGTTTGTTATTAAAGTAGGCGCAGAAAAAATTACAGAAAGCGCCTTGAACGATAAATTATCAGTCGCGTCCGCAGAGTTCCAAAAATTTGCCGCTACGCCTCATGGAAGAAAACATTTCTTAGATCTTGTAGTGCAACAGTCTGTGCTAATAGAAGCGGCAAAGAAAGCCGGTATAGAAAAACAGGCTAAATTCAAGAAAGCCTTAGAAGATTTTAAAAATGAACAACAAAAACAGCTTGCAGACTATAAAGACGGACTTTTTATGGATATCTACTTAAAAGAAATCCGCGAAAAAATAAAAGCTTCAGATAGCGATATTCAAAACTATTACAATGAAAATAAATCAACATTTGAAAATCCAATCGCATATACTGTAAGACATATCCTTGTCTCAGACAAACAGACAGCTCGCAACGCCTACGAAAGGCTTAAAAATGGCGCAAAATTTGAACAAGTGGCTAAAGAAGTCTCTAAAGACGCTACAGCTCGCAGCGGCGGTTTGCTTGGACCTGTAAAGAAAGGCGCTCTTGCGACTGAATTTGAAGCAGCGGCTTTAAAACTTAAAAATAATGAATTGTCGGAAATTATAGAAACGCGCTACGGTTATCACATAATACTTAAAGTATCCGAACAGAAGCTTCCATCCGCGTCTTTTGGCGAAGCAAAAGAAAATATAAAGAAAATTTTGGAAAAAGATAAATTTGACGCATGGTTTAACAAAGAAAAAGAAGCTCTTGGCGTTAAAGTAAATTATGATGTTCCAGCTTCTCAAAACGAACAACAAAAATAAATTGCTACACAGGGAGACAGACCATGAAAAAATTTGCAGCGTATATTATTATGGCGGCGTTATTTCTTACCGCAGGCAGTTCATATGGAGCGTCTAAAGATGCTGACAAGACTTTGGCAGTAATAAACGGCGAACCAGTTTTTGAATCTGAATTTAATACTCTTCTTATTCCGTTGTTGAAAGAATATAAGCAAAATGTTCCGGCTCCCGAGCAAACAAAACAAAAAGAAAACGAATTAATGGAAATGGTTTTAAATCAGAAAATAGCTGAGATTATTTTGAAACAAGAAGTAAAGAAACAAAAGATTAAGGCTTCTAAAAAAGAAGCGCAAGAAGGCATAAACGAAATTAGAAAGAAATTCGCAAACGATTCTGAATTTACGGCCGAACTAAAGAAAGAAAATATGTCAATGTCTGATTTTGAGAAAAAGATTACTGAACAAATCGCTATAAGAAAGCTTCTAAAACAGAATCTGGAATCTAAAATTCAGATGCCTACTGAAATTGAAGCAAGGACTCTTTACGATAAGATTATTGCTAAAATAAAAGGCGCAAAAACAAAGTTGTCGCCTGAAGAAAATGCCCTAGTTTCAAATCTTGCGGCTGCCTTGAAGAGACTGTCTAGCGAACAGGTAAGAGTAAGACAAATTTTTGTAAGCTTGCCTAAAGGCGCAAACGAAGACGCGGTAAGAGCCGCGCAATCAAAAGTCGTTATAATAAAAAAAGAACTTCAAAGACAAACTTTTGCCGACGTTGCCGGACAATATTCTGAGGATCCTGTATCAAGACCAAGAAATGGAGATTTAGGCATAATAGCAAAAGGAGATCTTTTGCCCGTCTTGGACAGAACTGCATTTTCAATGAAAGTCGGCGACTATACTAGAGAACCTATTAAAACAGACATTGGGATCTTCTTTTTAAAAATTGAAGAAAGGCGCGCTAAGAAAGACATTATATTTGACGACGTCAAAAATGACATAGCTGAAGTTTTAGCTCATATCAACGCAAATAACGCTCGAAATGAGTATATTGACGAATTGAAAGCTAAAGCCAACATTAAAATAAACAAAACTTGGTAATATAAGTGTCTAAACCGCTCGTAGCGATTACTTTAGGAGATCCTGCGGGAATAAGTTATGAAATAGTCTGTAGGGCTGTAAATTCTTTAGCAGTAAAAAGAGCTTGCAGCCCTGTAGTTTTTGGCGACAAACAAATTCTTAAAAAATATTTTGCTGGTAAAATGCCGTTTGAGTTTGTAAAATCTTCCAATATAGGCCATTCTTTAAAAATAGGCGTCCCTTCAAAAAAAGCAGGCAAAATTGCTTTATCTGCAATAGAAGAAGCCGTAAATTATTGTATGTCAGGTAAAGCAAGCGCCTTAGTAACCGCGCCTGTTTCAAAAGAATCATTAAAGCTTGCCGGAGTAAAATATCCCGGACATACAGAACTGCTGGCCGCCCTTACAAAAAGTAAAAAAGTCGCAATGCTAATGACATGCGGAAATATGCGCGGCGTTACGGTAACGAGGCATATTCCCATATCAGAAATTCATAGAACCTTAAAAACAAAAAATATTATTGACACAGTAAAATTAAGCGTAGATTTTATAGGCAAAAAAAATATAAAAGTAGCTTTGTGCGCTCTAAATCCGCATGCCGGCGATAATTCAATTTTGGGTTATGAAGAACAAAAAATTATAATTCCAGCTTACAAAGTATTGCTTAAACAAGGAATAAATATAACCAAGCCTTTACCTGCGGATTCAGCTTGGGTAAAAACCAAAAACGGGGCTTTTGATTTAGTGTGCGCAATGTACCACGACCAGCTTATGATACCTTTAAAATGTATAGACGCAAAGAAAATAGTAAACGTTACCGCAGGGCTTCCGTTTATAAGAACTTCTCCCGGGCACGGAACAGCTTTTGACATCGCAGGAAAAAACAAAGCAGATATCGCCCCAATGATAGAATCCATATTATATGCCGCAAATCATATTAGAATTAAAAATTAAAAGAGTCGCAAATGAATTTGGTAATTTTTTCAGAAGATTTGTTAGACGGTATATTAAAAATTGAAAGAGAATCATTTATTGACCCATGGAATATTGAAATGTTTTTAGGGTCCGCGCAAAACAAAACTGTAATATTTAAAGTCCTCCTAGAAAATAAAACTGCGCTTGGATATTATATAATCTCTACAGTTGTAGACGAAGTCGAAATAGTTAGTATAGCCGTAAGTCCAAAATTTAGAAGACAAAATCTTGGCAAATTTATGATGGCGGATATATTAAAAGAAGTTCTATCAAAAAAATCCAAGTCTATTTTTCTTGAAGCCAGAAAAAGCAATATGCCAGCATTAAATCTGTATAAATCTTTCGGCTTTAAAGAAATAGGACTAAGAAAAAACTATTATAAAGACGAAGACGCCGTTGTTTTAAGGTTGGATAATTGATGGGAATTATATTATGAAAATAAACAAATTATTTTTTATATTATTATCCTCATTGTTTTTAGGCGGACCTTTGTTTGCTGCAAATTACGAAGCGTATAAAACATTTCTCAAAGAAACTTTTGACTTAAAAATAGGACATATTGACGATTGTATAAAAAATTACGAAAAAGTTACGGATTTGGATAAAGAAGCTTTTAGCGTATATAAAAATTTGGCATATGTATATTGGCAAGCCGGAAAAATAGACAAAGCTTTTGAAATAGCTCAAAAAATTGACGAGATTGACGGCTCAAATCCAAAAACAACGGGTTTTTTAGCGACATTTTACCTAGTTAAAGCAAGAATCCATGAAAAAATAGGACAGCTTGATTCGGCAATAAAAGAATACGAAAACTATGCTTCAGTATTTCCTGATAACGCATTAGTCCTTATGTATTTGGGCAAATGTTTTTACGAGGCGCAAAATTACCAAAAAGCCAAAGACTATTTGCTTAAAGCAAAAAAGCGACTTCCCAATAATCCGACAATTAATTTTTGGCTTGGAATAATATACGAAAAAAATGGACAATTTGATAAAGCGGCCGCAGAGTTGGAAAATGTTGAAAAAGCCGAAGAAAAAAATATTTCAATTATTACAAAGCTTGGGTACTTCTATTCCATATTAAAAAACTATCAAAAAGCCGAAAAAGAATTCTTAAAAGCTATAGGAATTGCTCCCCAAAACCACGAAATCTTCTATTTGGCGGCTTTAAATTATATGGACTGGAAGAGATACGACAAAGCTATAAAATACTTTAAAAAAGTCATAATAATTGAACCAAAATTCTCAGACGCATATTTCTATTTAGGTTTGGCTTACGATAAAGAAAAAGATTTTACAAATGCTGAACAAACGCTTTTGAGAGCAATAGAAATAAATCCAGAACATGCAAAAGCCATGAATTATTTAGGTTACGCATACGCCGATAAAGGAATTAAGTTAAAAGAATCTGAAATATTTCTCATAAGGGCTGTAACTTTAGAACCAAAAAACAGCGCCCGCCTTGATTCTCTCGGCTGGCTTTATTACAGGTTAGGCAATTTTAAACTTGCAGAAAAATTCCTACTTGCAGCTATAAAAATAACAAAAGATCCGCTTATGTACGACCATCTTGGAGATACTTACGCAGCATTAAATAAACCTGTGCAAGCTTGGATAGCGTATTCTCTATCTTTTGATTTTAAAGAAGATAAAAAGATAAGAAAAAAACTAGATTCCGTACAAAAACAAACGCCTCTCGGCGAACTTTACAAACAAATGCTTCTAAGAAGCGAAAGCAACTATTTCAAGTTATTTCCTTTTAAAACTGGCTTTAAAACAAAAATAAGTTCAAATTTTCTAAGAAAGAAGTTTTATATTCCATTTTCTTACCATAAAAACAACTCAGTAAAAATAGATTTGCCCGCAATACTTATCCCTGGAGGAATGTCGGCGCATATAAAAAATGGAACCTATGAATTTGTTCCGAAAGCCATAGAAAACCAACTTCCTAAAGAAATATCCAATATTATTTCTAAAACTTGCGAATTTCTTAGCGATAATTTTTATAAACAGTTTGGCGACGCTAAAATAACGCAAAAAGGAAACCGTATAATTTATTCCAAAAAAGACAAGGAACTGATTTTAAATCTTGATACGGCGTTAATAGAAAGTTTTTTTGATAAAGATTTAACGGTTACCATTTTAAAATATGAAAAATTTGTTATATCAAATGTTCCTAAAAAAATTAAATTTGCGTTTAAAAACATAAAAATTAAAGGATTATTGGAAACAACAAAAATTTCCCCAATACCAGGCGATAACCAAAATGAAAATAATTCTCAAAGCTCCGGCAAAAATTAATCTTTTTTTAGAAATTAAAAACAAAAGAGAAGACGGGTATCACAATTTAGAGACTATAATGCAAACCGTAAGTTTGTACGACGAACTTTCTTTTGAGAGCGCCGAAAAAGATATTTTTTTGGAGTGCGACAACAGCGCTTTGCCGACAGACTCTACTAACATTGTTTATAAAGCGGCAAAAGCGTTTTATAACTATTTTAAAATTGATAAAGGAATTAAAATATACCTAAAAAAAATAATTCCTATGGGGGCAGGACTTGGCGGAGGATCCTCCGATGCCGCAACAACACTTGCAGCTTTGGCTAAACTTCACAAAGTTAAGACAAATAGAAAAGAACTAGAGCAAATAGCTGTTAAACTTGGAGCAGATGTTGCGTTCTTTCTTACAGGAAGAACGGCTCTGTGCGAAGGCATAGGAAATATCATTACTCCTTTAAGAAGCATTAAAAACTTAAATCTAGTCCTTGTAAATCCGGGCTTTGACGTTAATACTGCGGACATCTATAAAAAGGTTAGATTCTTGTTGACAAATGGAACCGAAATTACTAAAGTCAAAGCTCGGATTGACGATGGCTCTTTTAGGACAAACAAGGCTTTTGGCAGCTGTTTTAACAGGCTTGAAGATTTTGTTATTTCGGATTACCCTGAAATAGCAAAAATTAAAGATGTTTTAACATCTTTAAGCTGCGTAAGCTTAATGTCGGGTTCAGGGGCTACTGTTTTTGGGCTCTTTGATGCGACAATAAACTCAAAAACGATAAAAACAGCTTTAAACAGACATGCATGGAAGTTTTGGTTTGTTAATTCAACGGAATTTTCTCTACAACGTCAACTTTCAAACCAATAGTATATAATTCCGGGATTGTGTAATGGTAGCACAAGGGATTTTGGATCCCTTTGTCTAGGTTCGAATCCTGGTCCCGGAGCATACTCTTACACAACACTCTTTGACTAAGTGTCCAAATGGTTTTTATATGTAAAAACAATGCGTTTTCCTTTCACCTTAAAGTTCTGACGGTACTAAAAGAGGAATTTATCTGGGAAACGGATTGCGACAAAGACACGCTGTTTCGCAATTGAAGTTCTGACTGCGCTAAAAAGCAGAATGGAATTTGTTTAACCTACCACCTTTCATGGATAGAGACATTATAAATGGATATCCATTCTATGGCAAATTTTTTATATCTTGATTAGATAACTTTTCAGATAATTTATATAAGTATAAATTAATAGACTCAATTAATTTTAAAATTAATCCAACGCCGCCAATTTTTATACAAATTTCTTGTAAACATTTCATTTTAGCGCCGTTCGCAAACTCGCTATAATTAACAATTTTCTTTAAAATTCTAGTCTTTAAACTTACTGCAAAAGCACAATTTGTCGTCGTGAAAAACAAAACTAAAGATAATAAAATTATTGAAGTTACTTTTTTCCTCATCTTTTTATCCTTTTTAAAATTTAGTCCTCTATTTTAAACTTTGATCGAGACGCGAATATGTCAATTTCTTTGTCGGGCTTTAATAATTCAGCGGATTTTTCCAATTCGTTTTCAAAATCTTTTTTTCTCTTGATCAGTTTCGCAACAAAGTAAACGCGTTGTTAGCGCTTTATTATTTATGATGCCTCGCAGTCTTTAATAAATGATTAATTATTATAAATCTTATCGCGTTTTCCGACTTCAATAACTAAAACGTCGTTTTTGATTTTTACTATTGCTCTAAAGTTGTCAATGCGATAACGCCAAAAACCAACAAGGCTATGGCGCAACGGTTTTCCGGTTTTGCTTGGCGCGGACAAGAGACTT
>JAITND010000030.1 GCA_031290625.1 Endomicrobium sp. | reverse complement strand
TCCCGAAATAATTCTGCCACAGAAAAGATTTGTTTATCCTGAAGATGCTTTATGGCATATTGAAAATGCCGTTTCTTATTATAAAGAGCGGTTTGGTGTTAAGCCTTTAGGGATGTGGCCTTCTGAAGGTTCCGTGTCAAATGCGGTTATTGAGCTTATTTCAGGAGTCGGAGTAAAATGGATAGCTACGGACGAAGCAGTTTTGTTTAACAGCGTCAAGGATATATTACACGATAGAAGACATTTATTTAAACCGTTTCAATTAAATATAAACGGTAAAAATTTAGACATAATTTTTAGAGATCATGGGCTTTCTGACTCAATAGGTTTTGTGTATTCTAAATGGAATGCACAAGATGCTGCAAACGATTTTATAGCAAAGATTAAAAGTATCGGAGAGTATGCTTCCTCGCTTACAGACGTTCCTCTTATATCTATTATTTTAGATGGGGACAATTGTTGGGAATATTATAAAAATGACGGTTGGGATTTTTTGACAGCACTTTATGAAAAACTGAGTGCTGATGACGAAATAGAAACTGTAAGAGTAAGCGATTATCTTACAAAATTTCCTCCCAAAGACGTAATAACAAATTTAACTGCAGGGTCGTGGATTAATGGAAATTTCGGCGTTTGGATAGGTAGCGCTGAAGATAATAAATCTTGGGATTTTTTGTCTGTCACTAGAGATATGTTAGTAAAAAACGCAGATTCTGAAAATATAAAAGAAGCTTGGAATGCTTTCCATGCTGCTGAAGGGTCTGACTGGAATTGGTGGTACGGTGACGATCATTCTTCGTCAAACGACAATGATTTTGATTTTTTGTACAGACAACAATTGATAAAAGTGTACGAGTCTCTTGGTATGGTTGCTCCTGAAACGTTATTTGAAACAATTGGAAATAATTCTAATCAAAAATATGTTGTAAATCCTGCAGTTGTTATTTCTCCAAAGATTGATGGCAAAATTTCAGATTATGAGGAGTGGAGCAAATCAAGTTTATATAAGCCAGGAAAAAGTGGTGGAGCAATGCATCAAGTATCTACAATATTAAAATCGTTCAATTATGGTTTTGATGCTAATAATTTATATTTAAAATTTGATTTTAATGAAGAACATTTAACAGATGTTTCTTTGAAAATAATATTTTTAAAGCCTGTAGAGACGATTATAACTTTGGTTTTTGATTTGGAAAATAGAATGTTGGTTGTAGATGGTCAGGGAAAAGATATTGACGTTGCAAAAGGTGTTTTTGGTAAAAATTCAGAACTGGGTTTGCCACTTTCATGCCTAAATCTTCCGCAAGGATATGAAAATATTAAGTTTGTTATAGCTGTAAATAGAAACAATTCTGAAGTTGAAAGATGGCCTTACCAATCTACGATACAAATACCAAAACCTGGTTAAAATTTAAATTGAGAGAACTTACTTGATCTGTCAGGTTTTTTTGGTCTGGGTGTGAGCCAATATATTTAACCTGGAGAACTAAATGACACTAAAAGAAATTTTGTTAAATGGTAAAAAATATTGGGGATTTGAGGGAGAAATATCTCCCGGAAGTAATTTAGTTTTTATAAAAGGGAGCATTGGTTTTATAATGTGCGGTTATTTAAATCTTGAAACAGCAGAGAAAATGAATAATATCGCAGCTATTGCAACAGGTGTTAAAGCTATTGACGATATGTTAAAAAAGAATATAGTAAGATCTACGACAATTGCTCAAAAGATGGGTATTGTCCCAGGCATTCCTGTCTTAGAAGCCCTTGAGAAAATAAGTTAACAAAATTGCCGTCTTTCTTACCTTTTTGCATAAACACCCATACCTGCATTCTCTTGCAATGTCTTTTTCCATATCCCTATCTCCCTACTAAGTTCGCGTGACTTCGTACTGCTCTGATTTTTCACAAAAAGTTGACTAGAGGATATCTTTTTAATATACTTGTCCAGAATTTAGTTCGTTGGTGCGGTACCCAAGTGGTAAGGGAGCAGTCTGCAAAACTGTTATTCGCCGGTTCAATTCCGGCCCGCACCTCGTTTGTAATTTGTGGAATCATATGCTGCCCGGTTAGCTCAGTTGGTTAGAGTACTTCCTTGACATGGAAGGGGTCGGAAGTTCGAGTCTTCTACCGGGCACTCTAATGGTCGCCAGCATAATGAAAAAAGTAAAAAACTCGAATTTAGCGAAACAATCTAAAGCTCCATTATTTGATACGCTTCTAGGACATGCGAAAAGGGACGTTATATCCTTCCATTGTCCAGGACACAAGAACGGAAGAAGCATAGATAAAGAATTAAAAGATTATGTTGGCGAAAAAGTTTTTAAGTTTGACGTTACGGTTTTTGACGAAGTAGATTCTTTACATGATCCCGTTGGACCAATAAAAAAAGCTCAAGAACTTATGGCAGAAGCGTATGGCGTTGAGCGTTCTTTGTTTTTAGTAAATGGGACTTCCGTCGGCAATATGGCTATGTTTCTTTCGGCGTGTAATCCTGGCGACTCAATAATAGTTTCAAGAAATTCTCATAAGTCTATAATGGCTGGAATTATTATGTCTGGCGTTTGGCCTATTTGGGTTCAACCTAAGATAGATCAAAATCTGGACTTGATTTTTAGCATGACTTGCGATCAGGTTAAAGATGCTTTGGATAAATATCCTGAAGCAAAAGCTGTCTTTGTAACAAGCCCCACCTATAATGGCGTTGTTACCGAGTTGAGCAAAATTGCTGATTTGTGCCATAGGAGAGGCAAGATTTTCCTTGTTGACGAAGCGCACGGCGCGCACTTGCATTTTAACGATCAATTGCCTGAATCCGCCGTTGAAGCTGGAGCAGATTTATGCGTTCAGTCAACGCACAAAATTTTATCAGCGATGTCGCAAGGTTCGGCATTGCACTTTAATTCAAAACTTGTTGATTTTAATAGAGTAAAGAAAATAGTTTCAATGCTTCAAACTACAAGTCCAAATTACTTAACTCTCGCAAGTCTTGACTTAGCAAGAAGGCAAGTCGTTTTGCAAGGGGGAAAAATTTTTGATAGCGTTATAGATGCTGCTGAAAGGGGGCGTTCTTACATAAACAAAAATATTCAGAATATGAAATGTTTTACCAGACAAGAGATGAATAAAAGCGGTTTTGATTTAGACGTAACAAAACTTACCGTAAACGTTACAAAAACTGGACTTTCGGGTTATGAAATTGAAAGTATTTTAGCTAAAGAATATAATATACAACTTGATTACGCCGATTTGTTTAATCTTGTAGCTATTCCTGGCGATGGGACAATTAAAGCTGATGTGGATGCTTTTGTAAAAGCGCTTGAAAGCATAAGTAAAAAATATCGCGGCAAACAAAAAAACTGGATACTTAAGATTCCGTCTTTGGCTACAGAAATGGTTATGAATCCTAGAGACGTGTTTCTTTCAAACAGCGTAACAAAGGTGAGCTTAAAGAAGTCGGTCGGACATATTGCCGCCCAAACTTTGACGCCTTATCCTCCGGGAATACCTATAGTAATACCTGGAGAAAGAATAACGCAAGAAATATGCGATTATCTTATAGATACGGCGTCTAAGGATATAAGAGTAAGCGGTCAAGAAAACGATAAATTGAGAATGGTTAAAGTGTTTACAAACTTCTAACGGAGAGTATGATGAATAAAAAGGATTTAGCGGAAATAAAAAAGCTTTTAATAGAAAAGAAAGCCGAACTTTTAAATAAAACAAATAACGCTCAAAGAGATATAGATTCCGACAATATGAATGTCGGCGACGAAATAGATACTGCAGGACAAAACAGCGATAAAGAAATGTTTTTTGAACTTGCCGCAGGCGACAAGATAACATTGAACGCCGTAAATGACGCTCTTGCTAAAATAGAGAAAAATGCTTACGGCGCATGCGAGTGTTGCGGTGAGGAAATTCCTGCAAAAAGATTGAAAGCTATTCCTTGGACTAGGTATTGCATAAAGTGTCAGGAAGAAGCTGAAAATCCTAAAAGATAACAATGTTATTACAAGGCTGGAATTATATATTAGCAAAAAGTCTTTTGTGGGTTGAGAGCGCGTCTCTATTTGCTCTCATATTTGCAATAGGCTTTTTGTTTAAGAGGTACGTAGCAAAGTTTGCGCAAAATATTCTTGCAAAGATGGGGATGGTCCTTCACGATAAAGTTGTAGTAATAACAAGCAGTTACATTTCTTTTTGGTTTTTTCTCATAGCTCTTTATATCGGGATTCTGAAAGCTCCTATAAATACTAAAGACGCTATTATTGATAAAATTTTTTACGGAATATTCGCTTTATCCGTAGTTATTTTGATCGCGTCGGTAGTTTCCCAACTTTTTCGCAGAGCAATTCAAGAAAGAATCGGTTCAAGTATAGTAAAGTTTTTTATAACGTTTATAGGCTTGGTTTTGATATTAAATCAAGCTGGAGTGAAGTTGACGCCGATTTTGACCGCTTTAGGCATAGGTTCTCTTGCGGTTGCATTGGCTCTTCAAGATACTCTCGTCAATTTTTTTGCCGGTATAAATATTCTTGCCAGCAAACAAATTGCAAGGGATGACTATATTAAGCTTGATTCTGGACAAGAAGGCATTGTTGTTGATGTTAACTGGAGAACAACTCTTATGAAAGGGATAACAAACGCTACAATTGTTGTTCCAAATGGAAAAATATCTTCGGCTATAGTTACGAGTTATCATTTTAAAAAATCAGAAGTTACGTCTTCAATAACCTGTAGCGTGGCCTATGGAAGCGATTTAGACCAAGTTGAAGAAGTTGCCAAACTTGCGGCTAAAGAGATAATGGACAAATATGATTCCGCTTCCAAAACTTATCAGCCTATTGTTCAGTTTACAGATTTTGGGGACTCTTCTATAAATTTTATTTTGTATTTTAGGGTTAAAACGGTTTATGCCAAAGCCTTTATAAAGAGCGAGGTTTTGAAAAATTTATACAATAAATTTGGCGAGGTTGGAATAGAAATTCCTTTCCCTCAAAGAACGGTCACTATTAACAAAAATTGATGTAAATGCTATAATATCGCCATAAGTTGAGTTTGGATTGGAGGAATTAGATGAGGTTTGTTTTAAGTTCAAAGATTTTTAAGGCTACAGTGACGGAAGCCAATTTGGAATATAAAGGCAGTATAACAATAGATACTGAGCTTTGCGATAAAGCTGGTCTTTGGATAGGCGAAAAAGTTTGTGTGGTGTCAAATAGTTCAGGCGCAAGACTTGAAACTTACGTAATTCCTGGAAAACATGGTTCAGGCGTAATTTGCATGAACGGCGCAGCCGCTCATCTTATAAAAGCTGGCGAAGAAATAATAATAATGGGTTTTACGCTTTCAGACAAACCTATTGACCCCAAAATTGTTTTTGTAGATAAAGAGAATAAGATTACAAAAATAAACTAATGCTTATAATATTTTCGGGGCGTGGCTCAGTTGGCTAGAGCGCTCGGTTCGGGACCGTGAGGTCGCTGGTTCAAATCCAGTCGCCCCGATTTTTAAAGGAGACAAAATGAACGTAAGATTTGATCCTTTAGGACTTTATTTTGAAGCAATCAGAAAAATTGAACCTATTCCTGAGAAAGAAGTTAAAGCTTTGTGGATTAAATCCAAAACTGACAAGGCGGTTTTTGACAGACTTGTGGAGCAAAACTATAGATTAGTTATACCTATAGCGAAAAGATTCATGAAGAGAGGCATGGATTTCATGGATCTTATAAAGAAGGCAATCTCGGTCTTATAAAAGCGGTTGAGAAGTTTGATCCCGCGCGAAATACGGCTTTTTCAACATATGCGGTTTATTTTGGATAGAGCAGTATATAAGAAAAGCAATAGAAAATAACGTAAAAACAATTAGAATACCTTCTCACGTTTGGGACGCTCTTAACAGATGGATCAAAACAAAAAGGATTTTAGGAGAGAAGCTTAAAAGAGAGACGAGCAACGACGAAATAGCAAAAAAATTAAAACTTAATAAAGACCAAGTTAATGATTTAATGAGGGCGTCTTCAGTTTTTAACGGAGGAGTTTTTTTAGAGGCGGCTGTAGGCGAAGATTCAGAATTGCTGGTTAAAGATACGATAGCGGATGTTGAAGATAATTCGCCAGAATCGGTTACAGAAATTATAAGAGCCAGAGCAGATATATGCATAGCTTTAAACGATTTGCCATATAGAGAAAGAGAAGTTGTGAGAATGCGTTTTGGTATAGGCGGAATAGAGCCTATGTCTTTGGGTTCAATAGGTAAAGTTTTAAATGTTTCTAGCGGATGCGTTAGGCAATTGGAGAACCGCGCTTTTAAAAAGCTGAAAACTATTTTAGCCATGTATAATTTTATAGGCAAAAAAGAAGCTGAAAGCCTAAAACTTGACAGCAGAAGCGGCAGAGATAGACGCAGTAATGAAATTCAGCCTTCTAAGTTTGCAGATAGAAGATTTAATATAGAAAGAAGAGTAAAGTGGATGTAGAGTCAAAAATTAAGAATACAGTTAGAGATGCGGTTTTGCGAAGGCATAATGTTTTTTCTATAGCTAATTTTAAATCCTTGCATGCCCTGATAGCTCAACTGGATAGAGCAGATCCGTCCTAAGGATAAGGCTGGAGGTTCAACTCCTCTTCAGGGCGCTCAACTTTATGCAAAGCTTCTTTTGAACAAAAAACTCTGCGGTCTCTCTTCAACTTCTAAAAAGCCCTTATTCTCTTGAATTTTCTCATTTATCTTATCAATAGCGAGTTTACCGTCTTCTTTGCTTATGATTTTTTCGGCTATCAAAGATATTGTATTTACTTTTTCTTTTTCCAATTCAGCGATAGATTTTTTAAGCCGCTCATTTTGGTTGGCAATTTCTGCCGTTTTTTCTTTGAATTTATCAAAAACAATTTTTTCAAAAAAGTTCATAACTTCCGGCTTTGCCTCAATAGACTTAAAACATTCAACATAACTCGGTTCTAAAACTTTTTTTCTGATAGCGAGGGCAATCAACTGTTCCGCAATGATAATATGGAACTTTAATCTTCTTGCCGTGCGAAGCGCTTGGCGTCGTAGGCTTACGTAAATAAAAAGCGTAATAATCAAAGCAACGTTGTAAAGGGCTTTTCTATGCCCGAAATGTGCTGAAGCGCTTGTTGTTTTAGCCTGTTGATTGAATATCTCTGTAAATTACGTCGCTGCTTATTTAAAACATAAAGAAAATAGTATAATATCAATGGGCAAGAGGATAAAAAATACAAGCGGTAAAAAGCCAAAAATTCAGTTAAAACTCTCTGACGTTTATAACATAGAAATTCCAATCGTTTCAAATAAAATTCAAAAGATTATTTAAAAAAGAGTATTTCAAAGACAAGAGAAATAGAAGATACGATAAAAGGATATTAGAATGAAAATTTCGGAATTCAAAAATAAATTTAGACATATTAAAGATATGGGCTTTGTTCGCGCGAAGCGTTCTGTCGCTACGGGCATAGGATACGCGTTAGAAAGTTTTTTGGGAATTTCCGACAATAACAAAGCTAAACCTGATATTGAAGGGGGCAGAATTAAAAGCGCATAGAACAAATGTTAATGATTTAATTACTTTATTTACATTTCTTTCTAATGAGCGGTTAGGAATAGACTATGCCCGTAAAATAGATAGTATGTTGATGGGCGGGCAAAAACTAAAAGAAAATATCAAAGCAAACTTTAGGTCCTGTATTTAATACCAACAGAATGATAGAAGAGTACGCAAAAAAGTTTTATATTCCTACTGCTTTGGAGCATGCCAAGTACAAAAAAGACAACTATGAGTTTGCTAAGAAGAAAAGCGAGAGGGCTAAAAATGTCTACATTAACTGGAATTGTGTAAGATTTGTTTCAACAAGCGATAATATTTCACCCGAAATGAAAATTTCAAACGAAATAACGGTGCGAACGAAAGTTTATTTAGGCGACATTTTGCCAAACGACGTGAGCGTTCAAGTTTACAGCGGATACGCTCCCGATGGACAATCCGTTAGCGAGGTAAGCGTCGGCGAAATGCATTTGGCTTCAAAGGACGGAGATAATTACGTTTTTGAGGGGAAAATTTTGATTGACAAGGTCGGCAAATGCGGATATACTATATGCGTTTTACCTCAATATGAAGGCGAGGTTCAGATATTGCCGGGGTTAATAAAGTGGTTATAAAGGATTTAAAGTTATGGGGTTTGATTTTTTAATTTACGATTTGGACGGGACGCTTGTAGATTCTTTAGGCGATATTGCTTCTTCGGTTAATTTGGTAAGAGAAGACAACGGACTTGAGCATTTGTCTTTAAAACAGATACGTTCTTATTTAGGAAGCGGAATAAATGCTCTTATATCAGAAGCTATTCCTGGCGAAGGCGAAAAATTTAGACAAAACGCTGTTGAAGGATTTAAGTCTTATTACAAACGGCGTATGTTTGACACCACCGTTATGTTTAGCGGCGTCAAAGAAATGTTGGAATCTTTAAAAGATAAAAAGAAAGCGGTTCTAACTAATAAAAATGAAGTTTACGCAAAAGAAATTGTGAAAGAGCTTGGACTTGTCGGTTATTTTGTCGAAGTTTGGGGCGGAGACACTTTAGATGTAAGAAAGCCTGATCCAAAAACAATTCTTGAATTAGTAAAAACCACAAAGTCTAACCTTTCAAAAACAGTCATGATCGGCGACAGCACAAACGATTTTTTAGTAGCCAAAGCCGCGGGAGTTGCGTCTATTGCCGTCTCTTACGGGTACTGCGGTCTTGCGCAAATAGAATCATATAAACCTGACTTTATAGTAAAAACCCCTCAAGAAATAATAGACGTTGCGTTATAAAACTGTATAAACAAAAAAAGAGGAGAAACCTAAATAACTAGCTTCGCCTCTTTTGTGCGCCGGTTTCTTATTTCTTTGCTTTTTGCTCGTCAAATTTGGCTTTCTTTTTATGTATTTTTTCGCGTCCTTCGTCGCTTGTTACAAAATCCGCTTTTTTATTTACGACTTTATCTTTATCCGCTTCATATTCGCTTATCTTTGCCTGAAATTTAGCAATTTTCTCTTTTTTCATTTCTATTTTTTTATCCAAGAAATCTGCGACGATTTTTCTTATGTCTTTCTTTACGGCTTTTTTTTTGTCGTCCGCCGCTTTTTCGTACTTAACTAATAAAGCGTTCAATTTTGCGATGAATTTGGCTTTGTTTTCTTTGAACTCTTTTACCTTTGGATTCTTGTCGTGATAATGACCGGCGACAGATACTGCTGGAGCAAAACATGCAAAAAAGAAAACGCCGCACAATACTAATGTCAATTTCTTTAACATAAAAACCTCCTTCGGTTATTTCAATTCATCTACTACGCGTTTATATAACTTGTGCTATAGAGAGATTGTTTAAGCGTAAAGCAAAAAACTCTACTTCTGCTTCTGAGAAAAGTTCCTTAAAAGTATTATCGGGGTATTCTATGTCTGCGACAACTTTTTTTATTCCAGCGTTTGCTATCATTTTTGCGCATAGCGCGCAAGGAGAATGAGTGCAGTAAAGAGTTGAACTTTTGATATTTATTCCATGATACCCGCCTTGAATAATTGCGTTTTGCTCAGCGTGTATAGCTCTGCATATTTCATGTCTTTGACCTGATGGTATGTTCATGGTGTTTCTCAAACAGCCCAAAGACAAGCAATCTTTTATTCCGGAAGCTGCGCCGTTGTAGCCGGTGGTAAGAATTCTCTTATCTCTTACAATAACGGCTCCGACGTGATGACGTTCGCAGGTAGATCTTTCCGCGACAAGCCATGCCAATTTCATGAAATATTCGTCCCATGAAGGACGCTTATTTATAGCAGCGTTCTTTTCATCTGTTGTCATGAGGCAATTTAACTAAAAATCCGTATTTGTGTCAACATACTTTTTTTTGTTAGAATATTTATCTGATTTAGAGTTGCGCGGTAATCGGGAGATCATATGAATTTTCAAGAAATTATTATGACTTTACAGAAATTTTGGGCAAAGCAGGGCTGCCTTGTATGGCAGCCTTACGATTTAGAAAAAGGCGCCGGCACTTTTAACCCCGCTACTTTTTTGCGGGCTTTGGGTTCTAAGCCATGGAGTGCGGCTTATGTGGAGCCTTCCAGAAGACCTACTGACGGCAGATACGGCGAAAGTCCTAACAGGCTTCAACATTATTATCAATTTCAGGTAATTATGAAGCCAGCTCCAAAAAATATACAGCAAATTTATTTGGAAAGTTTAAAAGCAATAGGTTTAGATCCCAAAAAACACGATATAAGATTTGTTGAAGACGATTGGGAATCCCCGACTCTTGGCGCTTGGGGGCTTGGTTGGGAAGTGTGGATTGACGGTATGGAAGCTGCGCAGTTTACTTACTTTCAACAGGTTGGAGGAATATCTCTAAATCCTATTTCGGTTGAAATTACATATGGCGCTGAACGTCTTGCTATGTACGTTCAAAAGAAAAACAATGTATACAAATTGCAATGGAACGACGCTGTGACTTACGGCGATATTCATCTTGAAGATGAAAGACAGTGGTCTACTTATAATTTTGAAAAAGCTGATGTTGATATGTTGAAAAAGCATTTTACCGACTGGGAAAATGAAGCAAAGAATCTTATTCAAAAAAAACTTCCTCTTCCAGCATATGATGTCGTTATGAAATGTTCCCACTTGTTTAATTTGCTTGACGCTAGGGGCGCGATTTCAGCGTCTGAAAGAGTTGGTTATATTCTTAGAGTTAGAACTATGGCAAAATCTGTTGCTGAAAAATATTTAACAACGACTGAAGACGTCAATTTGGACGTTGTTGCAAATAAATAAAATTCGTTACAAAAATCGCGGAGCAAAAAATGTCTAATAATAATGAAAGAATAGCTTTGCTTGAAATAGGAACGGAAGAAATTCCTACGTCGTATATTGAACCTGCTTTAAAACAAACTGAACAAACGGCTTTAAAGGAATTTGCAAGTTTAAATATAAAACACGGATCGATAAAAACCTTTGCCACGCCAAGAAGACTTACATTGATTGTTGAAAATTTGGTTGTTAAAAGCGAAGATAAGACTGAAGAAATTTTGGGACCTTCGTGGAAGGTTGCAAAAGATGTAAATGGACAGTGGACTCAAGCGGCTAAAGGTTTTGCTGCAAAAAACGGAACTACCTCTGACAAACTAAATAAAAAGATTACGGAAAAGGGCGAGTATCTTTTTTTTACAAAAAAGACAAAAGGAGAAAAAACGGAAAAGCTCTTAACCGTTATTTTTCCAAAGATAATAAGCGGTATATCTTTTCCTAAAGCTATGGTATGGGAAGAAAGCGGGTTTAAGTTTGCAAGACCTATAAGAAACATAATAGCGCTTTTTGGCAAGAAGACGATTAAATTTAAAATAGCCGATGTTGACTCTTCCAATTGGACGATAGGTCTTCATACTTACGACAGATCTAAAATAAAAATAGATTATCCTGAAAACTATATGACTGCATTAAAAAATAAATCCGTTTTGGTTGATCAAAACGCAAGACGCGAAGAAATGAAAAAGTCTATTGAGTCTGTAGTCAAAGGCGTCGGCAGCGTTATTTCTGATGAGAATTTAGTTGACGAAGTAAATTATTTGGTTGAATATCCGTCGGCAGTTCTTTGCGATTTTGACGAAAAGTATTTGGATTTGCCTCCGGAAGTTCTCGCTATATGTATGAAAAAAAGCCAAAAGTGTTTTGCGGTCAACGATAAAACCGGAAAATTTTTAAATTGTTTTATTGGCGTTAAAAATGGCGTTTCTACCTATTTGGATATAGCTAAGGAAGGATATGAAAGAGTTGTTACCGCAAGGCTTGCAGACGCTGAATTTTTTTATAAAAACGATTTAAAAAATGGACTTGACGCTAATATTGAAAAGCTTAAAGGCGTTGTTTTTCATAAAGAGATAGGAACTGTTTATGAAAAAATGGAGAGGGTAAAAAAGATAACATCTTTTTTCAATAAAGAATTTAGCATGCAAATAGATGAAACGTCTCTTGAAAGGTCTGTGATGCTTTCAAAAGCTGATTTAGTAAGCGAAATGGTATTTGAATATCCTGAACTTCAGGGTGCTATGGGCAAAATTTACGCTTTGAAATCAGGAGAATCTGCCGATGTCGCAGAATCTGTTGAGCAACATTACTGGCCTTTAAGCTCGTCGGGAAAACTCCCTTCAAATAAATTGGCTTCTTTAATATCTTTGGCTGATAAAATAGACACACTAGCTGCAAATTTTTCAATTGGGCTTGAGCCTTCAGGTTCGGCTGATCCTTACGGGATTAGAAGAGCAGGCGTGGGATTTATAAGAATTGCCGCGGATATTCTTCCTAATAAAGAATTAAGCTCTGCAATTGAAAAGGCGTTTGAATTTTTGCCGGAAAATGTAAAAAGTAATCCAAAATCTAAAACAGCTTATGAGAAACTTGTTAATTTTTTACGCCAAAGAATAGAAAGTATTCTTGAATCTGAAGGCTATAGTTTTGACGAGGTTAAATCTGTAGTCGGCGTTTTAGGCAATAACAAATTTAAAGATTTGGGTTCTTTGCTTCCAAAGCTTGCAGCTTTAAAGAATGCAAGACAAAAAGGCGATTTTTCGTCTATTTCTGCCGTTTTTAAGAGAATAAACAATATTTTAAGTCAGGCAAAAAAACAAAATATAGGCGTTTTGGCCGCTATAAATGAAAGTTTATTAGTAGAAGATGCGGAGAAAAATCTATTTGATTGCGTAAAAAAGATAAAATCAGAAGTTGTTGGATACATTTCTCAAAATAAATATGCCGAAATTTTTGATAAAGTTTTAGAAATAAAACCTAGCATTGATGGATTTTTTGAAAAAATTATGGTAATGGCAGAAGATGTTAAAATAAAATCAAATAGAATATCTTTGTTAAATTATACAAAGGATATATTCGCGGAATTTTTAGATTTCTCGGCTTTGCAGTAAAAGTAAATTCAATATAGCGTAAATTTGTAAAAAATATTACAACAACCCGCTGAGCGCTGTTTAAGAAGATGCCGCTTTATAGTTGGATAATCAAGAGTTGAAGCAGTCTTTCTTATGTTTTACGACGGCGTTTTCTTGTTTTTTGCGTAAAAATTATTTGACAAAGATAAATTTTTATGCTAATCTTCATAGGTCGTTAGCGATAAGGTTGTTTAGTTCTATTAAGATTTAAAATCCTTTCAAATCATTTAAAGGGCCCGTAGCTCAGCCGGTAGAGCACCTCACTTTTAATGAGGTTGTCGTGCGTTCGAGCCGCACCGGGCTCATTTGCTCCTATCGTCTAGGGGTCTAGGACACAGGATTTTCAATCCTGCGACACGAGTTCAAATCTCGTTGGGAGCGTTCCTTATATCTCTTCAAAACCTCGTCTAATAAGGGTGGGTGGGGGATTGTCTGATTTTTTGGCGATTGCATTTTTGTTTCCCTTAATTAAAGCTATGAATTGTAATTCATTTTAGTTAGAGGCGCGCAATCTAAATTGGCAAAAAAAATGAATTGTCGCGCGTGGCTGTTAGAAAGTGGTTTAATGGCGAGCAGATTCCAAGCGAACATAACATAAAAGAGCTTTCAAGGATTTTTGGGAAAACATAAGCGGAAATAAAAGAAGCGTTTGGAGTAAAAGATAAATCCAGAGGGAACTTTCATACAGAACGCTCCAATGAAAAAATTATTTGCAGTTTTGTTGGCGGCGTCATTGCTGTTTGGAATAAGTGATATTAGTTTTGCGGCGAAAAAGTCTTATAAATCAAAAAGCACTACAACCGCTAAAACGAAGACGGTAAGCGTTAAGCAATATAAAAAGAAAGATGGAACGATTGTGAAGCGACACAAAAGGGCAAAATAACAAAAAGGAAAAGAATAATGAGACCGCCGTCAATGGAAAAGTTTAAAGTTATGGGCAATTTTATTGATAGCGGTAAGTGTTGATTAAAAAGAAAAGATTAAGAATTGCGAGTGCCGCGCTAAAAAACTGCTCTTCCACTGCTCCTTTAATGTTCTTTCAAAGCATTTATTTTAGGTTTGTTATTTACTCGCGAGGTTATCATTTATCTATATATACCTAACATCCACAACAATAGGCCGTTGGCTTGCGAGGAGTCTTGTTCTTTCGAGTTCGCGACACTCCTGTTCTAACTGTTCTCTTCTGCATGATCTCTGCTCCATGGCGGAGTTCATATTTAGGATCTAGCGTAGCGCATCCGAACATAAAGATTGAAAAGAAAATTAAAATCAATGATAGGTTTCATTGTTATTTACCTTCCCTTTCAAATCGGTGCTGTTGTTCCTCAGCAAAGATTAATTGGTGGAATGTTGACGGCGACATCTAAGAACGACGACGTCCCATCAAAGACAAATTTGATTTTTGCCGATGGCGTATAAAATGCTGCAAGTTTTGCCCCGATGTTGGTCCTGTCGTAATAGCGAGATAGATTCAAGTCAATGGCGAAGTTATTGTAGCAGTCATTATAGTCGCGCTGTATAGGTCGGCTGCAAATAAAGAGGTATCGCTTGCAACTATATCGCCTTGCTCCGTATCTTGTAGCGCTCTCTTTATATTTTCTTGTCTTGTTAAAACGTCAAGAATTATCGGCTTGGCTTTATCTGCCTTTAGAGTATTGCTTAAATTACCTTGTCCATCCATATCATCAATAAATAAAACTTTGTTTCCCTTTAGTTTAAGACCTTCGCCTAAAGACTGCGAAGTCATAGTTTTGCCCGCGCCCCTTTTGCGATTTACCACTGCTATTATTTCTTTTATCATTGTTTTATTTCCCATTTCATATCGTTCATAACATAATACAAACATACATTATATACATATATATGTATACTTGTATATATATGTCGCTATCATCCGCTATGCCGCTTTAAAACGCTTTTCTTTTTTTGATAATAAAATAAATAACGCGTTTTAGGTCATTGAAGCAGGCTGCAGGCTAATACATATAAGACAAAATCGAAGGTCACCATGATCGTAGCGGCTAATGCAAGGGGTGCGTCGACAGGATACAAATTGTGATGGCAAAGCACAATTCCGCATTCGGCCAAAACTAAAACCCAAGCAAAAATTGTCACAAACATTTACCCCTTTTTAGGGCGTCGTCGCCTGCACCCTCGGTTCTATAAGCTCAAGACCCGCCACTTCAATAACGTATATTACACAACACGTCCTGCATAGCAGCCGTGTGTGCCGCCGAAATTATGCGTTATAAGCAAAAGAATCACCATAAAAATCTTAAAAATCATTTTTAAAAATTAAAGATCCCAATTAAAATTTCGGAATGAAAAATGCATAATATTATATGCCGCAGTCGACGCATAAAATAGACTGCAAAAATCTTCAAATGCTGTCGGCGTGAATTCATTTGCCGACGGGTCCAGAGGTCGTACAATATCCTCAGCGTCCGCCGCTGTTTCATTTTGCGGCGCAACTCTAATATCGCGCACATCATGCATGATTCGCGAAAAATAAAAACGACAATAAAAGACAACTCGCCGTAAAAAAAGGCCCTAACATTTTCGTTCCTTTTGCCATTACTTACAAATCATCCGCTTCAGAAATTTTATAGG
>JAITND010000040.1 GCA_031290625.1 Endomicrobium sp. | reverse complement strand
CTTTTCACTTCAGAATATATTTCTTCCTTGCTAAGATTATCTATCAACGGCTTATCGTATTCATCTACAAGTATTACTACCTGCTTCCCATCTTTCTTATGTAACTGTTCTATTAGTTGCGCAAATTTCATAGACAACGTAAGTTCTTTATCTATCACAAGATTGTTATCTTCAGCTGTTAGTTCTACAAACTTGTTAAGTGAAAATTTTAATTCTTCCGCTGTAGAATATGTTAATTCTGCAAAATCTAAATGTATAACAGGATTTCTCTTTGCCCAATCCCATTTATCATATATATACAATTCTTCAAATAAATCCTTACTTCCTTTAAACAATTCCTTTATTGTGCTTATAAGTAACGATTTCCCAAAACGACGAGGGCGGGATAGAAAATATACACTCCCATTGTTTATTAAGTCCAATATATGCTTGCTCTTATCTACATATATAGCCCCATTATCTCTTAATTTCTCAAATGTTTGCGTTCCTATCGGTAATTTTCTCACTGGTTACCTCTCATGCTTAAAGCTCTAGCTCCGTGTTTTGTGTATACTTAGACACACCCACCGAAAGAAGAATTACGGGCGGAGCTTTTAAAACTGTACTGCCAAACTTTGTCATTGCGGACTTCAATTTGTCATAGCGGGGCTGACCCGCAATCTTGTTTTAGTTGTTCGTCATTGTGGACTAGCTCCGCAATCTCAGATGGTATAGAGATTCCGGCTTTCGCCGGAATGACGAAGACAAGTTTCAGCAGTTCTTCATTGCGGGCTTGACCCGCAATCTACTGTAAATGTCTTTGTCTTTTGCATACTCTTCCTTTAGACGCTGAATCAAGTTCAGCGTGACGACACTGCACATGAATATATGTATTACAGCTATATCAGCTTCTTCAATTGCTGCGAAAAACTCCAAGCAAATATTCAGCCTCAACCGTGTTCTTTGGACAGCCTAAAGCTACAACTGCTAATTTTTGCATAATTCCTTACGCCTTTATTATTTACTTCTTCTTTAAAACAACAGTATTCACATCTTGAACTGCTCCGGATACAACATCCACAAGTTTTCCATTAAAAGACACTTTAACGCCCGGAGCGTACCCAACTTTTAAAGTAACCGACTTATCCGCTTCCCACATTTTTTTGCCGCCTTTTGAAAGCGTTCCTTCATATGCAGTTTTATCGTCAATATCTACTCTTATCCAAACTGTTTCTTTGGCTTCAATCTCAAGATTTTGCTTTGCCGAGACTTCAACAACCTGAACGTTTTCTTCAGAATACGATCCGTCTTGTTCTGTAACCACAACTTCATTTTCCACCGTTTGCTTTGGAAGAGTCTCGTCTTCAACCTGCTTAAAGCCGTCAACTTCAACAGGCTGAACAATCTTTGACATGTATTTATATAAACACACAAATACTATTAACAACGCCGCCGCAACAATCGCCGCGACAACAATAAATATTTTCTTTGTACAAAAAATATTTTTACAATCCTCAGAAAATGACGGGTCTTCTGATTTGGAAGCGCGTTCTATCTCTCGTTTTTGAGCATTAAATAATTCCACAAATTCTTCCGGATCAAAAGCAAGATATTTAGAGTAAGATCTCAAAAAACTTTTATAATAAACCTCAGCCTTAAAAGCGTCCAAATCACCTTCTTCTATAGCGGCAAGATATTTTTCTTGAATTCTGGTAGCTTTATGAACGTCAGAAAGCGATAAATTCATATGTTCCCGCTTGTCTTTAAGCGTTTTGCCTATTTCTTTCATAGTATCTCCCGGTTTTGGCTTTACTATAATTTTATTATTTCAACATTGTTTGGAGCTTTAAACTTAAAAATATTTACGGATAACTCCGAATTAACAATATAATTTTTAAATACTATCTCTATCTTTAATCCTTCAGAATTTACAATTGCTTTCTCTGGGCGCATGCTTTCTTTTTCAATATATATCTTTGCGCTAAAATTCTTATTTTTAAAAGGCTGAATTTTAATTATCACACGATTATCATCGTATCCTTCAAGAGATATATCATTGACTTTTTTTAATTCTCTCCAAGAGCTTCCAAAGCCGACAATAGAAGCCGGAGAAAAATCGCCGTCAACAGAATTCTTCCAAGTGTCAACAACAGCTTGTCTTTCGTTTGGCGTATAAACCGTCATCGTCTTTCCGTTAATATAAATCCTTTGCTCTTGAGGAGTTCTTTGAGTTATATATATACCATCGGGTTTCTTCAAAAAAACCGTTCCAACAATTTCTTGTTTCTCGCCTGTAGATTCAAAAAAAACAGTTTGAACAAATTTCGCTTTAATAGTATTCGTTTTTTTATCGCTTTGCTCCAATCTTGCAAGAAAATCAAACAATACGACGCCGCTTGATTCTTGAGCCAAAACATTACGCGAAAAAAACATCAAAACTAATATAAGATGCCCAACATAATTAAATTTAAATTTTGACGCCATTACAACTGACAAATTTCTTATCATATATTATTTGCTTCCAGATATTTTGAAATCTTATCAAAATTTATCTTCCACTTATTAGTGCCTTCAGGCTTTGATATAAAACCTTCTATTTCAAGGATACTTAATATATTCGTAGCTCTTGCCGACCCGCCGAAATTTGCTTTAAGCAAGTCTTGAGATATTCTTCTTCTTTCGTTTATAAGTTTCAGAGCGGGAATTAAATCTTTGCTCCCTTTCTCTTTATCAGCATTAAAACTTCCTTTTCCTTCAACTTCAACAGATATGGCTTCGTATAGTCTTGGGAAATTCTGGCTACTTATAAAGGAAATTATTTTCTCCGCCTCTTTTAACGAAACAAAAGCCCCTTGCAAACGAACAGTCCTTGCCTCGCCCGGCGGCAAAAATAACATATCGCCTTTTCCCATAAGCGATTCTGCCCCCAACATATCCAAAATAACTCTGGAGTCAACTTTAGAAGTTGTCTGAAATGAAAGCCTTGCTGGGAAATTGGCTTTAATAATGCCTGTTATAACATTTACAGAAGGTCTTTGAGTAGCAAGAATCAAGTGTATACCAACGGCTCTTGCCATTTGAGCCAATCGTTGTATGGAATCTTCTATTTCTTTTTGCACCACAAGCATTAAATCTGCAAGTTCGTCTATTATAACAACAATATAAAACTCTTTTTCACCGCAAGTTTCAGCCATTTTATTGTTGTAATCTTCAATGTTTCTGACCAGTACATTAGCAAATTTTGCGTATCTTTCTTCCATAACTAAAACAAGTTTCTTTAAAGCGGCGGCAGCTTCTCTTGGATTAGTTATAATATCGGCATTTACCGCCGTAACACATGGGTTGTACAAATGAGGAATATCTCTATATACAGGCATTTCAACGCGTTTAGGATCAATTAGCATAAACTTCACTTCATCTGGACGAGCTTTATATAAAATAGAAAGTATTATAGTATGAATCCCAACGCTTTTACCAGAACCTGTGGCTCCAGCAATCAGCAAATGAGGCATTGAAGCTAAATCGGTTACATAGCCTGCTCCATCGGTTGTTTTACCCAAAGCTAAAGTAAGAAGAGATTTTGACTTTTTAAAGGAAGCGCTTTCCAAAATTTCCCTTAAGCCGACAATTACGCTTACAGGATTAGGCACTTCTATACCGACAACCGCTTTTTCAGGTATCGGGACAATTCTTATTGAAGCTGTCCGCATTGCCAAAGAAATGTTGTCTATAATATTGGAAACGGTCTGTATTCTTATACCGGGAGCCAAAACCAAATCATAACGAGTTACTACAGGACCAGGTATAATATCTTTGACTTCAGCGCTTATACCGAAATCAGAAAGAATTGTTCTTAAATGCTCGGCTCTTTTTAGAAGTTCGTTTTTATTTGCTGCAAAATTTGAAGTATCGTCTTCTTTTAATAAATTCATCAGAGGAAGCGTATAATTAAATGCTTTACTGTCAATTGATTCCTGTTTTACCGGAAGAATTTTTGACGGTTCTTTGTATTTCTTTTTCTCTTCTTCGTCAAATCTGTTTACAATATTTGGTTTTACAGTCTCTTGAGCAAAAACGTCGTCTGCAAAACTTTGTCGTATAAACGGCTCGCCAGATTTTTCTAAATCGCTTATTTCAGTCTTTGATTTTTTTATGTCGTCCCTCAAATTACTAAAGAAAGCGCGAAGAATTTTTATGGCAGACAATCTCAATACCTTAGCAAACAAAACAAAAGTAAGCATGGCAATAAGAGTCAACCCAAGCCAAGCATCAAGAAGCTCTTTTAAAAATGGATACAAATTGTCCCCTATCCAACCGCCGGCTATTTTTGTTTTAAACATAAAATGAACAGCCTCAAAGAACACGGAGGCGCAAATCATACACAATAAAGACCAAATAAAATCAAGCCTACCCTTCAACTCAAAGGACCGTTTGGTATGCAATATAAATTGCCACAAAAATATAAATGGCAAAATATACGCCGCAGCTCCAAAAACACTAAACGCTACGGAATAAAACGCCCTGCCTATTATGCCTGACTTATAAGGAACAATAAACGCATAGGCGCTTAAAAACGCCGCCAAAGCAAAAAACAGGGAAACCGCCTCCCTGTTTATCTTTTCATTATCTCGGTTTTTGTTCTTATTTTTTATCGATCTATTTTTCCTCACAAAAATAAGCCTCTTTGATAAAAAGACTTTAAAAGTCTCCAAACGTTTCTATTT
>JAITND010000021.1 GCA_031290625.1 Endomicrobium sp. | reverse complement strand
TATTATCAATAGAAGAATACAGAGCATTTGATATTGCATCAAATAGGCAAAATAAAAAGCCCTCTTGGTTTTTTAATTCATAATTTCTTATTACATCGTTAATATCAACCTGATACAAGATTCCAATACTCCCCAAAATTGAATTATGTATATTGCAATAAAAAAATCGGAAAGTAAAATTCTCTATAACTGTAAAAGATTATATCAAAAATTTTGTTAAAACTTAAATCAAAAAGGGGAGTGGCAAATTGCCACATCCTTTTGACGATAATTTGTAATACTGCGATAATAGACAAAAATTAAATTTTAGGAGAGTTCGTCGTATATAAGCCGTCAGAAACGGCTTAAAAATAGAAATTTTAGTAATTATTTTGGAACCATGCTCAAAAGTTAATAAGATTGACGGAAATTTATGTTTTGAAAAAGCGACGGAAGTAGAACCTGAGTTTTGGAAAAGCAGTTCGCAAATTATGTCAATATTCAAAACAAGAAGTAAAAACGCCGGGTTAGAATATTTTCAACCGCACGCTTATAAGACGCACCTCGTCATAAAACCTGCTATGTCAAAAGCAAAAAACAGCGAAGAAATAAAAGCGATAAGTCAGAATTTTGGACACGAATACATCCATTCCTCATTATGCCAAGTCCGCCTGATTTCTTTGCTTTCAGAAACTACTATTTTATTATTATCGGACATTAGACCTATCCGTTTCAATTATTTTATTGATTCTATCATTTTGCATTAAAAAAGAAAGTCATCCTCAAAAAGCAACTTTATTTACATTGAGTTTTATAAATGAAAAATCCGCCAATCCCTAAATTCACAGCATGGAAAAAAGCGGATTTTGATACTGAACTTTACTGAAATATTATAACGCAATATCAAAACAAACCATTATTATTTTTAGAAAAACTTATGAGTATCTGAGTATTTTCATTGAGTTCAGGCTCGCCTATATCATAACCTTTCTTTTCAATAAAAGGCTCCATTTCTTTTATATACTTCATTACTTCTTCTATTTTTTCTATATCTATATATTCATTATTTTTAGCAATTTTAACAAGATTTAAATTCTTCATAAATGCTCCCCTTTATCAAAAAAACAATCTTGTATGAATAAAACGACCTTCTAGCGATTGTATATATTCTAGCATAAAATCTACATACTGCCTAATTATTTTTTTAAATTTCTCATCAGCCGTATAATCGTCTATTATTATATTCAATTTTTTTAAATCAGGTATCATTATTGGACGAGAGTGAACGTGCCATTTTGTATTCTTCCCTAATTCTTCAGCTATTTTTTTTGCTCGTGCTCTTTTATAATCCTCATCTACTACAATACCCCCTTGTTTCCGTTTTAGTCCAATCACAAAACTTATACTTTACAAGCCATTCTTCAAGTAAATTGACAGAAAGTAAAGCTGTCTGACGACACTGATTTAGAAAAGCAAGGTCTTGATTCTGAAACATAACAAATTCAACATTAGATAACGCGCCTTTTTTTGATTTATCAATAATATTTTTTATCTCATCCAAATAACCATTTACGGGAACATATCGTTTCTCTTTTATAGAGTAGATTTGTGGGTCTATTGGTCCCAAACAAGATGAGCAGTCCATAAAAATTTTATTACCTGACATACAAAATATAGTCCCTGCGCTCATAGCATAATTTGGAATTATAAAATATACTTTTTTATAATATGTTCTTATCATATTTACATATTTCTCCGTCGTTTCAGCGCTACCGCCATTTGTGTGTAAAATAATAATAAGGGTTTCTCGTTTATTCTTTTTATGTTCCGCTGTCAATTCCTCTATTGCCGCTCTAAAAATAGTTTCGTATAAGCGGTCTATATATCCATAATAAAATAGGACGTCTGCTTTAGCGGAATCAAAATATTTTTCAATCGCCGTCAAATAATTTCTTGCTGTTTGTTTTATAGTTTCATTAAAAGTATTTATAGGCATAGACTAACCTCTGCAAATTAAAGCGATGTTCAATTGATTTATAAAAATAGCGTAAAACTTTGGTGAAATCCGCTCTCATTGTAAGTGTAATGATCCCTTTTTGTCAAGCAGGTTCAAAACCTTATAACAGTTACGGCAACAGAGCGGCTATGAGAGTAAGTGCGCGAGGCTGGGCGACAAACGCTTGAAGAAGCAATTATCCTATCTGAAAAAGTCACGGAAATATCGCATAATCATAATGTATCTTACGCAACTACTGCGCTTATTTAACCTTTGACGCAAAATACTATGAAATGGATACTAAAATGAAAAGCAATTATAACAATGAAATGTTGAAAAGGAGTTATGCAAAATATCTTAAAGAGGCGGGTAGGCTTTTGGAATCTACTATTAGATTTAATCTTACAACTTTATCTAAATACGACGGTTTTAGCAGAAATGAAGATTATGCAAAATTTAACAAAGATAAAGCGGTTGAGTTTAAAAAATATATTAAAACAAACGGGGACGACGGGATTTGAACCCGCGGTCTCTGCCTTGACAGGGCAGTGTGTTAAACCAGGCTACACCACATCCCCAAACTTAACGAGCTATTATACATGAATTCTCGTCAGATGTCAAATTGAATAGTATTTTATGAATTTATATTTTACTTTTACGATATATAATTCGCCAACCTCAGGTTTTAAACTTTGATAAAGAAAAAAACTTCGGCAAGATAATAATTGTCTTACCGAAGTTAAACGTCTATTAACGTACAATCTTAAAGCTTAATACTGTAAATTTTTGTATATAGTAAACTCTTGGCAAAGTTTTAACATATTCTCTCTAACTTCTGAAATGACCTTGTCATTATCAATGTTTTTAAGAACTTTTACTATTGATTGAGCTATTTTTATCATCTCAAGCTCTTTCATACCTCTTGCGGTAACCGCAGGGGAACCGATTCTGATCCCTGAAGTTATTGTCGGTTTCTCAGTATCATAAGGAATTCCATTTTTATTTAGAGTTATACCGGCTCTCTCTAATGTCTCTTGAGCAACATTTCCCTTGACATTTAACGGTCTTAAGTCAACTAAAAACACATGGGAATCAGTACCGCCGGAAACAATCTTGAGTCCCCCTTGCTCCAATTCCTGAGCAAGTCTTTTGGAATTTATCAAAACTTGTTTCTGGTATTCTTTAAATTCTGGTTTAAGAGCTTCGCCAAAAGCCACAGCTTTGGCGGCAATAACATGCATCAAAGGTCCGCCTTGCTCTCCTGGAAAAACCGCTGAATTTATTTTTTTTGCAATTTCCTCGCTGTTTGTTAAAATTAACCCTCCGCGAGGACCGCGTAAAGTTTTGTGCGTTGTTGTAGTTGTTATGTCGGCGTGTTGTACGGGAGAAGGGTATATGCCGGCGGCTATAAGCCCCGCGTAATGAGCCATATCGCTCATATGATAAGCCCCGACTTTTTTAGCAATCTCGCCTATTCTTTTCCAATCCCAAATTCTTGAATAAGCACTGCCGCCGCTAATTATCAGTTTAGGTTCACGCTCTAAAGCAAGTTTTTCCATTTCATCGTAATTTATATAGCCCGTGTCTTCTTTAACATTGTAAGAAACTATGTTAAACCATTTTCCCGAAACATTATAAGGACTGCCGTGCGTTAAATGCCCGCCGTGAGGAAGTCTCAACCCCATAATAGTTTCGTCGGGTTTTAAAAGAGCAAGCTGCGCGGCAAAATTTGCCTGAGCGCCAGAATGAGGCTGAACGTTTGCGAAGTTAACATTAAAAAGTTTTTTTGCGCGCTCAATAGCTATGTTTTCAACAACGTCAACAAATTCGCAGCCGCCATAATACCTTTTTCCAGGATAACCTTCCGCATATTTATTTGTCAAGCAAGACCCCTGAGTCTCCATAACCGCCTGAGAAGCTATGTTTTCCGAAGCTATAAGCTCTACGGTCTCTCTCTGTCTTTTTAATTCTTTTGCCAATAAATCGTAAATTTCAGAATCATTTTTCTTTACATTTTCCATTTTTTCCCCGTAAACTATATATACTTTAACAATTCGTTAGCATCTAAACAGCCTTTTCTTAAAATAACGTACGGAAATCGTACCATATCTATAACTGTAGACTCAAAAGAAAACTTACATTGCCCGCCGTCCACTATAATGTCGGCTATCCCGTCAAACTCTAAAACATCTTTAGAACTCTTTGCGCTTTTTTTGTTTGAAACGTTTACCGACGTAGTAAAAATAGGTTTTTTTATATCTTTAAGCAATTTAAGCATAAACTCGCTATCGGGAATTCTTACTCCCAAGTCTTTCCTTCCGCCAGACGCCATTTTGCCTGTTTCGGTAGTAGGAAATATAAGCGTTAATTGACCAGGCCAAAACATTTTGACGATTTCAAACGCTTTTTTGGGAATATCAACAAGTAATCTAACGCTTTCAATATTAGGCGTCATTAGAATTAGAGGTTTTTTTTGACTTCTTCCTTTAATCTTATAAACTCTTTTTTGAGCGTCAATATTAAAAGCGTCGACAGCAAAACCGTACACCGTTTCCGTAGGAACTATAGCCACGCCGCCGTTTTTTATTATTTCAGCCGTTTTCTTATGGGAATCAGATTCTCTTGCAGAAATCTTTAAAGTCATAATATTTACCTTTTTGCGTCAAGCTATAAAAGCGCGTATATCCTCTCTCGGTTACAAATCCAATAACGCCTGCGGCGGCGAAAGATACGTCGTTTAATATGCGTTTTAAAAAGAAGCTTTCATCATGAGCGGTAGTCGCTGTTGATGCGTATGTAATCATATGAAAAATCGCACGTATAATACTTGCTTGACTCGTTGCCTATACTCAAATCCACAATCACTTTAATTTCCTTCTCAGAAAGAGATTTTTTAGCGTCTTCTTCAGAAAAGTTTAAAGCAAAGCCGTTTTTAAAAGTATGAATACCGCCAATATATATATTAACTTTATTTAACTCAAAAGATACTCCCGCTCTGCCTGCGGCGGCAATAATTCTGCCCCAATTGGCGTCAGCGCCAAACATGGCTGTTTTAAAAAGCGGAGAAGTTGCGATAGTAGAAGCTATAAGCGTCGCATCTTTTTTTGTTTTGGCGTTTTTTATTTCAATTTCAATAAACTTAGTAGCACCTTCGCCGTCTTTGGCAACAGACTTGGCAAGCTCCAAGGTCAATTCTTCAAAAGCTTTTATAAAAACTACTAAATCTTCTTTAGATAATTTGCCTATTGCGCTTTGACCGTTTGCCAAAGCAATAACAGTATCGTTTGTGGAAGTATCTCCGTCAATGGAAACACAGTTAAAAGATTTATCCGCAGAGTTTTCCAAAATTTCTTGAAGAGTTGAGCTTTCTATATCGGCGTCGGTTAATATAAACGAAAGCATTGTCGCATGAAGCCCCCGCAAGTTAGGGTGAATCATTCCCGCGCCTTTTACGCAACCCCAAATTTTAATTTTGCCATTTTTAAAAACAACTTCTTTCTCAAGCTTTTTTATGAACGTATCAGTAGTCATTACGGCAAGAACAGCTTCTTCTTCATTTTTAAGAGCCGCGCCGACGTTGTCTCTCAGTAATTTAATTTTTTCAGGAAAGGCGTCTTTTGAAATGTTTAAATATTGTCCGATAACTCCCGTAGAAGCGCACAGCAACGAGCCTGAATTCAGTTCAAAAATATTTTCGCCCACTGAACAGACATACTCGGCGTCTTCTAATCCTTTGACTCCTGTGCAAGCGTTAGCGCAACCCGAGTTTGCTATAACGCCTGAAAATTTACCGCCGGTTTTTAATCTTTTAATATCTACAAGAACAGGAGCGGCCTTGGCTACATTTTGTGTAAAAATGCCCGCCGCGCTAGACGGAACATCGGAAATAAAAATAGCCAAATCTTTCTTTTTTTCTTTTTTTGACAACCCTGAGCATATTCCGCCCACTTTAAACCCTTTTGGAAGCATTTGAACTTTCTCCTATATCAAGCCTGCAGTTTCTGGCAAACCAAACATAAGATTCATGTTCTGAACTGCCTGTCCCGAAGCACCTTTTACTAAATTATCTATAACTGAAACTATAACAAGTCTTTTTGCTCTTTCATCTATTTTAACGCTTATCTCGCAAAAATTTGCGTTTACAACGTCTTTAATTCCCGGCATTACGTCTTCATCAAGAACTTTTACAAATTCTCCGCCTTTATAAAACTCTCTATACTTTTCTATTACCGCAGACGTCTTAACGTCTTGTCTAAGATTTATATAAATAGTTGAAAGCATTCCTCTTTCGACAGGAATGATGTGAGGCGTAAAACTTACGGTTACTTCTTCGCCAGAAAGATTTGAAAGTTCTTGTTCTATTTCGGGAATATGTCTGTGACCTCCGGCAATTTTATATGCTCTAAAGTTTGGGCGTTCGTTTTTAAAATATTCTAGAGCAGATTTTCTACCTGCGCCTGAAATACCGCTTTTAGAATCTATAACTATTCCTTTTAAATCTACAAACTTGTTTTTTATCGCCGGAGCGCAACCTAAAATAACGGTTGTAGGATAACAACCCGGATTTGCGATTAACAATGCGTTTTTAATTTCTTTGTTGTTAAGTTCAGATAAACCGTAAACCGCTTTGCCTATGTAATCTTTCGCCGTATGGTTTACTTTATACCATTTTTCATACGCGGCGGCGCTTTTTAATCTGAAATCCGCCGACAAATCTATGACTTTTACGCCCGACTCAATAAGCGGCGGCGCAATTTCAAAAGCAACGGCATGAGGCAAGGCTAGAAAAACAACATCGCAGTTGCCTGCTATTTGTCTTGTATTCAAAGGTTCAACTTTTAAATTTAAGCCCGCAAATCCGGGATAAATATCTTTTAAATCTCTTTCATCCGACGAACTCCTGCCGTAAAGCCCAGTTATCTTAACATCATCGCGATTTGAAAGAAGCTTTAAAAGCTCTTCGCCAACGTATCCAGTTATTCCTATAATTCCCGCTCTAATCAATTTCTTTCTCCGTATCGCTTTTAGGGTATATTAAAACGACAAACTCCCCGAGAAAACTATTTCTATTTTTTATATCTTTTAATACTTCTTTTATCGTTCCTCTTATAAATTCTTCAAATTTTTTAGTCAACTCTCTAGCAAGACAAATTTTAGCGTCTTCGCCAAATACTTCTAAGCATGTTTCAACCGTTTTAAGTATTCTATGAGGAGACTCGTAAAAAACTATCGTTTTTTCTAAATTTATAAGTTCTGCAAGCTCTTTTTTCATTTTGCCGGTTTTTCTTTTCAAGAAACCGCAGAAAACAAAACCGTCCGTAGGAAGCCCTGACCCGACCAAAGCGGTTATAACAGCGCTTGCGCCAGGCAAAACTTCCGTCTTTATACCTTTTTCTATTGCTTCTTTTACTAAAATATATCCCGGGTCGGAAATTCCGGGAGCTCCTGCATCCGAGATAAGAACAACTTTTTTCCCGGCGGACAACTTATATATTATTTGTCCGATTCTATGTTGCTGGTTATAAGAATAAAAACTTATTAAAGGTTTGGATATTTCAAAATGCGACAATAACTTTAGACTTTGTCGAGTATCCTCGCAGGCTATAAAGTCGCACTCTTTTAAAATTCTTAACGCTCTTAAGGTTATATCTTCAAGATTGCCTATTGGGGTTGGAACTACGTATAAAATACCGCTCATACAATTTAACAAATCCTATACGCTTACTGTAGTTTTAGATTTTAGTATATCTATAAAGGCTTTGGCAACTTTAGGGTCAAATTGAGCGTTCATGCCTTTTTCTAATTCAGAAATCGCGTACTCTTTTCCCAATGCTTTTCTGTACGGTCTGTCTGAAGTCATTGCGTCATAAGCGTCAATAACAGATATTATTCTTGCTCCTAAAGGAATCTCTTTTCTTGACAAACCTTCGGGATACCCTTTACCGTTATACCACTCTTGGCGATAAAAAACAATTGGCGCCACTGAAGACAGAAAAACTAACGGAGCAATTATGTTATATCCAATGATAGGGTGCATTTTCAATACTTCTTTCTCATCTTCCGTAAGGACGCCGACTTTGTTTAAAATATGCCCCGCTATGCCTACTTTGCCTATATCGCGCATCAAAGCAGCAAACTCTATTTGCCTTACCACTTCCGAAAGAAGATTTAGCTTCTCAGCTATAAGTTTGGCGTATTGTCCAGCTCTATCAGAATGACTAAAAGTGTAATGATCTTTAGCATCTATTGTTCTTGCCAATGTTTTTACAATCTCAAAGTAGAAATCATAAAGGTTATGATAAAGCTCAAGGTTGTCAAGAATTGTTGCGGTTTGATCTGCAAAAATAGTGATAAAATTTAAATCCCCCGTATCAAAAATTTTACCATTCGGTAAAGCGACGACAATTAAAACCCCCAACAATTTATTTTTGACTTTAAGAGGAACTGCAATAAAAGATTTATACGCGCTGTTGTTATCGCTTGTCTGAAATAATCTTGCGGCAATATCCGACGTATTATCGTTTATCAAAACAGGATTGGCATTTTTAAGAACAATTTTCGCCGCGCTAAGCAAACTTAACTTCAGATTCTAATTCAATTTTTCTTTGTTCTTTTGACGCGGCTATGAACGGTTCATTCGTGTTGCTATCTAACAATACAACCACACAGCAGAAGAAGAAAGAGAAGTAGCAATCCTAAATCTCTATAAAATTCTCTATAAGCTGGATCTCCATGATACCCAGTTTCTGCGCTCCAAACTTGGCTTGCAGTCTCCATATCTCTTGAAAAAAACCGCAACTCCGCTATTGCAGTAAACAGGAGCAAAAACGCCGTATTTAGGACGCGGAGTAGCATACAAAACGCCTTGCGACTCAAGAAAGAAATACTTTAAATTTTCCTCTTTTAATATTTTATCTATTCCCGGATAATAAGCGCATTCAGAAAGCCATATTCCTTTCGGCCTAACTCCAAAATGTCTTTCGTAATCTTTGCAGGCTATGCTTATCTGCGCCTTTTGGGCTTTTTCATTGTTCATCAAAGGTAGAAAACCATGCGTAGCGCAGCAGGTGATAATTTCAAGTTTGCCTAAATCCTGCAGCCTTTTGAAACCTGTAAGCATATTGCCGCCGTATTTATTCCACCCACAATCTTTTACAATTTTGAAAACGGTCATAATACATTTGAGCAACAGGCTTAAATTCAACGCTGTTTTGCGTTCTTGAAAGTTCTTTTTCTGAAAGCTCTATTTGTTTATTCAATCTTTCATAATAACGAAACTGCAGAAGGTTGTCTGAAAGCATGTTCGCTAAAGACGGCGTTATGGTCATAGTAATTCTAAAATCTATTCTGTCTTCAACAAATTTTTCAAACACTGAAAGCAAAGGAAGATATGTTTCGGTAATTGCTTCATAAAGCCAGTCTTCTTCCAAGAAATCGGGATATTCAGGATGTCTTACGTATGGGCGGCGAGCGTGTAATTGCAAACACCAGTAGCCTTTATAGTTCATTAAACAACCTCTATAAAATGATTTGTCTTACGCTACTGTAAACTATATTTATTTTTTGGGAAGCAAACTTGAACTTGCAAAACTTTCACTTGACGACAATTCTGCAACTTCCAAAATTTCTTTCATATTTTTTACGGTTATATTTGAAGATCCAATGTTTTTCTTGAGAAGATTTTTAAAATCAAATTTGAGCGTTCCCCGCAATTTATTAGCAATATCCGAAACCCCATACGCGGGCATTGTAAGAAAGTTAGATCTCGCAACCGGGACAAAATTTCCATTCTTGAGGACAAAACCCACCTCAACAACCCACGAACGGTTATAGTCTCCTACGTTTATATACCAACTTAAAGCATCGTAGTTTGCGTATATGTCAAAATATTTATGAGCGTTGCAACCGTTAAAACCTATGCCTGTAACGTCATAAACTCTAATTATAAAAGCAGAAGAATCAAAATCGCCGTTATATTGTCTTGATAACTCCCCAAATTTACCGAAAGAGAATTCCCAATAAGTAAAAATCCAAACGGAAGCTTTTGGAAGAATAACCACTTTGGCGTCGCCGTATATCTTGGGTAATTCAAACTCGTCGGACGTATCGCAAGATTTCGTCATATTCAAATTCCCTTGAAATAATTCGGTCAATGAAAAAAATAATTTCAGACGACAAATAAACTCTTTTTTATTTTAAAAACGATTCTAAAGCATATGCAATATACTTAGACGCTTTCGGAAGAACCGCTTCATCTACATTAAAATTGCGGCGACGCCAAGGGTAAGACGTATGTTTATCTTTTGACGTTCCTATATAGATAAAACTCCCCGGAACTTCGATTAAATATTGTGAAAAATCTTCACCGCCCATAGACTGTTTCTGCAATATTTCAATATTTTTTTCGCCGTAAAATTCTCTAGCTGTTTTTATACGGGCTTCGCTAATCTCAGACGTGTTTATTAAAGCGTTACCAATGGGAACGCAGTCCGCTTTACATTTAACGCCGCAAGCAATTTCCAAAGCTTTAATTTTCTTTACGACGCTTGTCTTTATCAATTTTGTATCCATATATCCATATAATCGTTATGAAACTTGCTTTACGACTCTATGAATATTTTCAGCTATATCGCTTGCGACGACGCTTGCTTGGCATTTTTCTTTCTCAGATAATTCCCCCGCTAATCCGTGAACAAACACGGCAAATTTTACGGCATCAAAAATATCGTCGCCAATATTTACAAACGCGGCTATCATGCCGCTCAAAACATCGCCGCTTCCCGCCGTAGCCATCGCGGGCGTTCCCGTGTTATTTATATAAACTTTCCCATCCGAAGCGACAATTGTATTTTTACCTTTTAAGACGCATGTAAGATGATTTTCACTTGCAAATTCCGCAACTACTTTTTCTCTATTGTTTCTTACAGCCTCGCTTGAAATATTTAAAAGGCTGGAAAATTCTCCCAAGTGCGGCGTTAATATAAGTTTAGACTTTACGTCTTTAAGCTTGCCCGAAAGACCGTTAAAAACAGCAAGACCCGACGCGTCCAAAACTATAGGAACATTAACTGAAAAAATAATTTTATGAACGAATTTATAATCCGATTTAAGTCCAGGTCCTATGACTATAGACGTAACTTTTCTCAACTTCGCGTATTTAACAATATTTGCGGCCGTTTTGTACACATGAAATATTGTTTCCGGTTTAGACAAAAAGCAAGCTTGAATTAAAAAATCTTCTTTGACGGCATATGTTACAAGACCTGCTCCGCAATACATTGCTCCCAAACAACACAAAGCTCCGGCTCCCGGCATAAGTTTAGAGCCTGCGATAACCAAAACATGCCCAAAATTATACTTATGGCTGTCAGGTTTTCTTTTTAATTTGCAGACGAAATTTTTAATTTCTTGTTTCTTCATAACGTTAAAAAGCGACTGCAACCGCGGCGACGTATTTTTTCGTATGAGACAAGGATACGTCTATTCTCCCGTATTTTTTATTTTTTATGTAAACTTGAGGTTTGCCGTCTTTATTATTTCTGACGGAAATATCTGTAACGAAAAGTTTTTTATCTTTTGCGCTAAGCGCCTTCCATACGGCTTCTTTAGCCGCAAAACGGGCGGCCAAATGCTGCGATGCGTTTTTTTTAGGCAAAGAATATAATACTTCTTCTTTTGAAAACATGCGTTCAAGATATTTTTTATCTTTCACATATTTATCAAATCTTTTAACTTCTTCTATATCTATGCCTATGTTCATTTCAACCTCTTTAACAGCGTTTAACGCGTACTCAAATAGAGATTCCGGCTTTTGCCGTAATGGCGCGCGCGGGTTGTCGTTGCGGGATTGACCTTCAATTGTTGTCTGAGACGACAAATCAAGTTCAGCATGACGGCAAAGACATAATAACAGCCGCAGGCGGGTTGATGACGACAACAAAAATTCTAAAAAACAAACTTAAAAATGGCACAACAAAGAATTTTGAGCTTAGACAACGTTCCTCTGACGACTTAAGAGTAAAAAAATTTAAGCTTTTGCTAACAAAACAACTTCTAAAAATTAGAGCGACGGATTTTAAGATTTTTGCTAAGAAAAATCCTTAAAATTATTCCACATAGGAACGTTTTGCGAAGTATTTTGAATTTAAGAGATGCTTGAAACGGCGACGCGTAAGGAAGCATAAATTCAAAATACAAAGCAAAACTTATTCAACTGTAACTGATTTGGCTAGATTTCTAGGCTGGTCAACGTCGCACCCTAGCGCCACCGCCACATAATAAGCCAAAAGTTGAAGCGGAATTACAGACAAAATAGGGGAAACAAACTCGTCGCAATCCGGAACGTATATTACGCCGTATCCCTTATCCGCAGCGGTTTTGTCAGACTCGCTTGCTATTACTATAATAATACCGCCTCTAGCTTTTGCTTCTTCAATATTTGAATTTATTTTTTCATAAATTCTGCTTTTAACGGCTATACAAACCACGGGCATATCATCGTCGATCAAAGCTATGGGACCGTGCTTCATTTCACCTGCGGCGTAACCTTCAGCGTGTATATAAGAAAGTTCTTTAAGTTTTAAAGCGCCTTCTAAAGCAATGGAATAATTTATATGTCTGCCTAAATATAAGAAATCTTTTTTATGGGCAAATTTCTTGGCAACTTCATAAACGTTTTCAGCTTGTTTTAAAAAATCTCCTATTTTTACCGGCACTTCCCATAATTCTTTTAAATATTTTTTTAACTTTTCTTTTGAAAGACTTTCTTTTTTGCACGCCCAATCTAATGCAAGTATATAAAGAGCCGTAAGCTGCCCAGTAAAAGCTTTTGTAGACGCAACGCCTATTTCTGGACCGCAGTGAGTGTAAACTACGTGATCAGCCTCGCGGCTTATGCTAGATCCAACAACATTGCAAACCGCTAATGTTACGCAGCCTTTGCTCTTAGCAAGTCTTAAAGCCGCTAAAGTGTCAGCCGTTTCTCCCGATTGAGAAACGATCATAACAAGCGTCTTCTCATTTAAAATAGGCTCTCTGTATCTAAACTCCGACGCTATATCAACTTCCGTCGGTATTTTTGCAAAATTTTCAAACAGAAATTTTGAAACAAGCCCGGAATGATAAGCAGTTCCGCAAGCAACAATATAAATGTTTGATATATTTTTAACATCTTCTTTTGACAGTTTGACTTCTTCAATATAAACGCGTCCTTCGTCGGGATAAATTCTGCCTCTGAAAGTATCCTCTATAGTTCTGGGCTGTTCGTATATTTCTTTAAGCATGAAGTGTTTATAGCCTTCTTTTTCGGCTTGCACGCAATCCCATTTTATATTTTTCACTTCTCTATTCTTTACGTTATTTTCAATATCAGTTATTATTATTTTATCAGACGTCAATTCAGCGATATCGCCATTTTCAAGAAAGATCATATCTCGCGTGTAAGAAAGCAACGCTGAAATATCTGAAGCTAAAAAATTCTCCCCTTTGCCTACGCCAACTATAAGAGGAGCGTCTTGTCTTGCGCAAACTATTTTATTGGGTTCGTTTTTACATATTACGCCAAGCGCATACGAACCCCTTATTTCTTTAAGAGTTTCCCGAACTGCGCAAAGCAAAGTATCTTTGTAATGTTTTTTTATAAGATGGGCTATTACTTCGGTATCGGTTTCAGATTTAAATTTTTTACCTTCTTTTTCAAGGACTGATTTTAATTCGGCATAATTTTCTATTATCCCATTATGAACTATAACTATGCTTTTGGTTGGATCCATGTGCGGGTGAGCGTTTTCTTCCGATGGTTTCCCATGCGTAGCCCAACGAGTATGACCTATGGATATATTGGCTTTTAAAGGTCTTTTCTCTATATTTTCTTCAAGGTTTTTTAACTTGCCTACGCTTCGTCTGATCTGCAGCCGCCCGTCTTTAACAACAGCAATGCCCGACGAATCATATCCTCTATATTCAAGTTTTTTTAATCCGTCAACAACTACGTCTACGGCATTTTTCTTTCCTATATAGCCTACTATTCCGCACATACGCGGTCCTTTCTGAATTTAGTAAATTACGAGTTCTTTTCTATCAGACTTTTCATATCAAAAACAGCCTTTTCAAGACCATTAAATATTGCTTTTGAGATTATTGAAAATCCTATATTAAACTCATTCATTGCGCGAATTTTACAGATTTGACCTACATTCTCGTAATCAAGTCCGTGTCCGGCGTTCAATATAAGCTTTCTTTTACTCGCTTCCTTTGAAGCTTCAGCAATTCTTTTAAGCTCGTCTTTACATTCGCTAGACGAAGCGCCGCTTTCGCTAAAAAGTAAAGAATATTTTCCAGTATGCAGTTCAACCACGTCTGCCCCTACTTCAGAACAAGCGACGACTTGTTCCAAATCCGCGTCGATAAATATACCGACTGTAATTCCAGCTTTTTTAAGCTTAGACGCAATGCTAGAAAGATTTTCCTTGTTATTTTTAACGTCAAGACCGCCTTCGGTGGTAAGTTCCTCTCTTTTTTCCGGAACCATACATACGCAATCCGGTTTAGCGTCTAAGGCAACGCTAAGAATTTCTTCAGTCGCAGCCATTTCCAAATTTAATTTAGTTTTTAAAACTTCTCGCAAGCTATAAATGTCATAGTCTTGAATATGTCTTCTGTCTTCTCTTAAATGAACGGTAATTCCATCGGCGCCAGCTTTTTCGCACACAAGAGCGGCTTCAATAATAGACGGAACGCCTTCTCTGCGAGCCTGCCTCAACGTAGCTATGTGGTCAATATTTACGCCTAATTTAATCATCTTTGCGCCTCCCTGATTATTGTAGAGACGTCTCTTTCTCAACCGAGTCGGCTATACTTTCGGCAATAGACCGAATCTCGTCAACGTCTTTACCTTCGACCATAACCCTCAAAAGATTTTCCGTACCCGAATATCTTACAAGCACGCGTCCATCGGAACCGAGAGATTTTTCGCAAGTTTTTATTAGATTATAAGACTTAGGAAGATTTTCAATAGGAATTTTCTTTGTTAGCTTTCTATTTACCAAAACCTGCGGAAATTTCTCAATAACGTTCATGAACTCCGACATTGTTTTACTTGCGACGCTCAAAGCCGAAAGAATCATAACAGAACTCAAGAGTCCGTCGCCAGTAGCTAATATATCTTTAAATATAAAGTGTCCTGACTGCTCGCCGCCAAGCGAGGCTTTATGTTTCTTCATATCTTCCATAACGTATCTGTCGCCGACTTTAGAAGATATGACTTTTATTTTTTCTCTCTTTAAAGCGCGGAACAATCCAATATTTGCCATAACGGTTGAAACTAAAATATTGTTTTTAAGCTTCTTTTTGCTCTTCAACCATACCGACATTGCAGATAAAAAATAATCTCCGTCTCTTATTACGCCGTTTTCATCAACGCATATCAATCTATCGGCATCTCCGTCAAAAGCAAATCCGCAAAAAGCATTATATTCTTTTACGGCTTTACACAGAGATTGCGGGTGTAAAGAACCGCAATTTAAATTTATATTCTTACCATCAGGATTAGCGTTTAACGTTATGACGCTTGCACCCAGTCTTTTTAAAATACGCGGAGCGCATTTATAAGAAGCGCCGTTAGCGCAATCCAAAACTATGGTCTTGCCTTTAAGTTTCTTGCCTGAGAAATTTTTTACAATAAAATTTTCGTAAAACTTTATAAGTTTTGAATTTTCTTTTAAGGAAATCTTTTTTCTTGGAAAAATGTCTTTTGAAGCAATGTATTTATTTATCTTTGCTTCTATTTTTTCTTCTATTGACTCTGAAAGTTTATATCCGTTAGAATTAAAAATTTTAATCCCGTTGTCCATATAAGGGTTATGGCTTGCAGATATAACGACTGCCGCGCGGTATTTTCCTTTTTTTAAAAGCAACGAAGCCGCTGGCGTCGGCATAATGCCTCCAAACACTGTTTTTGTTCCTGCCATAGACATGCCTTCAGAAAGTTTCGCTTGTATCCTTTTGCCTGATTTTCTAGTATCGCGAATAATAAGAATACTCTTATTTACGTCTAAAACTTCGGCTATACAACGACCTATGATATTAAGAGTGGAATTATCAAACGGGAATTTAGAAGAGTCTCCCCTAATGCCATCTGTGCCAAATAGTTTCATTTTACATATATCTCGCATACAGCCATACAAAAATCGCAAGAATAAGCGCGAGCGCTTTCAGACGCCAATTTTTTTTAATTTTAACAAATAACTTTGTCATTTTGTTCTTAAGACCTCGCCGTTTGTATTAATTATCTCCTGAAGTTTTGACAGAGAGTTATTCCCATGCAGCTTACCGTCATGAGCCACCGAAATTTGCCCTGTTTCTTCCGAAACGACTACCACAACAGAGTCCGTCACTTCGCTTAATCCAAGCGCGGCTCTATGTCTTGTTCCAAACAATTTTACATTTGTGTCATGGCTCAAAGGGAGAACGCAGCCTGCGGACACTATCCTACCGTTGGAAATTATAATTGCGCCGTCATGCAAAGGGGCAGATTTATTTTTAAAAATTGAAAGAAGCAGTTCTCTTGAAATATCGGCATTAAGAAGCACTCCCGTCTCAGTAAAACTCTTTAAGCCAATTTCATTTTCTATAGCAATAAGGCAACCTGTCATTGAAGAGCTTAAATCCTCAATCGCGTCGACTATTTCAATAATATAAGAATCTTTGATTTTTGACTTTGCTCCCCATAGACGTCCGCCTATCTGAGCAAGAAGATTTCTTATTTCAGTCTGGAAGATCACGGCAAATATAATAACGGCCGCAAGCCAAAAATTATCCAAAAGCCAAGACAACGCTTTCAAATGTAAGATATCTCTGGAGACTATGGTTAATCCTAATATGAACAATATGCCAATAAATATCTGTATTGTCCTTGTTCCTTGTATTATAAGGATTATTCTATAAAATATTAACGTAAGAATAAATATATCTAAGACATGCGAAATATATAGGTTATAAATAGCAACCAATGTTTCCATTATATTCCTCTAAAAGTTTCTATTATTTCAAAAACGTTGACAGTTTCTTTGACGTCATGAACTCTTACAATATCAGCTCCGCAAAACGCTGTAAGAAAGTTAGCGGTTATAAACGACGTTTTATCTTCGCCCGCCAAAGATCTTACAAATCGTTTTCGCGATACCGCCCCGACTACCGCTCCAAGCGTAGAGAAAACGCTCATATTCTTTACTAGTTCCATATTGTGTTTAACTGTCTTGCCAAACCCGGGTCCCGGATCTACGGCAATATACTCTTCTTGTATCCCAAATTCCATAGCATAAGACTTCCTTTCAGAAAGGAATTCGTAAACTTCAGAAGTACAATTTTTATATTTCGGCTCAATCTGCATATTCTTGGGCAGACCTTTCATGTGCATAAGTATCAACCCGGCTTTTGCATCCGCCACAAGTTTAGCCAATTTGTCTTTGCCTTTTCTTAAAGAAAAAATATCATTGATTATATCGGCGCCTTCTGACAACGCGACTTTTGCAGTTTCGTATTTGTAAGTATCTATAGAAATAGGAATTTTAACATGTCTTCTTATTCTTTTTAAGGCGGGAAGCAATCTTTTTATCTCGGTTTTAACATCAACAAGCTTTACGCCCGGTCTTGAAGACTCCGCGCCAATGTCTATAATTCCAGCCCCCAACCTTTCAAACTCAACGGCTTGTTCTAAAGCTTTATCATGACCGGTTAACCCATCGCCAGAAAAAGAATTCGGATCCATATTCACTATACCCATAACAATTGGGTTTGTTAAATCCAAAGATTTGTTTTTATATCTAAAAATTTTTCTTTTGCTTATTATTTTTTTAAAATCTCCGGCAAGCTGTTTTAAACCAAAAGGCTGAAAGCTAAGTTTGTCCGCTAGTTTGCCAAGCTGAGATATAGTCGCAAATAACGCTACGTCCGAAAATCCCCGTTTAAATCTGCCGATATCCTCGCTCAAAGCTACGTCAGCGCCTACGGAAATAGCCTCTTGTTTTAAAATATTTGCCGCTCTATTATCTATCTTTTCTATACTTATAGGTTCAAGAATGCCTTTTTTTGCCAAAGATTCATAAACTACGGCGCTGCAACCGGTATTTTTTACAAGTTTTAAAGCATCATTAAAATTATTTACCGCAGCTTTTCTTGTTATCAATTTTATCTTCCCAAAAGAGACATTGCCTCGCAACGAGTTCTTACGTCTTTTAAAAATATTCCTCTCATGGCTGAAGTGAGAATCTTGGTTCCCGGTTTTTTAACGCCTCTCATTGTCATGCACAAATGTTCAGCTTCAATAACAACCATGACTCCATGCGGATCTATTGACTTCATTATAGTATCAGCGACTTGTTTTGTAAGTCTTTCTTGCAACTGAAGTCTATTAGCGAAAACTTCCACAAGCCTTACAAGTTTTGATACGCCTACTATTTTATCTTTACGCGGCATATACGCCGCGCAAGCTTTGCCGAAAAAAGGCAAAAGGTGGTGCTCGCACAACGAATAAAACGGTATGTCTTTAACAAGTATTATTTCTTCATGCTCTTCCGAAGCATAGTGAACTGGAACAAGTTCCGAAGAGTCAACTTCATTGCCTGATAAAGCTTCTTTATAAAACTCAGCTACTCTTTCGGGAGTGCGTCTAAGACCTTCTCTGTTTAAATCTTCTCCAAAAGATTCAAGCAAAAGTCTTATAGCTTCTTGAGCTTTTTTTTTGTCAAAATTAAATTTTTTCACTTTCCCGTTGTCCGCCGTCAATTTTTTCTTTTATAACTTCTTTTTCAATTGCGGCTTCTTTTCCGTCTTCTTTTGTTACCGGCGCTTTTTCCGCGACGGGAAGCAAATCTTCGCCTTTCATTATTTTATCAACTTCTTCGCCATTAAGATTTTCTCTCTCTAAAAGACAATTTACAAGTTTACCAAGCTTTGCTAAATTATCTTTAATAAGTTTCGTCGCTTTAGTTTTAGCGCCATCTATAATCTTCTTAATCTCTTCGTCTATAAGTTCCGAAGTTTTACCGGAATGTCTTACTTCTCTTGAAATATCTCTTCCAAGGAAAATTTCTTCGTTAGGTCTTTGTAAAGCCATTGGACCTATTTTCTCGCTCATACCAAATTCCATAACCATTCTTGTTGCAATTTCTGTGGCTTTTGAAATATCGTTCTGAGCTCCGGTTGTTATCTCTGAAAAAATTACTTCTTCGGCGACGCGTCCGCCAAAGAGTATCGCCAATCTATCTAAAAGTTCAGTTTTGGAAGTTAGGTATTTATCCTCTTCCGGAAGCTGAAGCGTATAACCAAGCGCCGGACCTCTAGGCACTATAGAAACTTTATGGACAGGATCTGCCGTCGGGAGTAGTTTTGCAACTATAGTGTGTCCAGCTTCATGATAAGCTATAACTTTTTTCTCTCTTTCAGACATCATGCGAGATTTTCTCTGAGGTCCCGCAAGAATTCTGTCTATAGCTTCTTCCATATTTTTCATATTTACGGCTTTTTGACCGTTTCTAGCGGCAAGCAACGCCGCTTCATTTATGAGATTTGCCAAATCAGCGCCGACAAACCCCGAAGTTCTTCTGGCTATAACGTTTAAGTTTACATCGCTATCCAACTTAATTTTTTGGGCGTGTACTGCAAGAATCTCTTCTCTGTCTTTTAAATCCGGGCTTGGAACTATAACCTGCCTGTCAAATCTTCCAGGTCTTAAAAGCGCGGGATCCAAGACGTCGGGTCTGTTTGTAGCGGCAATTAGGATAACGCCTTCTTTTGTGTCAAAACCGTCCATTTCAACAAGCAATTGATTTAGAGTTTGCTCTCTTTCGTCGTGACCTCCGCCGATCCCCGCAAATCTATGCCTACCGACGGCATCTATTTCGTCTACAAATAACAAACAAGGAGCAGACTTCCTGCCTTGATCAAATAAATCTCTTACTCTTGAAGCTCCTACGCCTACAAACATTTCAACAAATTCAGAACCGCTTGAAGAAAAGAAAGGAACTCCGGCTTCTCCCGCGACGGCTTTGGCAAGCAAAGTTTTTCCCGTACCCGGAGATCCGAAAAGAAGAACTCCTTTTGGAATCTTTCCGCCCAATTTTTGAAATTTAGCCGGATCTTTTAAAAATTCTATTATTTCTTGCAATTCTTCTTTCGCCTCATTGCACCCCGCGACATCTTTAAAAGTAACTTTTTTAGCGGCGTTGTTTCCTGCAAGTTTTGCTTTTGTTTTACCAAAAGACATAGCCTGCTTGCCGCCGCCCGCCATCATTCCTCTCATAAGGAAAAACCACACAAAAAGGAAAAGAACCATCGGCAAACAGCCTACTAAAAGAGAACTAAGCCAACCGCCTTTTTCAACAGAAGAAAATTCAAGAACTTTGTTTTCCTCCATGTCTTTTATAAGGTTGGGGTCATTCATGGGGATAGTTTTAAACTTCTTTAAAACTCCGTCGGAATCTCTAAATTGACCTTTTATAAAATCCTGTCCAACTACAACTTTGAACACGCTGCACGCTCTTATATACTGCTTAAACTGGGAATATTCAAGCTCTGCTTCCGGACCTTTCTTCCCGGCAGAATTCATAAGCATAAATATAATTATAAAAAGCGTTATCCAAAAAAGTATATGCCATGGGCTTTTTTTCTTCATTAAACCGACTCCTTTATTTTCCCAACATAAGGCAACTGTCTAAAAAATCCATTATAGTCCAGTCCATAGCCGACGACAAAATCATTTCCCACTTCAAAACAACTGTAATCAACGGCAATTTCCTTTTCTCTAGCGCGCTTCTTATTTAAAAAAACGCAAGTCTTTATGCTTTTAGGCTTTTTCAAAGACATTTCTTTTATTAAGAAATCTAAAGTAAAACCTCTATCAACAATGTCTTCAACTATGATAACGTCCTTGCCAATAATATCTTCTTTGATACTTGAAACTACTTTCACCTTTCTCTGCGTTTGCACGCCTATGTAAGAACCGACGGAAATAAAATCAACTTTGCATTCTAAATCTAAACTGCGCGCCAAATCCGCGCAGAAAATAAAACTACCGTTTAAAACTGCAATTATAAGAATATTCTTTCCCGCATAATCCTTTGATATTTGCACGCCTACTTCCGAAACTTTTTTACGAATATCTTCAGCCGAAATTAAAACGTCAACATCATAGTTATTCCGTTTGCCTGTCACATTTTATTTACCATTTTATAAAATATGCTCTATTGTTTGGCTTAACGTAAAAACTCCACTCGTCCGATATCTTATAAACAGATAAATCTGACGACAAAATTTTACGCATTATTAAATTGATATAAGAATTGTATTTTTTTTGAGGCAAAATATTCTTCAAAATTCTGTATTGAATTGCTTTATTATACTGCAAAAACATTGTTAAATCAAGCAGAACTCGCTTTTTACCAACTTTCGCGCATTTTCTCAAATATTTAAGCGTAATCTCTTCCAAATAAGCGTCTTCTATAGTTTGTATACGGCTTAAATTAAATATATGTTCAACAGCCATAGTATTTATTTTTTCACATAAGGGAATAATAGAAAGTCTTATTTTGTTGCGGGTATAAACATCAGAAAAATTGGACTTGTCCGTGCAGAAAGGTAATTTATGCGTATTTATATAATCTTCAATCAATTTTCTTTTAATCGGGAGCAACGGTCTTATAACGGCAATTTTTCTATTTACATTCCTTTCTTGAGGCATGCCCGTAAAATTTCCGCTTCCCCTCAAAAGCCACATTAAAACAGTTTCGGCGTTATCGTTGGCGTTGTGAGCGGTAGAAATCTTATTGCATTTGTGTTTCTTAGCTATATTTTCAAGCGCCAAATATCTTAAGTTCCGTCCCGCCGTTTCAATGGAGACAGACTCTTTTTTAGAGTACTCTTTTACATTGACGCTTTCTAAAATGCAGTCAATTCCAAGTTTGTATGATAAATTTTTAACGATTTGGGCTTCTTTGACGGACTCTTTTCTTAAATTATGATTGAAATTCGCCGTCAAAAGTTCTATTTGCATTTTTTTTGCCAAACGCCAAAACAAATGAAGCATACAAATAGAATCTTGTCCGCCTGAAACGGCGAGAACGACTTTATCTTTGGATTTTACTAAACCGGTTTGAATAATATCTTGATAGAAAATATCCCATGCCTTCATTTTCTAAAAAACCTTTTAAAAAAGTTCTTTCTGTCAACGATTTTCTTAGGAGAAATAAGGACCGTAAAATTTTTAATGAATGAAACAATATACTTGTCCGGGTGTATAGCCACATATTTGTCGCGCCAAAGAGGATAAAACTTCTCCTTAAATTCCCTTAAAGACGCAATATCATGCTTAAAATGTTCAGCAAACATAAATATCTTTGCAAAATATTTTACAGCATCGCCGCTATTATCAGACCTATTAAAGTAAGCAAGCCCTAAATCAAACCATTTATATCCGTTATCTTTAGCGTAAATAATATTTTTAAATATGATATAGGAAAATAAATCATACTCGCTTTTTAAATACCTCGCTACGCCAGAAGATATTTCGTTTCTATTGTCTGTTTTTAACAAAATTGAAAAAGCGTAAACCTTTCCGTCTTTTTCCAAAACGCTAAAGTCCATGCGTCGCATATATACTTCATCATACTTTCCCGGGACAAAGTTCATTTCAAAATAACGCTTATCTTGTACCCACTGCTTATTTATCTCTGAGAATTCAGCTTTATACCTGTTAAACATATCTGCGCTTAGAGGCTTATAAGTAAACCCCGCATTTTCTATCTTACTTTCCAAATCATAAAAACTTTTAAATTTCTCGTCGTATATATTAAAATTTTTCAACGCTATTTTTGCTTCCTGACCTATGTCAAAAATATCAAGCCCAACGTCGTCGTAAATTTGCGCGTATTTTCCATCTATACCCACAAACGCAGGCTTGGCGGAAGCTCTGTCAGCAATCTCTTTAAATTTCCATAAAAGTTCGTTTCTATTAAAATTTCTTCCGACCGGATCTCCTAAAACAATCCAGCTGTCTTTTGACTTAGCGTACATTATAAACGCATCTTTCTCGTCGTTTACTATAAATTCCTTATCAGAAGCCAAAGCATATAACGAGTACGCGTAATCTGAAGAACGCGCTATTGCCTCTACATCTTTTTTTGTAAACGACAAAGTCTTATTAAAAAAGTTTTTAAGTATCTGTTCAACAATAACTATTAGTATTATAGCTCCGCCGCCAAGACTTGCTCTTAAAAATCTCGCCGCATCATTAGCGTTTAAAAGATTGCTAAAAAACACATTAAGATGTATCCAAGAGAAAATGTCTTGTCTATTTATAAAAAATCCTATCCAAACAGATAAGGCGAATACTCCGCCAACCGCGCAAAACCACCACGAACTAAAATTTGTTTTGAGTATAGGAATATCCCTGTAGAAATATTTTTTTGAAAACAATAAAACAACTAATAAAGACGCAAAGCACACAAGAACTAAAATCGGTTCTCCAACAATAAGTATCAAAGCTATGGCAAAAGCTACCAAAAAACAAGATATGCTCCACGCTTTTTTAATCCTAAGCTGCAAAGCGCGGGACATAAACAAAATGCCTATCGCCGTAATACTTAATAAGAAGTGCGATAAATCCGCAAACCAAGAAGGAAGTAAGCCTATAATAACCTTTAATTGGGCGACATTAAACGGAGTATACGCTGAAAACATAGCTATCATACCTACAAAAAAAGAACATAGAGCTATAACTTGAACCACAAGCGACGAAACCGTTTTCCCAAAAACCTTCGCCGTCCTATTGAAATTTTTAGTAAAAACCATAATTTCAAAAGCTCCTAACATACCAAGAGCTATTAAAAGCGGAAAGAAATAAAATACCGCCCTATAGGCAAGAAGAGCGCTTATAACGCCTGGATTGTTTGCAGAATTCGGCATTAAAAGAGTTATTGACGTTTCAAGAACGCCCATTCCGCCCGGCACTTGGCTTATAATCACAAAAAATTGCGATACGAGGAAAACTTTGAGCAGCACAAAATAGGATATATAGCCTTCAGGCATAAGGACAAAAAGCGTAAGAGAAGCGACAACCCAATCGCTTGTGGCAAGCAACACCTGAGCCGTTACAATCTTTATGTTTGGAAAAGAGACTGTCCATTTAAAAATTTTACGCGGTTTTGAATGAAGCCTACTTAATAAAACATACAAAACCAAAACAGCTAAGGAAATCAACCCGATTATTCTCGTTGAAATATTTAAATTTAATATCCCTTCTAACGAAACGGGAGCAAAAGTAAAAATGATCCCGCCTACAGCCAAAAGTCCAAGCCATATTGTCGCCGAAGAAAACAGAAGCACTTTTGTAACGTCAATCATTGAAACGTTATATAAACAATAAAGCCTGTATCTTATGGAACCGCCAAAAAGCATGGAATATCCAGTATTATTGGCTAAAACATTACTTATGAAACACGTAAACAAGATGTCTTTAGGCTTTACTGGAACTTTAGCGTCAATAAATTTAAAAGCGACAATATCATAACCGCCTAAAATCAAATAGTATGACAAAGCCAAACACAACGCTATTACAATTCTTGCGGCAGGGATTGCTTTTAACGCATTGATAACGTCGACATAGCTAAGATTTTTTAATTGATTATGTAAAAGAGCCAATGCTCCTATAAAAACTAAAAAACCTAAAGGAACCAGAACAATTCTTATCCACTTTTTCATCGTTTATCCCTACGTTATATTGCTATATTGTCATAATAGTGCAAAATCCGTTGTTTTCGCTGATTTCCACATCGACGCCAAAAAGAAAAGATAGATTCTTCTCTGTAAAAACGTTCTCGCGTTTTCCATCGGCAAAAATTTTGCCATTTTTAAAAAACACAAATCTGTTTATTTCAGGAATGATATCCGAGACTAAATGGGTTACGAGCATTATATTAGCGCCGCTCGCGACTATCTTCCTCATAATTTTATGGAGATTCAACGACGAGGCTATATCCAAGCTGTTTGAAGGCTCGTCCAAAATCAACGCTTTGGGTTCATTTACAAGCGCCCTCGCTATCAAAAACCTTCTTGCTTCTCCGGAAGACATGATCTCAAACTTTTCATCTTTTAAATACGACACTTCCATTAAATCTATCGTCTTCTCCGCTTTTTCAACCATCGCCTTTGTAACAATATGATTTTTGCCTATTCCAACGCTTGAAAAAAAGCCGGACAACACGGCTTCAAACCCTGTTATTTCGTTGTGAAAATCGTATTGAAGCTCGCTTGTAACTATGCCAAGCATATTGCGCAAATCCGCTACGTTCCAATCTTCGCGCCCCAACAACTTACAGACGCCAGACTCTGTATAAGACGGATAAATAGAACGAGTAACCAGTTTTATAAACGTGGATTTTCCGGAGCCGTTAGGACCTATTATCGCAACATTTTCGCCTGCTTTTATAGTCAACTTAACATTGCTTAAAATTTCTCTTGAACCGCGAAGTACCGAGACATTTTCCATCTCTATAAAATTACTCATAGTTTTAAGATTCTATAATAAATCTTGTAAAAATAAAAGAAGAGAGCCTTTATTTTTCTTGATTTTAATTCGCGCTCTAAACTTATAGTTTTTGCCGACGACGCCAAAGCTGGAAAATTAACGGTAAATTATATAGAATACAAACCATGATTTTTAAATATATTATAAGACGATGGCGAGCAAAAGCTGGGTATTGCGAATTTTTTAAAATAGCATTGCCGCTTATAATATCAACAGGGGCTTGGGCTTTTCAAAATTTTATAGATAGTTTTTTTCTAGCATGGCACTCGCATGATTCTTATGCCGCGGCGTTTCCAGCGGGACTGTTAAACAGTTCAATTGTATTTATATTCCAAGGCACCGTAGCTTATATTGACGTTTTTGTTTCGCAATATAACGGCAAAAAAGAATACAAGTCCATCGGACCGTCAGTCTGGCAAGCTATTCATTTTGCCGTTTTAAGTTCCGTCGTCATTTTTTCGTTTACGCTGTTTTCCTCTAATATTTTTAATTTCATAGGACACTCAAAAGATATTATTCAAGAAGAAATAAAGTATTTTAATATCTTATGCTACGGCTCATTTTTCTATCTTGGCTCGTCCGCATTGTCTGGATTTTACGCCGGGAGAGAAAAGACTAAAACGGTGTTGTTAGTTAATCTTATAGGCATATTTGTAAATATTATTTTAGATTATTTGCTAATATTTGGACAATTTGGTTTCACAGCGCTTGGCATAGAAGGCGCAGCTCTTTCTACAATTATCGGGTTTGCCATCGTATTTATTGTATTCCTTATTTTATTCTCTCAAAAAAAGAATGACTCTAAATTTAATGCAAGACAACTAAAACCTAATTTTAAATTCTTAAAAAGATTTATACGATTTGGGTTTCCAAGCGGCGTCCACATATTTTTGGATATGTCGGTATTTACGTTCTTTTCTCTTATAGTCGGCACTCTCGGCAAGTTAGAATTATCGGCGACAAATATTGTCATGAACATTTACAATTTGGCTTATATGCCTCTTGTAGGATGCGGCATAACAATATCTATCATGACAGGTAATTATCTCGGCAGAAACAAAGCCTCTATGGCGCAAAAGAGCGTAATAACCGCCACGCAAATAGTCTTTACTTTTATTCTCTTTACCTTTTTAATGTTTTTATTTGTTCCAAATCTTCTTATAAAACCGTTTGCCAGAGGTTCCGAAGCTCTGATTATAGAGCAGATAAGACCTACTATAATAATATTATTTAAATTTATAGCGGCATTTTCTCTGTTTGAATCTTTAAGCGTTATATTTTCTTCAGCGATAAAAGGCGCTGGCGACACAAAATTTGTTATGAAACTTTTGATTATACTTTTTATGACAGCCTCGATTGCCATGTATATAGCAACAAAACATTTCGGACTATACGGCTGCTGGAGTATTTTGGTTATTTATGGTATCATGGTGAACGTTTCATGCTACATGAGATACAAGTCGGGCGAATGGAAAAAAATGCGTATCATTGAGATGAAAGTTAAGGCTAGAAGCTAAAGAGATTTGGGTTCTGTAAAGCGAAAAGCGAGCGGTATCCAGCCTAAATAAAGCTGAGGTGGTGGAACGGCAGACACGCAGGTCTCAGAAGCCTGTCCCCGAAAGGGCGGTATGGGTTCAAATCCCATCCTCAGCACTTTACCTAATTCAAAAAATAATCGTACAACTGTTTAAAGTCTAAGTTATTCTTTTTAACACCCGCGTATTTTTTATAAAGCATTTCTTTTGATTTTGTCAACGTAGACGAATTTATACCGTATTCCAGAGTCATAGAAGCCTCTATGTAAGCGCAAAGCTTATCGCACATTTCTATAAGATTCCCGTCAACCGCATTATATTTATCGTCGTCAAAATCAGCGGCATTGTCAACTCGCTTAATTTTGCCGTTTTCAATAATTTTGTCTGAAAATTCGTCTTCTATAAAATATTGCATTTCACCGTGCCAACTTTCAGGTATTAAAGGAAGTATTCTCTCGTCAACTTGTTTCTTCTCGTATTGTTTTATTATGTCTTCCAAACCATGTATAGAAGATTTAACGGGCTTAATTATGTCTTTAGTCAAAATCTCAGGCAAATCATGAAACAGCGACGCGTAGAAGTTGTTATATCGCCTCTTTTGCGAAGAATTTGTCTCAAGCGACAATAAATACGCAAATATCGCAACCATTAACATATGCCCTAAAACCGTAGTCTTTTGCACTCTGAAAGCCTGCGCCCATCTTTGCTGAAACCTAAGCTGTCCGCACAAATCCAAAAACCCGTAATATTTCTTGTTAAACACCAATTGCGTTACACCAAACAAATCGTCAAAAACAGCAATGCTTTCATCTATTTCTTGTTTTGTTTTTTCTATGCCATAAAGCATTGAATTCCAAGGATAAACTATTCCAAACTCCCACTTCGTTGACAAACAGTGAGCCGCGTTTAATATTCTTTTTTCCTTATTCGCATAGTTAGTTTCGGAAAAATATTTACGACACCTTTCGGCAAAACCGCGCGGCAAAGAGTCTAAGTCGCTTTTTAAGTTTTCAAGCACCCATTTATTTAATTCTTTTTCTTTTTTTGACATGATCTCGCGAAATATTTCAGGTTTTAAATCTGTAAGCATTATTCTTTGAAAAAGCTCAAAAATTCCGCACTCAATAAGCTTTATCCAATCAATGGATTTTCCATTTTCTTCTTCAAACTTGGCAATTATATAGGCAATAATCATCTTATGAGACTGTTTGTCTAATTCAAAAAAATCCGACGGACGAATATGATCGTTCCATCTTAAAATATTTGCCGCAGAAAAAATTCTTAAAATCAAATCTTTTGTTATCATTTTTTTTCCCCAACAATTAATCCACTCTTAAACTGATATCATTTAGACAATATTCATTTCAACAACCTTTTTTATTGGTTGTATGGTTTTAATTATTATATCAATTAATAAAGAAACAAGGATTTTATCGCAAAATATTTTCTGAAGCGCAGTGTCGTCGCGCTGAACTTGATTCAGCGGCGAAAGGAAGAGTATGCTAAAGATAAAGACATTCACAGTAGATTGCGGGCCGGTCCCGCTATGACGAACTGCTGAAACTTCTCTTCGTCATTCCGGCAAATGCCGGAAGCTCTATACCATCTGAGATTGCGGAACTAGTCCGCAATGACAAACAACTGAAACAAGATTGCGGGTCTGGCCCGCAATGACAGGGAAAGAAGGAAGAGTATGCTAAAGACAAAGACATTTACAGAGTTAGCAAGCTGCTCAATCATGCTTCAGTTGGCGTGACTGACAACTATTTGAAAAGCTTGGAAGTTCAGCTTTTTTGAAGTCTCTATATAATAATTGTCCTTAAAAAGCGTAAATATATTCATGGCTGGGAAAAAGAATTTAAGCGGATTATGCCTTAAAATTTGGGTCAAAAACGCTTGTAATTTTTGTTGTCTTCTAAAATGTCCCTTAAAACAATATAGATTATACAAAGTTTCGCAAAGATTTCGCGAAAATTTTACATTGGCGGGCGTTTCGTATCTATTATATATAGGCGTAGGCTTTTCTTTTTGTCGCCGTCGGGAAGTTGTTAAATCTTTTACTGGCGGTTTCGTGACACGAAGCGAGTACCGAGAGGAAAACTAGCTTTAGAAAATTTATATGCAACAACATCTAACGATATAAATAATGGTAAAGATGGTAAAGCCGCAAATGGATAACGTCGTTTAACGAACGACGACAAGAGTTGATAAAGATTAAAAAAAGATGTAACATATGCGCTGATTTTTACATTGTCGGAGTTGCGATTGTCGCGAAAAAACTATGCGCAATTATATTGTTCGGCTATCTGCTCGCAGCGGTACTTACAACTTATTTTTACAATTTTACATGTAACTCTGTTGCGGCTAGGGAAATGGCAGACTTTTACCAAAGTTTACCGCCTTATTGATTGGGTTTTAGGGGTGTGTCTATATAGAAATATTCAGAGCTAGAGCCGAGGTAACCAGTGAGAAAATTACCGATAGGAACGCAAACATTTGAGAAATTAAGAGATAATGGGCTATATATGTAGATAAGACCAAGCATATATTGGACTTAATAAACAACGGGAGTGTATATTTTCTATCTCGCCCTCGTCGTTTTGGGAAATCGTTACTTATAATCACAATAAAGGAACTGTTTAAAGGAAGTAAGAATTTATTTGATGGAAGTAAGGAACTCATTTTTAACAAATCTAATAGAATATTACAGTAATCGTCAATCGAGAGAGATAAATAGTTTAACAAACAAACTGTTAGAACAAATGAAAAGCAAAGAAGCATACTATCACTCAATGATTCTAATGCTGATGAGAGTAACAGGGTTTGAAGTAGAAGGGGAAGTACACACAGATAAAGGAAGGATAGATGCAGTACTAAAGAAAGAGAAAGAGAATGATATAATAGTAGTGGAGATAAAGTATAGCGCTGATAAAAGTAAAGAAGAAATGATAAAAGAAGCAATAAAACAAATAAAAGAGAAGAAATATTATGAGAAGTATGATAGAAAGGAAGTAAGTTTGTTAGCAATAGCGTTTAGCAACAAGAAAGAAATAGGGTGCAAATTTGAGAAGGAATGTAAAACTTAAGAGGTTAAATTGTCATTGCGGGCTTGACCCGCAATCTAGCGGTGTTTTCAGCTTATGAAGACCAAAGAGAAAGATACGGATGTAGGAGGAGAATAAGTAAATTGTCATTGCGGACGTGATCCGCAATCTAATTGAGAGGAAGCAAATGAATAAAGACAAAGCAGTGTTTTCAGCAGCGGAAATTTGTACACGCATGGGGTGGGAGAGCAGGACGACAGCTACCTACGAAAGTTTATGGACAATCTCTCAACACAGAAACAGCGTGTCGCTTACAATATGCTAAGCGAACGTTTCAAATAACTCCCACTGCCTACCCTACATCCCCCCAACACCCCGATGATATTAAAAACATGGACATACTGACAGTGATTCTCACCTATCACGAGTTGGATAGATACCCGAGAGAGCAAAGGACGGTAGAGCATGGCAGTGGCGGCTGTAATGCATAGGAAGAGAGAGATAGAAGCTTTTGTCATAGAGATGCGGGAATTGGAGACTTAAACTGAGAGGACAAAAGCATGCCCGACCGACTAGACTTTATGTATTTTGAGAGAGAGGATTTTGTATAATTCAATGGGAAAAAACAAATTACTCCTAACAAAGAAGCCCTTTTTATAAAGGAACTTTTTGGACTCATAAACAAAGGATTTAAGGCTAATCCCCTACAGCCTTATTACAAATGCTCAGAAATCCCGCATATTGCTGTCTATTACCTGATTAATTATCCAAAGAAAGTTATAAAGGAATTCACGAGCCTATAATCTCAGAAGAGTTATTTTGGGTCTGTTCAAAATATCATAAACGGCAATAAACCAACTGTTGCACCGAGACTTAAAAACAATCCCGAGTTTCCATTAAGTTCATAATCTGCAACTAAAAATACTTTATCCTTCCCTTGTGTAAAGTATTTAACTGTTATATTTTATTTCAGTCTCTCTTTCCATATCATAACCTTTCATTGACCTTAGAAAGTTTAACGCCTCTAATTGTATTAACGGCTCATCATCAAGTATTACTACTATATATCCCTTGCGCAGTTATCTTATCTGCAAATCATTTTGGCGATTGCGTTTTGGCAAACGTAACTATAAACTTTGTTCCTATCTTTCTTTTTTCTGTCCATTATGCGTCTACCGCTAGGTAAGCTGTAAGTCTCTTCTGCTGGTACATCGGCTTTATGCTTTGACTGATACTCTTTCCTGCCGTTTGCGAAAATCTTCCAAAATCTCTTCCTTGTAAGCTTCCTTCTCTTCTGGATTCTTTGCCCGAAAATCTGGACAAACCTTTTCAAACTCCTCTAAGACAGCTATATCGGTCTCTGTACATATATTGGTCTTGCCAAAATAGGATTACAAATTTTAAATATACATATCCAGTAGGCGACCATGGTGACCAAGCGGCCAAAAATATCTTTTCTTGACAATGCAACCGCTTCATCCTGAGGTATCGGTTGTAAATTGCGACGACACCTGCGCTCCGCATCCTGTTGCCGCTGCCATTGCTGTTCCTGTTGCCATTCCTGTCGCTGATGTTGCTGTTGCCGTAGCAGTTGCAGTCGCCGTTCTCGTACCCGCTGTCCCCATTCCCGCATCTGCCGCCCCCGGTCTTGCCACTGCAATTCCCGTTCTGTCCCCTGCTCTGGCCGTACAAACTCCACCGCGAGGGGAAAAAGTGAAAACTCAAAATCCGCTGCCTCTAAAACTCTTTCCGACACCGCATCCTCACGCTCAACCATACCCCGATTTAGCTGTGATAATCGTTCCCAGTCCTCTTCCCACTGTCGTAGCGCTTCTTCAGGCGAAATCACTGGTGGTCTAAAAGCAACAGCAACCTGTTCCACCCTATCTTCATTATTCGCAAACGCTCTTGGAGTTACAACTGTAGCGGCAACCAAAGTTGCTGCCAATATCATAACGACTAATTTCTTTCCTGGAGACTTTTCTATCATAATCACCATCCTTGTTTTATTCGTTTCTGTCTTTTAAATCTGTACTTCCAAACTTTCCAAACTGAAAACGCTGGCAATCTGACTGCTCTCTAGTCATCGTCATCTGAATCTGTCCACTACTGCCATACTGTTTGTGGTTCAAGTGGGAACTCAGTTCATCTGTTCAAACCAAGTCCGTACCATTCTCTGCTCTTCATCCATATATTCTATTCCTCCGTAATAATACCTACAAGCACTACAAGTTCACTCCTTTTCTCTGGGAATAGCTTTCCAATATCTGCAGACACGTCAAGTCGCTCTGTTATCCGGCGCCCCAACAGATAGAGTACTTCAGCTTTTGGGATGATCTCACAAATGAAGCTAAAACGCACCACCTCAGCTCGTCAAGTCTCAGTCCGTCTATTTGTTCTCTATTGGTTCTACATCAAATTGGCGCTTGGCTTTGGTACTGGGCCCCGCTACTTACTGCTGGGGCTACTGGCGCTGGTGGTAGTGGTGTTACTACCGGCGACTGAGGCGCTGTCACTGCTGGGGCTACTGGCGCTGGTGGTAGCGGTGTTACTACCGGCGACTGAGGCGCTGTCACTGCTGGGGCTACTGGTGCTGGTGGTAGTGGTGTTACTACCGCCGACTGAAGCGCTGGGGCTTCTGCTCTAGTCGCTACTGCTTCTCTTTTTCCCCCAGATTGAGGCGCTTCCGGCTGTGGTTCTGTACCGCCTGTCCTTGCACGCCGATTATAATAATACAGCAACGCCATTACACCCACCACTACAGCACCCACAGCCACCGCGACAACACCCGGGTTCGCTTTTATTCTCTGCCATACCGTTGGCGATTCAGCTACAGGAGCAGGTTCCTGTTCCGCATCTAAATGATTTAATTGATACCGCCTCTGCAGATAGTGAAAATCTCCCAAAACCCTTAACTCGTAAATTCCCCTCCCTTGTTCATTGTTTATCAAAAAGTCTGGGCGAACTATGTAATACTGCCTTAAGAATTCTAAGTCTGTATTATGGCCTATCGGCATAGCCAATAAACGTTGAAGTCTTTCATCTTGTTGTATTAAGTCCTCTAAGTCATTCAGACCTTGCACAGTCAGTCATCACTTGCAAACACATCATTATAAAAACTAACAACATAGCGACTAATTTCTTTAACATTGCACAGCGCCTCTTTCTTTCTTAAAAGCCCCTTTCCAAACTTAGAGAAAACCATTGATTATTAACATTCCTTCTCAAATTTGCACCCTATTCCTTTCTTCTTCCCAAACGCTACCGCTAACAAACTGACTTCCTCTCTGCATACTACTTCTCAGTCTGACATACATATTGTAACTTACAACATCTTTTTTTAACATGTCAAATCCTTCCAAAATCAATCTTGCTTGTGAATCTTTTGGACAAGAATAAATATAACTGAAAATCTATAACGCTTTTGTTATAATAAACTAAACTCGTGAAACTACGTAAAACAGGATTTCGCGATAAGGCTTTGTCACGTTCCTCGTTATAAAAGCGAAAAAACTTGTGCGCAATAAAATTACGCCTCACCAAACGAAAACAATCTCCGCAGCAAAAGTTGACGCTGTAAGAATAGAATGAATCATCCTTCACAACACTCCTAAAAATCAAGCTCAGCCCTTGCCGTTGTCGGCAACATTATCACAAGAAAAAGAAACGCCAAAAGATAACGTTTATTTTTTCATATATTATCCTAATCATTATTAAATAAAATAACATAAACGACTTCAATGGACGTTATGTTTAGTCGCTCAGCCAATCATGTCGTTTTCCGCTTGGCATGCTATTGCAGATATTGCGTCTGTAAAACTTCTACAATTTATAATTAATGATGAACTGCTGAAACTTCTCTTCGTCATTCCGGCAAATGCCGGAAGCTCTATACCATCTGAGATTGCGGAGCTAGTCCGCAATGACGAACAACTAAAACAAGATTGCGGATCTGCCCCGCAATGACGAACAACTGAAACAGTTCCTCCGGCAAATCCGAAGCGACTTTTAAATTATAAATAAGTCTATACAACCTTTCCAGAATTATACCATCTGTTAGTTTTAATTAACTCTGTAATTGATTTGTCCAAAGACAACAATGTTTCATTAAGAGAACTATATTCGCTACTATCTTTATCGGCTGAAGATTCAACAACCATAATTCGGTTATTAGTTATATAGTCGCCTTTTTTGTTAATAAAGACTATATTCATCCCATCGCATATCAAAGCAAAATGGTTGGCATCCTTATCAAGAGCATTGACGGCAATTGCGGAAAACGGCTCATCTATACCCATTAAGTGATACAGCGTGGGAATTAAATCTGCCTGAGAAACCGTATATTCAACAACTTGCGGTTTAAAAATTTTGGGAGCATATATAACCATAGGAATTTTAAATCTTTGTTTTGTATTTGTAGTGGAAGCGAAACTTCCAGCTATATGATCAGCCATAAAAATAAAAATTGTATCGTCAAAATACCCGTCTTTCTTTGCTTGTTCAATAAAATGCCCTATAGAATAATCGGCATAATACAAGTTGTTGAGATATTTGTTTTCCTCTGAATTTGGCGGGTATTTTTCAAATTGCACAGCGGTCTGAATAAAAGGAACATGCGTAGTTCCTGTAAAAGCACAAATAAAAAACGATTTGCCTTGATCATGGCTTTCCCCGGCTTTTTTAGAGATAAAGTCGCACATCTCGTAATCATATATATTATCATATTTATAGTTCATCAACTGAGGGAAATTTTCTTTTCCGTAACTTTTATCAAAACCTAACATATTCTCAGCCACAGAACACATCATTATAGATTTTCTTTCATAAGATTGAGCATACAAAGTATGGTATCCCCTATTCCTAAAAGCGACGGCAATCTTAGTAAAAGCACTCATAATATCAAAACCATAATAATGAACGGTTCCTGGAACTATTTGCATACCGACAAGCGATGCAATTAAACCAAACTGGCTTCTTGGACCAACAGAGTAGGCGTTTACAAATTTAATTCCGCCGTATGCTATTTTATCAAAAACAGGAGTAACATTATAACGTTTATTTCCATTAAAAGAATCAATATATTTGGGCGTCCAACTTTCTAACAAGACAACTACAACATTGTAGTTCTGGTGCTTTCCGCTATTCTTTAAACGTCGCATTATAGGGTATTTTTCATCAGGAAAAATTTCATTTTCGCTCAAAAGAAAGCTCTTTGCATTTTTTAACGCTTGTTCCGCAGGATAACCAGAATTTATTACGCCTTTTGTGTCGTTTGTTCCTTTAAGAAAATAATACTGCGTAAATATTCCGTTTAAGATAAGTTGAATATTTGCCGGACTTTTTTGAATTTTATAAGCATCTATTAGATTTAACGGCATGCCGGAAAAGTTAAAACTGCCTCTTCTTCCCAAAATTACAAAAAAACTAACTACAATAAAAATTCCTACCTTTTTAAACAGGCTTATAAGCTTTGGATTGTACTGTTTCATAAATTTAATAATTTTTATTTCTAAAAAAAACAATACGAATACAATTAAAATCAAAGCAGGCAGGTAACGTTTAAATACGTAGCCGAGTATGAAAGTTTTGTCTCTCCAAGCCAAAAGCAGATCTTCTGTCATATGTCGCTTCACTTGCGGATAATAAAAAAAATCTGCGCTTAACGTCAAAATCATCAAAAATGATACTACGCTTAATAAGACGGAAGAAATTAGGATAATATTTTTTTCACAGCTTCCACGCCATGGGAAAAACAAAAGTACTATAAACGGTCCTTGGAAGATACAAAAAGTAGCGATATCAAAACGCAAACCATAAATAAAACTGGCAGTCTTATCCCAAAAAGACAACTGATAAAATATAGACGGATAACTAATGCACAGCAGTAGACGAAACAATGCGCATATGGCAAGTATTAAGAAAAAGTACAATAATACTATCTTTATCTTGGTTTTTACATCTTGAGGATATTTGATATTTAAAAAGCATTTTATCCAAGTAGTCACAAAAATTATCCCATCGTTTCGCTTAAGTTTAATGCTTTTTAGGCAGTTCTGCACGCTTTTCCAAAGCGTCTTCATAGACGTTGAGCAAACTTTCGCTTAAAGACGGGTGAAAAAATGATTTTCTTGATATATGACTTACACCATTTCAAGAATCTGCAAAGCTATATTTATAAGTTCAGACAGTTGGACGGAATTCGGAAAAATTATATCTGACAACTACGCCGAATTATTAGAGTTTTATACTCTCATTCCCGCTGTAGAGAGGCTTATATCCGATGTTGAATTAAACAATAATTTTAACAATCCGTCAAATTCGCTTCCATTGTCCGTCTCTAGCCTCTTTATTTCAAACGGATTTAGAGATGATTGTTGAATGGATAACCGTTTGATTTCATCAAGAACTTCTTTCCAGTTTGGTTAATCTCTATCTTCAATGATAATATAATCTATCTTGTCACTTGTCGTACATTTCTTTCCTCGGGGAAAGAATAGCATTGCTTTATAACGCAAGTATCTTGGTCGGAGTTTTCTTTATGAGATTTGATTTTCATGATACGCTCAAAATCATTAACAAAAGAATTTCCATTTCCGTCCATTTTAGGCTCCTTTTTAAATCTGCAAAACAAAAAAACGAATTATTTTACTTAACGCGGCGAGTCTCATAAAATCATTATATATCATCATTGTGATTGTGGGAGTATTATAATACAAAACGCTTAAAGTCTCAAATCTTTGTAGTATCTCATAACATATTGGATTTTTGGCATTTAAAAGCTTCTTGCGTATAATGAAGCGGCGTTTGATAATTTAAACTATTGAGAATATTGTTATAACGGTTCCATAAAAATCCATTATATGCCCTACGAAAGAATTTTCGTCTGTAATTTTTATAGTATTATTACTATTCTGTGGCAAACTAATTGAAGTTGTTTTAGATACTGCTGCTGTAAGAGCATTATTAAAACTTTTATGCCCACAATAAGAAACCGCCACTACTGTAATCAAGGAAGTTATAATAGGAGCGACTATTATTATTACCAGAAGCCAAGATTTTGAAGAATATTTGCACTTACTATTGACATCATTTTGACATTTACTACTCATTTGATAAAAGAATATCCGTTTTCAAAATCTCGTTTTAATTCCCAGTTCTAAAGTAATTGTCGAAGCGTAAAAGTATTACACAATCCTGGATGTGTTGAAATAAAATTGATAAATAATGAAAAATAATTACATAAGTTTGAAACATTTATTACCTCTTAAAATATCTGTTCCGCTAGGCGTCGCCGCGAAATCTTGCATCCACGCCCATCGCACGGGTTTGGGCTAGGGCTTGCTGTTCTTCTATAGTATGCCAATAACGTGGGTGAGCATCGTGTATAATATCTGCAAAAGTCCGAAATCTATGAGTTCGTTGCATTTGAACTAGCGTCGTCGCTTGAGGGGCAATAAAAGATAAAGATAAAAAAAACAAAGTTGTATAATCAATATTGAAATGAACGACGTCATATAATGCCCTCCGACAATCAGTATATCATTTTAAATAGTATTTTAGTTTAATAATTATCTTTTATTTTGTTCCATTCTTCTATATGGAAGTCTTTGATTTCAGTTGATACTTTTGCGTCTTTAATGAGATTTGCAGTATAACATTTCAAAAAATCGTCATAATTATCTATAAATCTTAAATAATATTTGAGCGTTGTTAAAATGCCATTTGCTATTATATCTATGCCTCGCTCTTTTTTAATCTTCAAAATAATATCTGAAATTTTCTTTTCTTCAGTAGCGTTCTTAAAACTATTTTGAAAAGTCGTAAGAATATAATATCTGTCAACTTCAATTTCGCTTATCTTTTTTATTACATCAAAAATTAAATACTCGTCAATAGGAATATTATGTTTAATCTCTACTATTTCAAAAAGCTTCCCATCTTTTGTATATATTTCTATATCGCCAAAACCGTGTTTATCAGATGAAGTATGAACCTGTAAAGGAATAAGTTTCTTGTTTTTATATCTGTCAAATTTGTCAAAAAGGACTTCATAAATTGAATAAATAGCAATTACAGGCAATCTTGAACTTTTCTTAATTTGAAAATATTTGGCAAGCATTGAGAGAATTATATTTATGTTTAAGTTCTCTGCATTTCCTGTTTTTTGCACTGCAGTTCTCTTAAATAAAGCCTCATTTGTTTTAGATAATTCTCTTAAACTGAAAAACAAATAGACAAGATATTTTTTAGGGTCTTTGTTGAAAGTTTCTATTTGGTCAAGTATATTTAAAAAAGCCTCTTTAAGTTTTTTGTTGCGTATTTTTAAGTTCTTTCCATCCTTTTGCGTCCATTTAATCTCTTCCCTTATAGCCAATGTTAAAAAAGCGCTTTCCTTATTTGCATATTTTGGAAAATTATCTTTAAAAAATGGCGATGTTATTTATATGAGTGTCTAATACCCTTGCAGAATAACCATTAGCAAAATCTGTTCTATGCAGACGAATATCTTGCTTTGGCGATATAATTTTCTTTAATAGACTTGTAGTTAACGCAGAAACCAAAGATTTATTGCTTTCTATATTTGTAATCAATATATCTATATCTTTCTTAATTACACTTGGCGTATCGTCAGCATTTAATTTAGAGGCTTTAATATAAGCATTTTGTAAAACGCCTCTTTCATTCATAAAAAGAACTCCTCATAATTATCTGCTTCTTTTATTCTTTCTTCCGACAATGACACATATTCAGGGTTTATCTCTATACCTAAATATTTTCTTCCAAGATTTTTAGCGGCAACGCAAGTAGTTCCGCTACCACAAAAAGGGTCTAACACTACATCGTCGCTATTGGACAACAATTTCACTAATTCCTGTATTATATATAAAGGATATACCGCAGTATGTTTATTGCCTTTGGTTATTTCAACAGGGCTTTCTATTAAATCCTTTTTCATAGCATTACCTGTTATTTTGATTATCGTAAATCCATTTCTTCTAATCTGATTGTTTCGTCCGCCTTCCATTCCGCCGTATGCTTCTTTATGAATACCGCGAATTTTCATTCTGAAACTTTCTATTTTTCCAAGTCGTACCTCTTCTATCACTTTCTCTAACTCACGAGTTGCATTCTTTTTTTCTTCTGCTGTTAAATTTGACTGATTTATAGTATCAAAATATTTTCTTCCTATCTTTGAAAAATTAGAAGTCACTTTTTTATCTTTTCTATCTAAATGGCTTAAATATTCATCCAACTTGAAACAATAGTCTTTTGTTTTGGCAAATATAAAAAACGGTTCTGTGGATTGTATTAGTTTTCTATGTTCTTGTCTCGGAGTTGGATTTGTTTTCGCCCAAGTAATTTGATTGATTAAGAAAACTTTTTTATTTTCTAATACTTTAAGAGCAAATTTATACGGGATTAACGATAAATTACCATTTAAATATTTATCGCCTAAATTAAAAACTATTGCTCCTGTTGTTTTTACCACACGGGAACACTCGTTAAATATAGGCAATAGATTATTTATATATTCATCTTCTGTCGCTTCGTTGCCAATACCGCCGCAGCCATAATCTCTTTGTTGGTAATAAGGCGGAGAAGTGATTATCAAATCCATACTATTATCAGGCATTCTCTTTAAGAAAGACAAAGCGTCAGAACAATGAATTTTATTTAATATTTCATTAATGTTTAATGTATCATCATAATAACTTCTGCTTACTAAATTTCCATACGCTTGTAAATTTTCCATTATCATACTCCTGCAAAATGACGATTGTTTTCAACTATTTTTTCTATCTCTTTTGTTTTTTGGATACTCTTTTTTAAATAATTTGTTGCTTCCGAAGATAACTTATCAATTTCTTTTTGAACCCTACTTGAAATGATAGGAATTTCTATATTATAAATATCAGTAAGTTTTAATTGGATTCTGGGCTTTTTTTTGTATAGTATTTCAAATAATCCAAAATCTTATCAATTTTGCTTATTTTCTCTGGTTTATCTGATAGTCCAAAAGAGTTTCTCATATCATCACAATTTAAACAAGCGACTCTTGATTTCCAGTCATAAAACTTAAATTCATCTACCATTTATTTATCGTATAACATACAGTTCCGCGAAAACCGTCAAATTTTGGCTATTAAATAAGGCAACTATTCGCTTCAATTCAGTCCATACATCATATTTATCACCAATACATCAAAATATTTTTTTAATATCATTTACTGAGGTTTACACACAAACAAAAATTCTTTATGTCCGTCAAAAAATGTCTTACCTGAATTAAAAAATTTATAGTCGTAGTCATAAATTTTTAATCTGCCAAATTTAGATAACATCCTTTCAAGTTCTTCAAATTCAATTTTATTGTTAGAGGCTTCGCTATTGGCTTTATAGGTATTATTGTATGACAATAAAATATACTTGGTTTTGAGTTTTGATAACAAATCTATTAAAGAATTCAATGCTTTTGATTTTGAATAATCGCTTTTTTTATTATTTCTCGGAAATTTCAGAGTTTTACCTGAAACTGACATCTTTTTCCATTCTGCTATATTTTCTAATATATGATAAAAATTTATATACTGCCTTGAATTATACGGCGGGTCTATATATGTTAAATCTGTGTTTATGGCGTTAGCAATAGCATTGGCGTCAGCGCAAGTAATAATTGCCGAACGCTTATACTCTTTAATTTCAAGTGGAAAAAGTTTTATCTTTGTTTCTTTTGGTTTTGAAGCTAAGAAAGATTCATAATGTCCGACTGTATTTGCTATCTTATCGGCAGAATATAATAAAGAACTTAAAATTATATAGTATTCTCTTTCGGTTAAAGTGTTTTTTATTGTTTCTAAATGTTCTCTAACAGAACCGATGAATTTAGAATTATAATAAGAGAAGTATGTCCCTGAAAATATATCTGAAAAATAGTTATTTCGTATATAATCGGTTGATTGGTTATAATAATTTAACCATTTAGATATCTTTGATTGATTAAACTTACCATTAGAAAGCCACGCCTTATAAAAAACATAATTTGAGAACAAATTGTCATTTATATATACTTTTTTCTCTTGTGATAAAAAATACTCGGAAACAACTCCTGTTCCTGCAAATAAATCCGCAAAAGTATTAAAATTTATACTTTCTTTGTTTAATACTTTCGCAATAAACCCTATAAGTTTTGACTTACTGCCGATATATCTGCGATTTTGTATTTTATACATCATAATTTGTTATTAAAATTTCTTCTTCCGGAGTTGCTCTGTCTTTTTTATTATAACTTGAAGAGCGGTAATGATAGTTTATGTAATGAGTATTGAATTTATTTATTTTAATCCACGAAGATAAAATTTTATTTTCCTCATCCCCTTTTTTTAATACATTTGACAAAGCAAATCTTATTCCTCTATCATCCAAATATGATAAAACTGAAAGCAATTCTGTTTCTTTAACCTCATCCCATTTTGAGCCGCTTTCATTATAAACTGCATTTGTAATTAAATACGGCGGGTCTATATAAACAAAATCATCCCTATTTAAATCAAGGTCTTTAAGAATTTTAAAATCATTCTGACTGAAATCAACATCTTTATTGTTTACGCCATACTTGAAAGAAGTCAATTTTTTACGAATGCTTTTGTTAAAGTCCGTTTTGCCAACAGGCATATTAAATTTACCTACAGAATTAAAACGCAGGTCATTATTAAAACAAAAAACTAAAAGAGTAAATAAACATACTGCGTTATCTCTTTTTGTATTTAAAGCCCTTTCATTATAAAAACTACGTAATTTTGAGTATCCTTCAGCATTAAACTGTTTTAAACCATTATTGCCCTCTATATATTTTCTGTATATATCGTAGCCTTTGTTAAAAGTGTCTGATAAATTGAAGGTATTTATAAATTCTTCCACTCTGTCAACAATTGATTTTTCAGATAGAAAACGAAGCGTTTGTAATAACTCTATAACTTTCTTATTATTGTCAAAACAAATAACATATTTAGCGTTTACATTTAGCCCAACGCTCGCTCCGCCGCAACACATATCTACAAATTTGTTTATTTTTTGCGGGAAACGCGAAAACAGCTGATCTAAAAGTCTTGATTTATTCCCTGTGTAATTTAGAGGAGATTTTATCATTTGCTTTGCTCCAAATCTTTTTCTAATCCATAAAAACTACCCAATGTATTTATATCAACAAAAATGCCGTTTCTAATCCACGCTTTTTTGTCTATACCGCCGTATATTTTTATTAACAAATCTTTAACTATATTATCTTGAGCATTATGTAATTTACGATGGCAATTTGGACACAGCGGAATCATATTCTCTTTTATATCTATATCATTCTTAAATAAATGCGAATGCTCTAATTTAATGATGTGATGAATCTCAAGATAGACAAATTGCTTTTTGTTTAAAAAATATCCCTCTTTGTGCCAATTTGACTGACACCCAGAGTAATCAAAAAAACACTTGCTTTGATACTTGCTAACGATATCTTGTTTTTGGTCTAATAAAAATTTTCGCTTTGTATTTTTATCAAAAATGGTTTCTCTATCTTCTTTTTTTATTCCGGAAGCATAGAAAATTATTTCCAGTATATATTTTGACAATTCTTTTAAAATTCGTTTTAAGTCATCTTTCCCATTATCAGTGATTTTAAGAAATTTATTAAATCTATAGTAAAATAATAAATCAACATATTTATTGATTATATTTTCCTTTTTATCTCTCAAGTTATCTGTTTCTTTACCTTCAAAACAGGCTTCTTTGAAAATATAATAATTTGCCATTGTGAAAACATCTGATACAAAATTCTTTTTACCGCCAGCATTTACTATTTTGATTCTTATAGGACTATTATTTTTATCAATATATTCGTATATACTTTTCAAATCAGAATTTTTTATTTTATTAGCCAAAACTTTACAAGATATTTCATATGCTATATCACAGCTTGGATTATATAAAACGGCTGATAGAAAAAGTCTATTATGGAAATTGTTGTTTACAATTAAATCTTGCGCCTCTTTAATGAAATCGCCATTAAATGTATTCAAAACTTTATCAATATTTACTAATGGTTGTTTGTCTATTCCAAAATATCTTCCCAGTAAAAGATACAGATATAAAAATGAATTAGCATACTCTGCGCCGTATTTTTGAATGATGTCGTATAATTTCTCAGATAACAAATTTAAAGAAGAGTTATTCTCAACATTTCTAAACAATAATGTAGCGAGTTCTAATCTTCTAAATTTTTGTTTGTGTCTGTTTTGCTGGGCGATATTATAACACCAGTCTTTCCAATCAGCAGGTTTATTTTTACGCTTTATATATTCTGGAAGAAGTTCCTGAATATATCCGACAATAGTATGCGGACTTCTCATGTTAGTTGTAATATATCCAAAAACCCTTGTCTGTTTAGTATGCGTATTAGAGGTAAAAATTTCTGTGTTAATTTGTGATATAAATTCTTTAATTTTATTCACGATTTCCTCTTTAGTTAGCGGCATTACTATATCCGAAAAATAATATCTTCAATTTCTCTTGTTTTTTGGATACTCTTTTTTAAATAATCTGTTGCTTCCGAAGATAACTTATCAATTTCTTTTTGAACCTTACTTGAAATGATAGGAATTTCTATATTATAAATGTCAGTAAGTTTTAATTGGATTCTGGGCTTTTTGTCGTTTGTCTTTTTTATATTCTTCTCGCCTGTTATTATACTGTTTTCTTTGCGTCTTAAATAAGCGGCAATATAATTGACAGAGATATTAAGCTCTGGCTTTAACCTTATACAAGTTAAAAAACCTGACGGGATTGTTTTATACGTATCTTCTTTATTAAAAATTGCAACCTTAAAGATAGTCCCGCGAGATGATAATAGAATATCGTTATCTTGCAAAAGGTATCTGTTTTTCTTATAGTCTTGGGTGTTATAAAACAGACAATCCTTAAAATAAATTTCATTATTTTGAATATCTGCTAATCGTATAACCCTATATCCTCCATTTTTATAATCTCTTGAAAGATTGTTATTGGCGAATATAGTTGCCCCTGCGAATATATCCGCGCATATATCCTGCAATTTTTGTGTTTTCATATTTAATATTATACCATAAAGAATTACAAAAATACAATATAGATTGATAAAAGTATTATTCTTTTGTATTTTAATACTATAAGTGAACTTAGATGAGTAAGATTAAAATTATTGAAGACCAGTGGAAAGAAATTTACAAAAGATGTTTTGCAAACCTCCTAATCTGTATAAAACCATACCTTATATTAAAAAATGGAAATTTGAGCCGTTAATAAGCCCGTTTGATTATGAGAGGTTCGGAACATCTGTTATTAAAGGAAATCTGTAAAAATGAGGTGTGAATGATTTACCTGTAATAATCAAATGGGAACGCGTTGCGAAGATATATGTATAGGATAAATAGTCACAGAAACTGTAAAGATAGAACGTGCTGAATAGGATTGTGAAAAAATCGTCTAAGTCTAAGTGGTTAATAGTTTCAATCCCTAATGCTCTGTATCTGAAATGATTATCCACGCGAGTTTAAAATATCGCAAATAACAATACCATTGCCGCAAGCGAGCAAAGTTCTTGACGAACAGGCATTTAGAAGCAAAGTCAAACCGCGGACCGCAAAACTCGTAGAAAACAGCTATTATAGAAAGCTTTAATGTAAAGAACGCTTAAATGAGCATAGATTTTTGAATTTGCAGGAAGCAAGAGAAATTATAAAAGAGCGGCGGCTTGATTACAACGAAACAAGACCGCATAGTTCTTTAAACGGTTTAACGCCTAATGAGTTTTAAGACAACGGCCTT
>JAITND010000020.1 GCA_031290625.1 Endomicrobium sp. | reverse complement strand
TTTCTTGCTTGCTTTTGCTTGCTTTACTCGCTGTAGTATGTCCTTTATAATTAGCTCCTTCAATAACAATACTATACAGTTCAATGCCTCTATTTAATATATCTTTAAAATCTCTTAATCCAAATTCTTTTCCAATGAAATGCAACACGTCGCCACACTCCCCACACTTAAAGCATTTATAGTTCCCTTTATTTTGCGGATTTTCCGTTATTCCCGCACCGTCTTTACCGCTTCCGTTTTCACATATAGAACATACAATAATATCCCGTTTTCTTTGCCTCTTGAAAATGTACATCCGGGTGGGCGTTGATGTATTCTTTCGCTTCCGCCCTATTCATGTTGTTTCCTTAGTATAATAAGGTAAACCTAGGGTTTACTCTGTTTTTACTTTTATTTCAAGCAGTTTGCCTAGACTAACTTATATTTTTATCATTTAAAATACTCTCATTCGGGAAACTCTTTTTGAATTAGTTTTTTATATTTATTTGTTCCAACACCCAATTGTTGGATATGATAAACGCCAGAACCTTTTCAATTTGACGATGTCATCGGGTTAATTCCATCTAATTGCTTTTATAAAGATACTTTTTCTATTCTTATGTCGTATTCGTTTTGAATGCCTATCCAAAAGTCAACTCTGTTGCCAAAATATTTAGACAGTCTCAAAGCGGTATCCATTGTTATTGTACGTATCCCCTTTAATATTTCCGCCGCTCTTGTCATAGGCATTTTTGTCTCTTTTGCCAACCTATATGCTCTTATACCCAAAGGCGTTAAAAATTCCTCTTGCAAAATTTCTCAAGGCGCTACTACTGGTATTTTCATTTCTTCATCCTTAATGATAGTCTACTATTTTTCTTTTTTATCCACAACGACGACGCCCGCTTTCTGTATAAAAACATCGTACTCTTTCTCTCTTAAAACCAATTATTCAGCGTCTCTTCCCCAACTGCTGGATATATCCCCAAAACTCTTCGCGCGGAGCTAGTGATGTAAAAATATAAATCCAAAAACACACCTTAAAAATTATTCCTACCATGTTAGCTCCATTTAGTAGACATAGAAATCGTCAATAGTAAAAGGATAGCGTCTACAACAGCCTCGGCGATAACTTCAGGATTGTCTGACAACCCTTTTACGCAGTTGGAATACGCCATCGCCCTTACAACGACGCAGCTAAATAATGTTTGCAAAATTTCCGATAGCATATTAGCTCCATTTGAACTTCAAAAGCATTTCCATCTTTCCATACAAAAGATATTCGCCGCTGATTGTTTATTCGTATAGAGTATTTTTCTTTTCTATTGCCCTGAAGGTCTTCCAATCTATTTAATGGTGGAATTTGTAAATCACGTAAATTTATCGCTACGTTTATAATAATCAGTTTACGTAAAGCTATTCTTTGTATTTGTAGAGGTATTCTTTTTGAAAATTCTCTACTCCAAATCCATTTCGCTTCTTCATCTGCAAATGACTTTAGCATATGCGAAACAACGCTTGACAAGCGTAGCATAGGTATATATAAATGCAATTGTGTATAAAGTATATGTATAACATACAACAATTGCAAACAATAACCGAAGCGAGCGGCGGAGCGCAAATAGCGCAACCCTACATTATTATTCAAGATTTACTTGATAAGTTCACTTCATTTATCGATAGCAAGCCAAAAACCATAGAAACATATTATAGAGCTATAAAACAATTTATTAAATATTTACAAAATAACGGGATAAAGCAACCATGCAGAATGGATGTGGTATTGGCATTATTTATATTATTGCGATTAGATTGTTTTTTAAATAGACTGCAAGCGAAGCGTCGTATCCTAACATAGCAGAGCATATAAAGTTCAGGGGGATAAAGTGTACCCTGCCTTTGGAAGAAGCTGGCAGGTTTTGGGCAGATTGGTGTTCAAGTCAGGACAAGGAAATTGGATTAGTCTTCAATATCGGCTAGATTGTCCAAAAGTTTCATGAAAATTTCACAAGATTGATTTTGAAAGGACTTGACATGTTAAAAAAAGATATAACATATATCAGGTGTTATCGTTTACAAAGCCTGCAAATCAAAAAACAAGTTGTCCAAGACTGTTTGAGCATTTACGTTTTTTAAAAGTAATGCTCTTGAATTATTTAAAAGCTCCAAAGCAGGAGCAACTTCTTTAGGATAAATTCTAAATTCTTTTTTCGCTTCCGCCGTCATTGCGTCCACGCATTCTAAAGCTCCGGATCTTGCAGTATTTTTTGACAATTCAAGGATGTCAGAAATATAAAGTTTTTGAGTTCTTAATTTACGCCACAAAGAGAAACCTTTGACTTCTTTCTCATCCATTAATCTTTTTGCGTTTTCAAGAGAGCCTTCGCTTAACTCAGCTATTTCTTTTGCTCTGTTTGAATCTAGCGAACAATTCAATATAAGCCAAGTTGATATAATATCGGTGCTTAACGGTTGAAAAAACAACGTCTGGGATCTGGAAATTATTGTCTTAGGTATCGTTTCTTTATGTCTTGCAAGCAAAATTATAATTGTATTTTCCGGAGGCTCTTCAAGAGTTTTCAATAAAGAATTTGCAGCCGCTGTATTCATTTTCTCGGCAGGCTCTATTACAAAAACTTTCCACTTGCCTTCATGTATCTTTGTGAATACCTCTTTTTGCATATAACGTATAGTTTCTATTTTTATTATTTTTTGTTTATCTAAATCGCCGCCTTCAAGCTCGGCTTGTTTTACAAAATCCACAAAATGAACATCGGGATGTATGTTTTTATTTATCTTCTCGCACGAAGAACATCCCTCGCAAGAGACAGCTTCGCCTTTGAGAAAATCGCTTGTCGTACAATTAAGAACTTTAGCCAATTCCGACGCCGTCAAACGTTTGCCGACGCCGTCTTGACCCATAAATATGTAAGCGCGGGCTATTTTTCCGCTTTTTATTTGACTTGAAAGTATTTTCTTAACTTTTTGCTGTCCAAGTATATTTTCAAACATTACAATACCGCGTCTAAATATTTTCTTATAAGCGTGTGCGTTTTTAACGGCGTACTTTGAGTCTTTATAACCTTTATTCTTTTAGGACATTTCTTCGCTTGGCTTAAATATCCTTTTCTGACATTGTTATGGAATAAAACAGATTCTCTTTCTATTCTGTCGCCGTCTGAGCCGTAAAACTCTTTATCTAAAATTTTTGCCTTATTTAAACCTTTTTTAGGGTCAATATCAAGATATACAGTCAACTTCGGCGATACTCCAAACGTCGCTTTTTTATTAAGCAGATTTATAAGTTTTAAGTCCAAATTTCTGCCATATCCCTGATAAGCGACTGTCGCGTCTGTAAACCTATCGCATATAACAACTTTGCCCGCTTTTAACGCAGGAATAACAAATTCTTCCATATGCTGCGCCCTTGCCGCCTCATACAAAAACAGTTCGCTTAGAGGAACAGGGCGAGAGTTCGGACTTAACAAAATTTTGCGGATACTTTCGGCAAAAACTGTCCCGCCAGGCTCTCGCGTGAATAAAACTTTACGTCCAAGATTCTCAAGATAGTCTTTCAACAGACGCGATTGAGTAGTTTTGCCCGAGCCTTCGCCGCCTTCAATTGTAACAAAAATCCCTTTATTCATTTTTCCCATATAAAACGCTGTTATTTAAAGTTTTTTCGTCAAGTTTAGATCCTTCATCAAAAGAGCGATACTGTTATCATGAGTCCCCAAATTGTCAACGCTGTCTTGCGTATATATTTATAATATCATGTTTTTCAGTATTTGACTTAAACCAATTTCTAATCGTCAAATCATATTTCTAATCGTCAAATCATAGGCATCAATGACTAAAATATAACATTTCTCTTCTTGCTCAAAGAGAAAGGTACTTTCAAAATTATTAGTTCTTACCAAAATACAGCAGTTAACCTTTTTATTTTTATAAGCTTTTAATAATTTTGTTTTTGCTTCACTCAATGTTTCGGTGTTTTTTTGTATTTTGATTGGAATCGGTTTATCATCCATACTGCTTTTTCAGAAATCCATCTATACCAGTATTTCTATGGACAGCAATAGCATCATAGCCTTAAGTATACTCAGTTCTTTTTCTGTTTTGTTAATATAACTACCTACACCGTTCTTCAATAGAGCTGATTCAGTTTTTATTAACTCATTTAGCCGCCGAATGTATATGCCATTGAATTTAAAATTTTTTGTCTTGCTATAAAAAAGAATATTTTGATGACCGTTGAGCAACCCCTTTTTTGAATTTGACCATCTTTTGTAACTCCAGACTATTTCGCTTTGGAAATTATCTATTCCAAAAACCTCATCTAACAGTATGCGTAGATGATTGACAGGCATATCTATCGCAATGAAGGAATATACTCCCGCTATCCTTCAGAACACGCTGCAATTGAAATAAAACTTGTTTTATAAAAGTTAAATAGTCATCTAAATTTTCCCAAACGTCATTGAAACTATACTCTTTAGAATCGTTTCTATTTTTCAAAGCATGTATCTTTTGAGTATAAAACGGCGGATCCAAGTAGATTACATCCGCCGAATTATCGCTTATCTCATTTAACTTATCTCTACAATCGCCTAACAGCAGAGTCATGTTTTATCCTCGTTTTGTTTACTCTTGACGATATTGTTAAGAACCTGTTTTAAATCAATATTCGTATACTATTTAACATATTTCCGAGCTGCGTTTCCAACATAATAATTTCCGCTTACGCCGAGATATATCGTCTTTAGCGTTTCTTGAACTTTAATGGCTTGTTCCCTATTAGGTTCATAAAACATTAGTCTTATTGGTTTATAGCCATATTTCTGAATAACTTTGATACGAGTATGTTCTTTTGTTATGCGATCTCCATCTGTCGTCGCATCTCTCCACTTAATTTCAAATGCATTATTATCAATCAAACAATCTCAATCGTCTTAGGTCTTTGTGTAAGACTATTCTTGATTCTAACCTTTTCCTGCGCATATGGAAATTTATTTTTTAAACATAGAATTGTCGCTTCTTCTAGGAAAGAACCTGCATACTTGTATAGAAACCGACCTTTGTTTTGATACAAATCTATTAGCTCGCCTTCTTTTCTATCTATCCTCAAAATCTCATATATTAAATAATAAGACTTGTCGTCATTTTGCATTTCGTCTGTTCTTGATTTTATCTGTTGAGCGAGAGTATTTGAATATTTGTCTGCCAACAATTTTATACTAGATTCTATTTCGCGCATTTTGTTCCTTAACTCACTTTTACTGTTTGGCAGAAATTGGTTTTATCCCTTTGTTACTTTGTTTGAAATTTTTAACGATAACATTTATTTTTTGTGAAAATTTCCTCATAGAGCGAAAAAAGACGTATGTCACGAATGAACTCAACATTATGAATAATAAAATTTGGCAAAACGAAAATGATGTTTTAGTGTTTGTTATAAGCGAAATTATTGAAATAACTGTTATGATCAGCCATAATGCCAAATTCCCTCTTGATAGGGCGTATTCTCTAGAAAGAGTATAAAGAAATGGATTTTCCTTACGAGCATTATTAAAATCGCCGTAGTCTCTTTCATCGAGCGGTTTCCACTTGATTAAGAAGTCTTCTATAATTATCGAAGATACTCTGTTGATTATTAACCCTATCATGTAAATCACTCCAATTGCCATTAGAGAAAACAAGGAAATAAAATCATTCGCAGCTTGCTGTATTTTTTCATCTTGACATTGCGGTGGGTGCGATGGCAGGAATGATTTTTCCCCTAGCTTACTCTTCTGCGATGCGTCATATAAATGAGTAACCGGGAAAGCTCTTTTATCTCTACTGAATACTCTTGGCGACAATCCTATTTCTTTCAGAGTTGGCAAATCGTACAAGTGATCTTTATGAGTATGCGTTATATGCAGCATTTCAATTGATTCAACACCACTTTTCCTGAGATATTGACTTATACTACATTCCTCTGAACTGCCAACATCAACTAAAATATGCCATCCTTTTGGAGTTGTTATATGGGTGCAATTTCCGTGACCAACATTGTAAAAAGTGACAACTAATTCGTTCATATATTTATCCTATATTCTTTAACCGAGTTTATAAACTGAGCAAAGCTGCGACTTAGACTATATCATCTCCTCGAAGTATTGGGGAATAGTTTAAATACTAAGAGATTCCGTTTTTCAACGGAATGACGAGCTACTTTCAACGCAACAACGAACATAGGTTCAACACACTATGCTCTCAATTAACATATTCGCCAATAAATAAGAGTTTTACATAAAGATTGTAATATTTTTGCAACTAAGACGATTATATCATTTTAAAGTAAAAATAGTATAATTAAGCCAACTTTTTCCGGAGAAAACTAATGAACATTTTTACATGTCTAGTGTTGTCTTTTGTAGTTGCGGTATATTTAATTGAAACAATATCGGATTTACTGAATTTAAAAAACATTTCACCCGTTATTCCTCAAGAATTTGAAGGTTTTTTTGATAAAGAAAAATACGCCAAAGCTCAAAGCTATCTTAAAGACAATACAAAATTTGCAATATTTTCTTCCGCATTCATTTTGGTTCTACAAATTGCTTTTATAGTTGCGGGCGGTTTTAACTATATAAATTCTATAGCCGTTTCTCTTGGATTTGGAACAGTTCTGACAGGGTTGGCATTTGCAGGCATTTTGTATTTGATTTGCGAAATTGTAGATTTGCCGTTTTTAGCTTATTCAACATTTGTAATAGAAGAAAAGTTCGGTTTTAACAAAATGAACATTAAAACGTTTACATCCGATTTTTTGAAATCTCTTATTATAAACGGAATAATATCAGGCGCGCCGTTTTCCGTACTAGTATGGCTATTTTCAAATATTGCGCATTATGCATGGTTGTATGCTTTTGCGGCAATAACGGCTTTTGAGCTTTTTGTAACTTTTATATATCCGATAGTTGTAATGCCTTTGTTTAATAAATATACGCCATTAGAAGACAGCGAACTTAAAAAATCTGTTGAAGAATACGCAAAGAAAGAAAATTTTAAAATGAAAGGTTTGTTTAAAATGGATAATTCTAAACGCTCCACCAAATCAAACGCTTTCTTCACAGGATTTGGCAGGTCAAGAAGAATAGTTTTGTTTGATACGCTTATACAAAAACACACGGCGGAAGAATTAACAAGCGTGTTGGCTCATGAAATGGGTCATTTCAAACTTGGACACATAATAAAACAGATGCTATTGTCTTTTGTATCTATGGGCGTCATGCTGTTTATCCTATCGCTTTTTATAAACGAGGCTTGGCTTTATAAGGCTTTCCTTATGGACGCTCAACCAGTATATGCAGGCGTTATATTTTTTGCTTTCTTATATGCGCCTATGTCGTTTGCGTTGTCAACGATATCAAGCTGTTTATCAAGGAAATATGAGTATGCCGCCGACGCTTACGCCGTAACAACTTACAAACACCCCCAAGATATGATAAACGCTTTAAAGAAACTTTCAGTGGACAATCTTTCTAATCTGCGCCCTCATAAATTAAAAGTATTTTTAGAATATTCGCACCCTCCTGTTCTTGACAGAATAAATGCGATAAAAAATATCTCGGAGAAATAAATGGAAAAACTTTTAAAAGATTTGTTGATGTCTGACGGCATTTCAGGATATGAAGAAAATGCCGCAAAAATAATGACCGACGCTTTGTCAAAAACTTGCAGTTCTGTTGAAACAGATAACTTCGGAAACGTTATCGGCAAATTAGGAAAAGGCAAAAAGAAAATAATGATAGCCGCCCACATGGACGAAATTGGCATGGTTGTAAAACATGTAAACGAAAAAGGGTATATATATTTCATTAAAGTTGGCGGAATAAACGATTCTATTCTTCCGGGTAAACTCGTAGAAATTATTAACAAAAAAAGCGAGCATATAAAAGGCATATTAGGCACGAAACCTCCTCATTTGATGACTGCCGAAGAATCAAAACAGCCGACCAAACACACTACCATGTTTATAGATATAGGACTTTCGTCAAGAGAAGAAGTCTTAAAAGTTTTGGATATTGGCGACCAAATAATATTTGAACCTAATGCCGGAGTTTTGCATGGAGACTTTTTTTACGGCAAAGCCGCAGACAACAGAATAAGCTGCTACGCTATGGTTAAAGTTATGGAAGCTCTTTCAAAAATAAAAGGGTTAGATGCAGAATTTTATGCTTGCGCTACAGCGCAGGAAGAAGTTGGTCTTAAAGGCGGAAAAACTTCTTCGTTTAAAGTGAACCCTGACTTTGCTCTTATAATAGACACCACAATAGCAGGCGACATGCCTGAAATAGAAGAAAAAGTTTCAGCGTTGAAACTGGGCAAAGGAGCGGCTATAACAATAATGGAAGCTTCCGGAAGAGGAACGATAGTTCCGCATAAAGTGCGTAAGATTATGCTGGAAGCCGCGGCAAAAAATAATATTGCCCATCAAATAGACATTATTGACGGAGGAATGACAGATGGCGCCTCAATTTACGCAAACAGAGAAGGAATTCTTACGGGAATATTGAGCATTCCTACAAGATATATTCACGCTCCTTCTTCTGTGTTTAATATAAAAGACATAGAGTCTGCCGTTGAATTGGCAGTCGCAACAATAGAAAAAGCGGTTAAAGAACTTTGAGTTTAAACTTTTGCGTTCTTGCAAGCGGGTCAAGCGGAAACTGTTCTATTATTTGGACTGACAAAACCGCCGTCTTGGTTGATTTAGGTTGCAGCTCTAAATATCTTATTGAAAACCTTGATATTCTAGGAATACTTCCGCAAAATTTAACAGCGGTTTTAATAACGCACGCGCATATGGACCACATAAGTCCGTCAGGGCTTAATTTTATAATTAGAAACAATGTGCCTATATGCACGCATAAAAATGTCTTAAGAGACATATCTAAAAAATACGGCGACAAAATTGAAAAATGCGCTAACATACCGTTTGTAAAAAATTTTGAATTTAAAGATTTGGCAATTGCATCTTTTGATGTCCATCATAAAGACAGGAACGTTTCAAAAACGCTTGGATTTACTTTTTTTCATTCTTTAAACAAAAGACAATACAAAATAGGATATGTAACCGACACTGGGGAAATTTGCGATAAGATTATAAACAATCTCATTAACAGTAATATTTTGGTGATGGAATCAAACTATAACCGTATGATGTTAGACGTTAGTTTTAGACCTTACGATAATAAAGCGTGGGTTTTAAGCGGCTATGGACATTTATCAAACGAAAACGCGGCAGACGCAATATGCAAAATAAAAAAGCTGTCTTCTAAAGAAGACAGCTTAAAATATGTTTTTCTTGCGCACTTGAGCGAACGTCACAACACGCAAGAACTTGCCATAAAAACTGCAAAAGAAATACTTCTTGAAAATAATATTAGCGGTATAAATTTACTCCCTGCAAAAAGAAAACAAAAATCCCAGACAATAAGAGTCATTTCAAATTGATTAAACTTACTAATCACACCTTTCTTACTCAAAAAACTTTATTATGATAAAGATGCGTTTTCAAATGACAAAGCGCATATAAATGAAATAGAGAACTTTTTGGGAATAACAAAAAAAACAAGACTTATAAAATTCAGAGGCTTAAAAGCAAGTCAGTCAAATTTTGGCTTGAACTACAAAAAGTTGTTTACTTTGCAACTTTTTTACTTTTGACACCTTCCTGCCCAATTATAAGTTAGCGAAATCGGTTTGTAAAGACGTCAAAAAAGACTGTTCTGTTGTCTTCTTAAAACTCATTAGGCGTTAAACCGTTATTTGCTCGCTTTTTCGGCGAGAAAGTCAATACATCTCTATGCTTCTCTCTTAAATCTCATTAATCTCTCTATTAGTGTCCATCCGCAATCCTTCGTAATCTATCATCATACAGCATTGGTCTATTATCTACCCGCAGCTCAGGCACGGGAGTCGGAAGCTGTTGGTGATTCCTAATTGCGCTATAATAAGACTATTGCCGCCGCCACCGCTACTTGTATTATTTTTGCCAATGGTTTTTTATTTCTGTCAACAAAATCTGTAGTTTCTCTTTTCGTATTCTTCCAAGCTCTTCCAATTCCCAAAAAATCTGCAAAAGCATTAATTACCAGCTCCAATAACGCAACACAATGAAACTGCCAAAACAAGTTTCTTCATAAATCTTTTCTCCTTTTCCCTTTTAATCTAAATTACAGAAGTCAAAAACCTCTGTTTAACTTAATTTTAGAATTTTAAGATTTAGGTTGTAAAGAGGTGCACATTAATATGAATTTTTTGCAAAATTTTACATTTATCATTTTTTATCAGTTATAACTCTATACAACTGTCATCCAGCTTTCTTTGTATTGTTTAATTAAATCTACAATCTTTTGCTTGTATTGGGCGGAATTGCTACCCCCTTTCAAACAAGAATGCATCCTTGCGCGTCCTTTGGGCAGTTGCTTCTGCGTATTCGTATCTTATAGTTCACATTACCGTTCGCAACCAGCAATATAGTCAGCCATAATAACGGACAAACATATAATATTGCGGCATATATTCAGTAAAAAGACTTGTGCATCATTTAGGACAGCTTAACAGAATTCCAAAAGACACCAGGTGGCAATATTCTAATTTAGAACTAGGAGCAGATATATGACCGGATGATCTAAAGAACCTTGTCGTCCGCCTAGTTAATAAATAGATAATAGTTTCTTTATGTTTAAAGATAAAAGTTTTTGTTTGTTTTCTTCGGATATGTTTAACGCTTTAATAAACGCTATTTCTTCTTTTGGATCTTGAATAGGGAAATCCGAACCGTAAACTATTTTGTCAAAACCGTGTTTTGCAAAGAATTGTTCAAGCAACTCTTTTTTCATTATTCTTATACTATCAGAAGTGTCAAAATATATATTTTTGCCCGCTAACTTTTCTAAAACTTCTTCCCACATTAAAAACCCGCCCATGTGAGCGCCGATAATTTTAAGTTCAGGAAATTTTTCTATAACCTTTAAAATTCTTTCAGGAGCAGAATGAACTTTTCCAGAAGAACTTATTTCAGAGCCACAATGCAGCAAAACAGCTAAGTTTAGTTTTTGCAGTTCTTCGTATAGAGGAAATGCTTTCTCATCATCAAAATAAAAATTTTGAAACTCAGGCTGAAGTTTAACGCCAAAAGCATTATCTTGCACCCTCTTTAATTCTTCTTTAAAGCCGTCAAAGAAAGGATGTATTGAAGCAAAAGGTATAAATCTTTCTTGTTTTATAGAAAAAAGCCAATTGTTTATTGATACAACTTGACGAGGATAAGAAGCGACAGAAGAGACAACGCTTTTTGAAATCCCAGACTCGTCCATAACCTTAAGCAAGTTATCTGCCGTAGGCAAAGTTGCCAGTTTATGTTTAGTAAAACTTTCAAGATAATCTTTGGCTTTGCAGACAACTCTTTCTGGCCATATATGGTTATGAGCGTCAATTATTTCCATCATCACAAATAAACATTTCCCTATTTGAAATTTAGCCGACGAAACTGGTTGCCTTGTTTAGCTACTTCAAGTCTTATTTTTGTCATCAACCACTGAAGAAGCAGGAGAAAGACCAAAGCCCTAAGAATAACTAATTCAGCAAAAGTTTAATACATAACAAACGCCTTTATTTTATATATTATCTAACAAAAAGTTCAAACAATCTGTAAGACGAACAAGTAGGTTTTCGTAATGTTTTTTGAGAGAACCAAAAATTTCTTTAGCTTTATCTGTTTGTTTATTTAGGTCGCTTTGATTTTGATGCGCGCTACACTCATTGCGAATATCTTTTATTTCTTTAAGAACATCTAATTTATTTGTAGACAATTTTTTGGCAGATATAATTTTACGAAACAAGGCAACAGAACCAAGTTTATCAATTTCGGGAGTATCTTTGTCGCTTGGCGTCAAAGATTTTAACTTTTCTTTCAATTTGTTTGTTTTTACACGATGTAGAAAAATATTGTACAGCTTCCCTATGTTATCAGCCCAAGTCTTACTATTTTCATCTATTATGGTTTCTATTTTACTATCAAAATCAATATTCCATATATCATCTCTTTTCTTTGTTCTTTCAAAAGCCTCGTAGAATCTATCGCATGAATTTGGTTCTCTAAATTCTCCAATAAAATCAGTTTTAACGTACTCTTCTGGAACGCCGCCATACTCGTTAGTTTCTGGCGGAACAACATTAAATGGTTTCCAGTATAATTGTTCCTCATGTGGCAATTGAGCGATTTTATATAAGTACACAAACACTAATCCTTCGCTCTTTACCGCCCCTATAAGCTCTAGAAACCAGCCGCCATTTTTACAGCCAATGTATCTGTCAGAAATAGAAATATCATATTTATCAGGATTATTTCTGTACTTTGATAAAACTTCCTCTTTGAAAAAAACGGGCGATACTGTATGCGGCGAATCATTTTCATTCATATTAAAATAGCCGCACAAACCTTCAGGATTACAAGACCACTCTGTACTTTTCTGATGCCTCCGATCATAAACCTTAAACGTTTCATATTTTTTCTCTCCTTCTAATTCTATATCGCTTGCGATTTTAAAATATATTCTCTGTCCTTCCATATGAACCGCGTCATCAACGGCGCTTAACTCGCCCTTTATTCCATTGTCATCTATCATCTTTGTAGTTTGCTTTTCCCAGCTAGTAGTAAACTTCTCTGACAAGCATCGCCAGCAATTAAAATATTTCACCAAAGTTTTTTTTGTAATACGTAAATAGCGGTTGAGATATTTTCTTCTTATGGCGATATATCGATATTCTTTGGAAATACAAATTCTGATAACTTCTATAAGTTCGCCTAGATGATTATATTTACAATATGCGTCTTTATGCGGAACGTAATACAACTCCAGAAGATGTGTAATCTTTTGAGATATCTCTACGCTTAATTTCTTTTCATTTTCAGTTCTTTCTTTAAAATCTTCCCTAATAAAAAAGAGACTTTCATATCCTTGTTCTTCTTCGGCTAGACGCGCTTCTTCTTTATGACCATACGAAGACGAGGACAACAAAAACAACGCAGATCCGCTTGTTGCCACATCTTTAGGTGTAGGCAGATTAGATAATCTATTATCTTCTACGAGGACTCCAGTAATAGTGTGATCACAGTGATGATTGTCAATGATCCAAGAGAAATAAATTAAGACCTCATCATCATCGTCGCTGTTTTCCGCCAGAGAAAGAAAATCCTTTATTGCAAGCCATTCTTCTTTTCCTGGAGATTTTCTGTTTAAGAATTTTTGTATTTTTTCATCCAGCATTGTCATAATCTATCCTCCATAAATGACGTCCGCACGCGGCGCTTACGCGCGGTATTTAAACTCTTATACAATTAACCTAACATAGCGCCCTCGCAATTCTTTGAACATTGCAAGCGTTATTGTTGGTTAACTAGAACAAAAGAGGGGGGGGCTTGCGACTTACAACGTCTAGCAGGTAGATGGGGCTAGCCGCCAAAAGAATTGAATATTAGGTTTTCTTGCCTACTTTTCTCTCAACAGTTTTTTGGGCTAGTTTCAGACTTTCAAAGACCTCCGCCAACATTTTTAATAAGGGGGAGGGCGTTTAGGCTTTATATGCTCGCTTATATTCGCTTTACTAGACTGGTAAAGTTCCATTATTTGAGATTGCGAAAGCCAAAGCGTTTCTCCCTCAAATTTGACTCCAAGACGCGTCTTCCCATCTTCAGTTTGACAGATAATAACTTCTTAATATTGATCTTTGCCATCGCTTATCTCTTATTTTCAAATATAGGCTATGTTCGCGGTTGTCGTTTCAACAAAAGCGGATGATCCATATTTATTAAACGCGTCGCTTTAACCACACCGACTGACTTTGTTGGTCATCCCTCCAGATGAGTAATTTTACGACAAGAAACGTAATTCCGTACATACGCGGGCAATAACAACAAAGAGGGCGCAAGAAATGACGACATAGAATTCAATTCATCACTTTAAAAGCATTATTGCGCTTATCAAGTATATATCTTGCGCGCTTGAACCTCTGCTTAAATCGCTTACCGGAAGAGAAAGCCCCTGAATAATTGGACCTAGCGCTTGGAATCCTCCAAACCTTTCTGCAATTTTATAACCAATATTTCCAGCATTTAAATCAGGAAATACCAATATATTCGCTTTTCCTGCAACAGCCGAGCCGGGAGCCTTCTTTTCTCCTACTGTCGGCATAACAGAAGCGTCAAATTGGAGTTCCCCGTCAACATTAACGTCGTTTTGCCCTTCAAAATGCTCTTTTGCAAGTTTTGTCGCTTCTATAACTTTTTCCAAAACTTTATTGTCGGCGCTTCCTTTAGTTGAGAAAGAAAGCATAGCAACATTAGCCGTTTTTCCGGGAAAAAGCCTTTTAAAGTTAGATACAGTTGAAACAGCTATATCCTTTAATCCCAAAGCCTGCGGGTCAGGATTTACGCCGCAGTCTGTAAACATTACAGGTTCTTTTATTATAGGATGATTTGCCGGAGGGATCATAAGGAAGTAAGAAGAAATGATTTTTATGCCTTCAGCCGCGCCTATAACATGAATACTTGCTCTTAAAACATCCGCCGTATCGTAAACAGCTCCCCCGACGTAAGCGTCGCATTTTCCGCTCTTTAAATACATCATTGAAAAATACAAAGGTTTTTTTAGCAACGCCAATGCGTCTTGTTCTTCCATGCCTTTCTTAGTTCTTGCAACAACAAATTCTTGAACTTTGTCGTTGTCCAAAAGAGATTGATCTATATCTATAACTTCTATTCCGCTTAAATCTATGCTTGCGTCAGCGGCAATTTTTTTAACCTCTTCAATATTTTCAGTAGGCAATACTACTGAAGCTATTCCGTTTTTCGTAAGCATTTCCGCCGCTTTCAAAACTCTAGCGTCAAAACTTTCCGACAAAATTATTTTCCCTTTGGTTTTCTCGGCTAATTCCAAAATGCGGCGTCTGATGTCCATATACGTCTCCTTATAACAAATCTCAAATATTATTTAGATTCTGTCCTTTCTCTTATTTCTTTTCTTTTAATTTTACCGCTTATTGTTTTGGGAAGTTCTTCCACAAACTCTATAATTCTTGGATATTTGTACGGAGCTGTAACTTTTTTTACGTGGTTTTGAAGTTCTATAACAAGCTCCTTGCTTGCTTTATATCCTTTGGCAAGAATCACTGTAGCTTTTACAATTGCTCCTCTCAGTTCATCAGGAACTCCGGTTATAGCGCATTCCAACACAGAAGAGTGTTCCATTAAAGCGCTTTCAACTTCAAAAGGACCTATTCTATATCCCGAACTTTTTATAACGTCGTCAGAGCGACCTACAAACCAAATATATCCGTCTTCGTCTTTGTAAACCATATCGCCCGTGTCGTATATTCCGTCTTTCCAAGCATTTTTAGTCATGGCTTCATCATAATACCCAAGAAACAACCCTGTCGGTCTGCCTTTATCCGTCCTTATTATGAGTCGCCCTTCTTTTCCGGGCTTGCAAGATTTATTTTCGCTATCAACAATGTCTATGTCCCAACCAGCGGAAGGCTTTCCTATTGATCCCGGTTTTACTTCTATCCAAGGAAACATCGCGGCCAGAGCTACGGTTTCCGTCTGACCAAAACCTTCTTTTATCTCAAGTCCTGTAGATTTCTTAAATTGATAAAAAACTTCCGGGTTTAAAGGTTCTCCGGCTGTTTCTGCATATTTCAATTTAGATAAATTGTATTTTGAAAAATCTTCTTTTATAATGTGTCTATAAACCGTTGGAGGCGCGCAAAAAGATGTAAGCTCGTATTTGGCTATTTTTTCAAGCAAATCTTTGGCGTCAAATCTTTCGTAATCATAAACAAAAATACACGCGCCGCAAATCCACTGGCCGTATATTTTTCCCCAAGACGTCTTAGCCCAACCTGTGTCTGCTACCGTAAGATGCAAACTGCTGTCGTCTAAGTTTTGCCAAAATCTTGCAGTCACGATATGCCCTAAAGGGTATGAGTAGTCGTGATATACCATCTTAGGCATACCGGTAGTCCCAGATGTGAAGTACAACAAAAACGCATCGGAAGAAACAGTCGCTTCCTTACCTGTAGGTCTTTCAAAAATATTGGAGAATTTTTTCACTTCTTTTGAATACTCAAGCCAACCATTAACATGTCCATTTACGGAAATTAAATGTTTTAATCCCGGCAAATCTTTTTTAGCTTCGCCTATAACGTCTCTAATTCTTTTATCCGCGGTGGCAGCTATAGCTTTTACATCCGCAGCTTTAACTCTGTATTTTATGTCTTTTACAGTTAAAAGATGCGTTGCGGGAATCATCAAAATCCCTAATTTATGCAAAGCGACGGCAAAATGCCAATATTCATAACGCCTTTTTGCCATTATCATTACTGCATCGCCTTTTTTTAAACCTAAAGATTTAAAAAAGTTTGCGGTTTTGTTACTTTCATCTCTTATGTCGCTGAAAGTAAATACCTTTTCGTCCCCTTCAGGATTACACCAAACCATAGCTTTTTTATTGGGTTCAATTCTTGCTATTTCATCTACAATGTCAAACCCGAAGTTAAAATCTTTGGGAATTTTTATTTTGCAATTCTTCAAAAAATCTTCGTATGAATCAAAATTAACTTTTACATATTTTTCAGCTAACATTTATCCTCTCTTTCATTTAAATTTCAGGATTTTTAAGATGCGCATACTTTTAAGTTCCGATCGAAACTTAAAAAGAAGCGACAGCTCTTTCCTTAATTAAACACAACAGCTAAAAGCTTTGCAGGTTTACCGTTTACAGCAATCATAATATGATTATCCGCAGTTAAAGTAGACGCCGTCGCCTTGTTCCAAAATATATTCTTTGCCCTCAAACACAATTTTAAGCGTCCTTTCAAGAATATAATTAAACTCCCGTCATAGATGCGAACACGCGCGTTTTGATTCTTCTTTTTTCAGATCTACCGTCGCCAAAAATATCTCGGCTTTTTTATGCGCAAACCCCGCCGCCAAATCTTGATATTTATACTCTTTTCTTCTTTCTATTACAATTCCTTTATCCTTCTTTACAACCTCTATCTATTTAAGATGAGGGTCATCCCGTAATAAGAGCCGTCATTTCAACATTGCGTTTACTTGAAATCGCATGGATAATGTTAATCGGAACTTCTTTAACGCCGTTTTCATAATCCAAATAAACTTTCGTCCAAGCTAACGCTTTTTGCAAAATCCCGTATTGAAAGCCACAAAGCTTCTCTTACGGCTTTTATTCGCAGTCCTATCTGCGCTAATTCCTTTGACATTCTTCCTCCAAAGCGCAGAAACCTTATTCAACGTTTAAAGTAACTGACATTGCCTTTGTTCCATTTAAATTAAGCACTTCTACCGAGTCAAAAGGGTTATTATATTTCTTAGAATAATTTTTAAGCTGTTCTCTTAAAAAATTTTCAATCAACGGAGCGTTCTTTTTATTGTACTGTTCAAGTAAAACCAAAAATAAAATTTTATTTCTGACGTCTCCATACAAAAACGACCATCCCGACGCTTGAAGGGCGTTTAGTTTTGACGCTATAAGCCTTCCAACAAATTCTTCCTGAGAAATATCGCGCTTATCGTTTATAATTTTAGCTATTGAATGTCCAAATATTTCTACAAGGCTTCTTGATTCATAATCAGACCTTGATATGCGCATATAAAAGTATTTCTTTATATCGTCCGCATTCTGCGCTAGCCTAAAAAGAACCGTATGCGCAGGATCGTAAGCTGTAACCACCATAAACTTAATATCAGAATCGCCGCTTAAAACAACCCTTGAAATATCTACCCCCGCCGTCTGTACCTTGCGCAAAGCCTTAGAAAACGCTTCGCGGGCGGCGGGCGAGGCAAGACCCTCAACTTGCATATCTAAATATAAAGTTTTGCCTACGACATACGCTTTTGATTTTTGTCCCGCTTCTTTCTCTACGAGTTTTTCCAAATCTTGCGTAAGAGTCTCTTTCTTGTAAGTTACCCCGCAAGAATTTAACATAACTACTGTAAATAAAAACAACGCTAAATATTTTATTTTCTTCACGATATTATTTAAATTCTAGTAGATTCCGGCTTTCGCCCGTAATGACGCGACTCGGGTTTGTCTTTGCGGACTTGACCCGCAATTATTGTCTGAGATGCGCCAAATCAAGTTCAGCATACGGCGACAGCAAAGACGCAACGACAATTTGCCATACAAATCCTCAAGCGGATTGACGACAATAGTGTCGCCTATTATTTTGCGTCGTCCGCAACAATCGTTTCAGCTTTTATTTTTCCGACTGTCGCCATTGTTTCTTCCAACTCGTCAAAATCTAATTCTTTATCTTTGACAAGCCTTTTTGCCACTACGTCGACAGCATCCCAATTGTCTCTTAAAAACTTGTCGGCTTTGACTTTGCACGCATTTAATATCTCTAAAGTCTCGTTATTCAACTTTTCTTTTAAGCTCTGGGAAATTTCCTCTTTTGGCATAACCGAAAAATCTCCGACAAAACCGCTTTCTCCCATACCGACTTGCCAAACCATAGCGTTTGCTACTCTCATAGCTTGATTGAAATCCGCAGAAACGCCTATTGTAGACGTATTATATTTAATTCTTTCCGCCGTATAGCCCGCCAAAGAAACAATAATATCCGCCGTTAATTTTTCTCTGTCTGCGCTATGCAGCTCTTCTTTAGGAAGATGAGCAACAAGACCAAGCGACCCTTGGTGAGACTTTACAGTAACCTTAAACACATCGTCGGTAGGGTGCATTAAATATATTGCCACAGCATGACCAGCTTCGTGATAGGCGGTCATTTCAAGTTCTCTTGGCGTCATGTCAAGATTTGTTTCCATACCCAACTCTATTCTATCCATAGCCTCGGACAAATCTTTCATGTCGATTTGTTCTTTCTTTTTTCTTGCGGCAATTAAAGCCGCTTCTTTTATCATGTTTTCAATATCGGCGGGAGACTTATAAACAGACTTTTTTGCCAACCTATCTATTTTTACATCTGTAGAAACTTTAACGCTCTTTAAATAAAACTCAATTATATTTTTTCTTTCTTTTAAATTCGGGAGCGTTATAGAAATTTTTCTGTCAAAACGTCCGGGTCTAAGCAAAGCTTTATCCAAAACGCTTTCATCAGCGTTGGTTGCCGCTATAACTATAACATTGCTCTTTTTGTTATCAAGTCCGTCCATTTCAACAAGCAACTGATTTTGAGTGCTGTTTGTTTCCTCTCCAGCGCCCATAAAAGAAAAAGTTCTCCCCCTTCCTATAACTTCTATTTCGTCTATAAAAACTATGCAAGCACCATCGGTATACGCGTATTCTCTAGCTTTTTTAAAGAGACTTCTTACTCTTCCCGCTCCTACGCCGACAAACATCTCAACAAACTCGCTGCCCGCCATTGAAATGAAAGGAATATTGCATTCTGCGGCTATAGCTTTTGCAAGCAAGGTTTTGCCGCATCCAGGAGGACCCGTTAAGAGAATGCCCTTTATAATTTTACCGCCTATTTTTTGAAGCTGGGTTCTGTCTTTAATAAGCTGGACTACCTCTAAAGCTTCTTTTTTTGCCCCTTCAAGACCTATAACGTCTTTAAACGAAACTTTTATATCTTTTGCTTTTATTTTTTTCTTTTTTAAACTGGAAAAACCGCCTCTTTGGAAAAACGTCATATACATAAATACAAAAGCGGCGGCGGAAACAAACGCAAACAAGAGCTGCATAGGAAGCTGAGCAAGAGTCATAACTCTGTAGAAAGACTCCATCTGGCTTAACCCGTATATCGTAGTACCCAAAAGACCGACTACTATACCGCCGATAATAAACCAAATTTTATTATTCTTAACATAAATTTTAAACTTGCGTATCATTTACACTCCCTTGTTTAGCTCCCGTGATTTATATACAGTTTATTTTGCTTTGCCTTGATTTACAACTGATTCCATAGCCTTTTTAACAGCTTCAGGATCTCCTAAGTAGTAGCTCTTTATAGGCTTTAGATTCTCGTCAAGTCCATAAACTAGAGGCATTGCGTTAGGTATGTTTAAATTTACTACGTCCGTGTCGCTTATCTTGTCAAGATACTTAACCAACGCTCTCAAACTGTTGCCGTGAGCGGATATAACAATTTTTTTACCTGCTTTTATTTGCGGGGCAATCTCTTTTTCCCAATAAGGAACCGCTCTTGCAACAGTATCTTTTAAACTTTCCGTTAAAGGAATTTCGCTCTTAGATAATCCTGCATATCTTGAATCTTTACCAGAATATCTTTCATCATTTTCATCTAAAGCTATTGGAGCGATATCATAACTTCTTCTCCAAATTTTAACTTGCTCTTCACCATATTTCGCAACCGTTTCCGCTTTATTTAAACCTTGCAGAGCGCCGTAATGTTTTTCATTTAGTCTCCAACTTTTAATTACAGGCGCCCACAGCGAATTCATAGGAGTAAGAACATTCCAAAGGGTCTTTATTGCTCTTGTGAGAACTGAAGTATACGCCAAATCAAAAGCGAAGCCTTCTTTTTTTAATATTTTTCCGGCTTTTAAAGCGTCTTCGCCGCCTTTTTCCGTCAAATCTATGTCAGTCCAACCGGTAAATTTATTTTCCTTGTTCCAAGCGCTTTCTCCGTGTCTGATTAAAACAATCTTATACATCGCAAATCCTCCAGTTTATCATTATTAGGTATTATATTACATTTATAACTTAAAGACAATTTTGCATAACGCGCTTGAAAAACATAGGAATTAAGCAATTTATACCATTCTCAAAGACGACATGCTGATTATGTCTTATGCAAAAAACAGTTTAAATTTTGGTTATAAATTCAAATTTTAATAGTTAGATAAGTTGAAAAGAGGCTGCGGGAACAGGAAAAAGATTCTCCCGCGGCCTCTTTTATTTTACAAGGCGTTTTCTATGAAATAAAGAGGCGTTGACAAATACCTCTCGCCAGTATCGGGCATCTTTTCCCCCAAATTTTCAGCCCTCTTTGCAACTTCTGTAGCCGCACAAAGAGCTGCTCCAGAGGAAATACCAACAAGCAGCCTTTCAAATTTCGCCGCTTCTCTTCCTCTGTTAAATGCATCTTCGCTTGAAACAGCAATCACTTCGTCATAAATTTTTGTATTTAGAGTCTTTGGAATAAACCCCGGTCCCAGTCCTTGAACTTGATGATACCCCGGGGAACCTTTAGACAAAACAGGCGAATCCGCAGGCTCCACAGCAATTATTTTATGTTTGGATTTTTTGATTTTAAATATTATCCAGCGTCGCTTATTGTTCCGCCTGTGCCTACGCCCGCGACAAAAATATCGACAATACCATCGCAATCTTCCCAAATTTCAGGACCTGTAGCCTTTTTGCGCGCGGAAGGATTTGCAAGATTTGCAAATTGTCCCGGGATAAAAGAATTTGGAATTTCTTTTGCAAGCTCTTCTGCTTTTTCTATAGCAGCTTTCATTCCTTTGGAATCTTCAGTTAGAATAATTTCCGCTCCGTAAGCCTTTAAAAGAGTACGACGTTCAATGCTCATAGTGTCTGGCATTGTGAGAATACTTCTATAACCTCTTGACGCCGCCGCCAAAGCAAGACCTATCCCAGTGTTTCCGCTGGTATGCTCTATTATATATAACAGAATCTTTTTTAAGCAATCCTTTTGCTTAGGCTTCTTCTATCATAGCTTTAGCTATTCTATCTTTAACGCTGCCTGCAGGATTTAAGTATTCCATTTTAGCCACAATTTCAGCTTTGAGACTATTTTTATTTTCGTAATTGTTTAACCTTAGCAAAGGAGTTCTGCCAATCAAGTCTGTTAGTTTATTGTAAATTTTTGACATGCCCAGCTCCTTTTTACAGTTTACATATAATGCATATATGCTTAAGAAATAATACCATTGTTACTGCTGCCGCATCAATATTATCTTATATTTTACTAAGCTATTCCAGGGAAAGTTAAACATTTCGCTCTTTTTTTTTTCAACGTATATCTTTAGAGAGTTATTATTTGGGGCTAGACTTTTAGTGAAGACAATTTTTATGAAACAAGAGGCGGCGGTATGAAAAGAGCATTGAAAAAATCATAGGTTTAGCTGTTGTTTTTGCGCTGTTGTTTTCACCATTCCAAACGACGCAGTCTACCTTAGGAAATATGGAAGTTCAGAAAGCCCATGCTGCTGGGGTGAATGAAGAGAGGTTTGCCAACTTGGCAGATGGAGCTAAGTTTTGGGGTGGAATAATTGCATCAGGATTTTCAGCGATTGTTACTATATTTGAAAGCTTGTCAGCTATATTTGGCAGATATGAGAAAAAGGCGCAACCTGACAGCGCTCCTACGCCAGCTTTAAGCAGCCAAATAGAAAAGCCAAGCGCTAGCCTTAAGCTTAAACGTTAAATTATATAAACCCCAGAGACAGTCGCTTATTTGCACGGCCAGCGTCTGGGGTTTATCACGCGCTCTTTCTTTTCACAATATTTTTACAGCTCAAAGACTTAGTCTCGTATTGACATGCTAAGCTAATATTAGAAGATTCTTAAAAGGAGAACCTTATGAAAATAAAAAAATATGTTTATTCCTTAGTTGTTTGCGGTTGTTTGCGGTTGTTTACTATTATCGCCTTTTAAAACAGTTCAAGCCGCGTGGACAAATTATGTTAATCCTCTTGATTGGAATTGGAAAAAAGCTTTATATTTCTCAAGAGAAGTGGAAGAATACGCAGCTATGGCAACGACTATAGCAGCGGACTAGCGGCATTAGTTAATATTATAAACACCGTCTCTGGAAGTCGCAGCCGTCCATGTGAGCAGTCCGCAGAGAACTATAAACTTAACAAAATAAAAAATATCAGTCGACTAAATGTCGGAGGTTATATGAAAAAATTAAAAAGGTTGCATGCATAGCAATTGTATCCGCGTTATTGTTCTCCCCGTTCAAGACGGCTCAGGCAAGCGAGTTAAACATGCTTCTTTATTTTGGAACAAAACTAATAAATACCGCGGCGGAACTTTTCGGAACTAAAAAACAAGCATGTCACGCGCGTAATGTATCGGCTATACTTATGGCAATAGGGTCAATTGTCGGCGTCGTAGCAAAAGTACGCTCAAATACGGGAATATTCCGATTCCGAGTATATATAGCTTAATAAACAATAAAAGCAAAAGACTGCTTTACTAACCATAAGCAGTCTTTTTGCTTTTTGTCTATCTCAAAAATTATATATAGGCGATACAATATCTTTTCTGGTTATAGGTCTTGAGAGGATTATTCCATCAAAAGAAACGCATCTGCTTAACGCCACGTAAAGCTGACCCGGGACGAATGCTCCGTACTCCATATCTATTACAACATTGTTAAATGTCTTCCCCTGACTTTTGTGTATAGTTACAGCCCAAGACAACTTTAACGGATACTGTTTAAAAAAACCCGCGCTTTCTGTTTCTATTTGTTCTTGTTTTTCGTTCCATTTATACTTAAACAGTTCCCATTTGAAAGGTTCAACATATTCTATTTTGCCGTTTGGAAATTTAACGCATATAAGCGTTTTATCGGAATGCGCGCCGCTTTTTATATCGTCAATAATTCCTATGCTGCCGTTTACCCATCTGCATTTGACGTCGTTGTTTAACATCATCACTTGAGCGCCTTTTTTAATTACCAAATCGCGTTCGGCAGGAAACGTTTTGAAATCTTCTTCTATGTTTTCAGATTCCGCTACAAATATAGCATGGTCTGCATTTATCTTTGAAAGATATTGACGATTTATATAAGCGGCTTTTTTATTTGTTGCGGTTAAGTATACAGTCATAGGCTTGCTAAAAATATCTGGAGAAAATTTTCTGTTAAGCTCAGCAAGCTCGGCGTCGCTAATTGTATTGTTGCGTACGGCGTTTAGCAAAGCTATAAAGTTAGCTTCTTGCTGTCTGTATACTTTTGTAAGCTCAACTGTATGCAACATACAGTCGTTTAAAGAATACGCGCTTAAAAAATAAGGGGATTTGTACGCAGAAGAAAAAATGCGTTTCTCTTCTCTTTTTACAACAGGCGGAAGCTGTTTTAAATCCCCAACAAGAACCATTTGAACGCCGCCAAACGGTTCTTGATGTTTTTCCCTGTTTAATTTTAAAAATTTATCAATGCAATCCAACAAATCGCAACGCAACATTGACGCTTCATCAATAACAACGGTTTCAACTTTTTTGTATATTGATTTATCGGAAAGTTTTTTCTTCTTAATTTTAGAAAGAGTTACGTCCGGTTTAAAATTAAAAAAAGAATGGATTGTTTCACCGCCGCAATTAAGAGCAGCCACGCCCGTAGGAGCAAGAACTATAGTCCTTTTTTTTGCATGCATCACGTAGTAACGCAAAAACGCGGTTTTGCCCGTACCGGCGTTTCCAGTAACAAAAACGCAGTTATGCGTTTTTGCTATTAAATCAAAAGCTTCTTTGAATTTGTCGTTGATTTCCAATTTGTTTGTCATCTTGGAATTATATCATTTTAAGATTTAAGTTTAGGCTTTTGGGCGGCCAAATCCAAAAAAATATCAGAGAAACGCGAAGTAGCAAAATTAATAAACATAGAATACAAGTCATAAATTTTCTCATTTTGCGTACTTTATATCGTCTATGTAAACTTCTCCGCCGTTACTTTCATCCATAGCTTCTAAAACAAATAAAACCATATTAACTACTTTCTTACTAGGATCGGCTCCTTCAGGCGTAGTAATTTCTATTTTCATAAGCTGCCATGAATTAGTTAAATTGCAATCAGAGTATTTTACAGCATTAATATCCTCGCCGCACGCGTCGGAAGCAACTTTAAATGTTACTCCATCTGTAAGACATCCTTTTACCCAAAACTCTAAAAACTTATATCCTCCAGATGAAATATCAATGCCTATTTCAGGATTTGGCGCTCTGGATTCTAACTTAGACTGCAGATAAAAACCGACATAGTTTACAGGATTGCCAACGCTTGGATCATACGCATTGCTTTTGGATCCGTTCCATCTCATAAGAATACAGGTTCTGCCCGTATGATGTTGCGAAGCGCAATTCATTGAAAATTCACCGTTGTTAGCGCTCCAATAATCGGTTAAAGGTTTAACAGGATCCCAGTCGTTTGTTCTTACGTCTTCACCAAAGATTCCGGCAACGCCGCCGTATATAAGCTATTGGTCGTTCCATGTTTGAGAATCGTTTATAGCAGGAAATAGCAAATCTTTTACGGGGGTTTTTTCGCACCCCGCGCTAAAAACAAACAACGAGATGATTAAAGCTAGTTTTGATTTTTTCATTTTTTTGTTTGTATTTCGTATACTATCTCGTATATATACAGTTGCGCCGTCAGGATTATTATATTTGTCAAAAATAATACAGAATCCTCCGACTATATGGGACATCTTTTTGCCCCTTAAATCTATTCCATACATTTGCCGCTCTTTGCTAAGACCGACATTTTTCAAACTTACAGTATCAGAATCAGGATACTTCCCCTTTATACCGCCGATTTTTACTTCCGTCAAAACTTCGTCGCCGGTTAACCCCCTTGCCCAAAACGTAACTTTCTCGGCTCCTTTAAGATTAAACCCGCATGGAGCGCCGCCCCAATTGTTAGCAGGTTCAAGCCAATACAAACCCGACCAACCTTCAGGTCCTCTTGGAGCATAAATAATCTCCAAACTTGTCCCTTCGCCTTTATATGTTTTTTTAACATCTCTTGTTTGCTTTAGCAAAATATCTCTTGCGTCTCCCATATATCCGCTTGGGATATAGTGTCCCAAGGATGACCCTGCGTTTTTATACACATAAAAGTAGCTTATTCCGTATTTGTCAGCTTCCGTTTTTTTAGCGGCGGACTTATCCGCCTTTTCTTTTTCCTTAACTGCGTTTGACTCTTTCTGCTTCTTCTTTCTTTGCTTTTTCCAACGCCGCTTTTTCCAACGCCGCTTTATCCGTCGCTTCTTTCTCTTTTGCCGCTTTTTCTTTGACTGCTTTTTCTGCTTTTGCTCTTTCCATCTCTTCTTTTTTCACTCTTTCAGCGGCCGCCTTGTCTGAACTATTTGTTGGCGCAGCCAACAGCATCCGCGGGGAAATAAAAACGCTAAACAAAAAAATAAATACTACGCCTTGAACAAACAAAGTTTTCTTAAATTTTGGTTTTTTCATTGTCGTTACCGCCTTTATTTTCAATTATCTCCGCTCTTTGAATCTTCTTGAGATTTATTTGCAGCCTTATCGCGCAAAATAGTAATTCGCACTCTTCTGTTTTTTCTCCTGCCAGCAATAGCGGCGTTTGAAGCCATGGGTCTCAATTCTCCGTAACCTTTAGCTTTTATTCTCTTCTCATCAATACCTTCTTTAATCAAATATTTCTTTACTGAAACAGCGCGTCTTTCGGACAAATCTTGATTGTAAGCTATCTTACCGACAGAATCTGTATGTCCTTCCACTAATATGCCATCGTCTACATAGACTTGAAGTATTGTTAATACCTTGGTTAGCATTTCTAACGCTTTCGGCTTTAAAGCGCTTTTTGCAAAATCAAACAAGACGTCGGCATCCATATCTATTTGAATTCCAATCATCAGCTATGTTCATCATTACCCTTACTTTCGCAGGTTCAGAAACGGCATAACCTTCGCTTTTATCCCAAGCTTCAATTGTTACGGAATACAAGCCTTCAGACAATACTGCGCCGTTATTTTCATCTTTTCCATCCCATTCTAAGTTTTTCGTAGGTTCGCTTATTCTGGAATAAGTTTTAACTACGTTGCCTGACTTTCCTTTTATATACACATTCCATCTGTCTATCCATAAATTAGAAAAAGCGCGCGGAACTATAATAATTTTATTGTCCTGCTCAGGAAATATCACTGCGTCGCTTAACGCTACGGAAACTTCTGGAGTAGCGAATTCTTTTGGTTTTGTAAATCTAAATACTGCGTCAAAAAACAACTTAACGAATACTCTTATTTCGTCAAAGGATCCTGTCTCATTTGTTTTCGTATCTATCCCAGTTATTTTATCTAGAATTGCACAATCCGTTTTTGCAGTATGGACATATTCAGCGCCTATATTGAAAATCTCTCCCAAGTTTCTGCTTGCATGAATCAAATATAAATCGTCATAAGTTAAACCAAACTGCTTGTGCCAATATTCAGGTCCCCAATAGTTTTTTAAATATGCAAATTTAAATAGATACGGTTTTGCATCAACAGTTAGACTTGTTTTAAAATAGCCGGTTATCGGCGTTAGAAATGACTCCCTATTGCTGTAAGCATAGCTCAATGCGGCAGGATCTTTACCAATTTCAGCATCAACTAAAATTTTTGTTTTATCTATAACAAACTGCGTTAAAAGATAGGCAAAACCTATATACTTGTCCGTCGGAGCGGTTCCGTTCATGCCTATAGGTTCTCAGGAAATGTCTCCTTTATAATCCCAATGGACCTGCCTGTCCAAAGTTCCGAAATATTTAGCAAAACTGACTTTTAACGCGCAAGAAAAAACCGAGTCTTCATTAGGGTCCACATTGTACTTTCCATGTTTGTTTGGATCATAATTGTAAAACCAAGTTTCCGGAGTTCTATCGTATGTAAAAACAACTGAGATTTCGCTTGTTTGTCTGTTGTCAAATCCTGCGACAGGATTTATCCACCACGCCAAAAAAGGACTTTCAGAACTGCGTCCGCTCATTATAAGAGGTCATGCTCCATCGCCATTGGTCCCCGAATAAGTTGTTTCTCTAAAGAAGCTTCTGCTTCTTGCCTATTACCCGCAACAAGACCTCTATATTCATATCCAAAAGACAGCATATTTATGGTTAAAAGATCTGGAATATCCAATTTTACACAACATCCGAAAGCCTCATAATCTTTTGTAGTTCCAACTTTAACATTGTATCGCGAACAGTAAAGACCGTTTCCTCTTCCAACATCGGTCAAACATATTGATATTGACGTTTAGCCTGAAAGGTCTGTACAAAGCTCCCAAATGCAATGTATTGCCCAATATGTGCATATCGGTATTAAGGTTGAAAATTTCTCATTCTTTCATCGTTAAAACCGAAAGGTATTATATGGTCACAATAAAAGAAATTAATTCCGCTGCCAAAAATATTTTTATACTTTATATATATCCCATTTGCGTAGTTTTCTAAAGCATCCAAACCATAAATAGCGTCTAAATCGTCAAATACGCCTGAAGTTTCTAACTGAACGTATTCCGGAGCGTGGCGTCCTGAGTAACGAAGCAAATTGTCAGGCAAATCTTCGGCGCTAAACATTTCAAACATATCGCCGTCATATTTCCATCCTAAGCAAGAGTAATTCCGGTAATAAAACAAACTGCCCCAATCTCGCGTTATTCCTATTTTTGCATTATTCCAATCAAATCTTTTAACTTCGTTGTGAAGCCTGTGTTCTTCATTTACTGGAACCCAATACCTGTCGGCATAATCCTCCCAAAACTTCAAAACCAAACTAAGCAACAAACCAGTTGAAAGGTTTTGCAGCGATGTTTAATAAAAGCCTCTGTTGGTAAAGGTCGTCCCATTTGTCGTCAAGATTTACATTAAGCCATTTATAATTGAAAATTTTGTTTATTCCCATGGGATCAGGGCGGGAAGACCAACCGTCTCCGAGTTTATGAAAAACAAAATCGAGGTCTAATTCGCCTTTAAGACGAACAAGACCCCGTATCCATATTTTCCGCGTCTATTCTATTGCAATATGCATAAGGTTCAAAAGCGTCCGCAAAAAGTCCGGAACGCATAAAAAAAGAAACGTAAAAACAAAAAAAATCAAACGGATAAGATCCGTCTTAACATAACTTATAATCTTATGCGCGATAGAAAAACTTGCGTTAAATCAATGCGTTTTCTTTTAAACTGATTTCTTTTTATAAGAACAAGCTTACCGGGATTTACGTAAAACCTGTCGTTATTTCTATCATTGTCAAACCTGTTTTCTATTCTTACCGAAGCTCCTTCAAGCATAATCTTAAATTCAGGATGTTTTTTTGTAAGATATTTAATCTTACCTACGCACAATGGAGCTATATACCAAGGCGTCCCCATACTGTGCGCGAGCTACAGATTTTGAAAAAAAACAAGACAGGCATAATAAGCTTTTATCGCCTGCTTATAGTTGCCCGCCATTTCCAAAGCATAAGCTGTATAATAAAGTTTTACTCCGGGTTCTTCAGATGCGCTAGCCCATTTACAGAAATTGGCTTGATAGTCTGACGAGTTTACAAAATTCCACTTATTGCCTTCCAACTTGCCCGATTTAAAATATTCTTCGTAAGCCTTTTCTTTATAAATACCTTGTCTATTTGGAAATATTCCCTTCCCGCGCCTGAAGCTTTTCTTAGACCTTCCAAATCGTTAACAGCGTATCTGTAATTTGATTGTCCTAAATTTTGGAATTCGCCATATTTTTCATAATCAATCCATTGTTCGGTTCCTGGATCGTCAATATGAAAAGGCTTGAAGGAGGACTTATAAAACTTCATCTTTGAGTTATACTTTTTTGCCGCCGAAAGAACGCTATCAAGATATTTTTGATTAACAATTGCAGAAGTTACTGATTTTTGAGCAAAGGTTACATGGGGTATAATAAGAAATGTCGGCAACAATGCTAAAACAGATTTTAAGAATGTCATTCTTACCCTCATGTTTGAGCCGTCTTTGGTGGGCAGTACAGGATTTGAACCTGCGACCTCTTCCTTGTAAGGGAAATGCTCTTCCAGCTGAGCTAACTGCCCGACGTAAATATTAGAACTGTATTTAAGGTACCATATTTAACAACTCCATGTCAATCTAAAATCTCATTGCGTTCTATTTTTCTAAAACAAATACGTTTGTCTCCATTTGGTAAATTTTTAAGAATTTTAGCCTGAAAACGCCAGTTTTTTGCGCTAGCAAAATTTAGGCTTGTCGGTGAATAGATTATTTTCAAAAATTAGCTCTTTAAAAACATAACGCCCGATTTGGCGACCGCTTTTTTCGCGAGCGCTTTTCTCTAAAAATTCAAAAAACGGTCAAGCCGTGAGGATATATTTTGCAATAGGAAAAAAATTAAGTATGCTTATAATATACTAAGATTGGAAAGAAATGGGATAGAGAAGAAGTAAAGGAGATTAAAATGTTAAAGAAAGTAACAAGTATGTTGTTAGCGTTAGCCTTGTTGGTTTCACCCATGAAATCAGCTTTTGCGCAAGATGGGACTTGGGATAGAGTAGCGACGGTTGGCGTATACGCGGCTGTCGCAGGCGCGGCTAGCCTATGCGCGGCTGGAAGCATATGCGTATGCGTTATCTGGCATATGATGCAAAGTTCGCGGCGGGAATTTAATAGAAGATTTATTGAAAGATATCTTAAAAGAAATTAAAAGATAAAAAGCATCCGTCTGACAATTTTTACCATCAGCCGGATGCTTTGCTTTAATTATGTAAATTGAATAAAAATTAGGCGGCGGCGAGAACGTTTCTTGCAAGCGCCGTCATAGATATCTTGGCTCTATGTTTTACTCGCTAGCGCCGCCCCTGCTCCAGACGCCGCCATCATAGTTAATTGTTTTGTTTTTTCAGTACCTACAAGAAATCACGCTGCCGACGCCAATATTAGACCTAACGCCGCCGACGCTAAAATTGCCCATAACGACATAGCCGTTATGACTCCGGCAAACAACATCAGCCCGCAAAAAGCTAATGACGCAATTACCGTAAGCACTCCCTTAAAAATAGAGCCGACTTTGTTTGCCGTACTAACATCGCAAGCCCCAAATCTTTTTATAGCTTCTCTGTCTTTCCCTTTAACTTTGTTCCAAATATAAACCGCGGCGACTATTAACGTAAGTATGCCAAAACCTATAGTTATGCCGGTAGACAATATGCTAAGTATAACGCCAAATATGGTTGATACGGCAAAAAATACGCCAAGCAATAATCCCGCGCCCGCAACAGTCGCCAACGCTAATGGTATTATGTTCTCCCTAGTAAAAAAGCTGGTCTTTATGTCTACTGCGTCTCCGGTTATTTGTCGTAAATATATTTTGCCATAAATATTACTAATGCAAGAGCTAAACCTATAGCTATGCTCCAACCTATGCCCATAATGATTATCGGCGCTATTAAGGTATTGCGCGCGTTTATTTCTTATTTAAAGTAAATTTAAAACCAACTCCAAAAATGGTTTTAATATGTCGATCCCCCCAAGGCCTTAAAGTACTTCTTAAATTCTTTATGTGCGTGTCAATAGTTCTAGTAGTAACCGACATGTTATATTCAAAAATGTCTTTCAAAATGAGTTGTCTATCTAGAACAATTTCAGGGTTTTGTAAAAACAAATAAAGCAAATCAAATTCTTTTGGTCTCAAATGAACTTCTTTTCTATTCAAAAGAACAGTTTTTGATTCCAAAGATAATACCAAACCATCTACTTCAAGTTTAGCGACTCTATTTTTGCGTCTGGCGCGTCTTAGCAAAGCTGTAATTCTAGCGACAAGCTCTCTGTTGCTGAAAGGTTTAGTCAAATAATCGTCAGCTCCGGAATCAAAACTTGTAATTTTATCGTTTTCAGCGGACTCTACTGTAAGCATTATTATAAGAGTATTTTTTAAAATAGGATCTCGCCTTATCTTTTTTACAAACTCCATTCCTCCTATTGAGGGCATGTTCATATCTACAATTATAAGATCCGGTTTAGATATTAACATCTTACTATACCCTTCATCGGTATCTTTGCATGTGATAACTATAAAACCTTCATCTTCAAGAAGTTGTTTTGCCAAACTTCTTAAACTTTCTTCATCATCAATGACAATGATTTTTATTCCTTTCATATAAAAATCCTTTATTGACTTTTTAAAACTAGTAAAATAAATTTAATTATTGCGCTTTCGCCGACTTTACTTTCCGCCCAAATATTTCCACGATACAAAGCTACTATCTCGCTTGCTAGAGAAAGAGCCTTTAACAAATTGTTTTACGTACTCATCCATAATATCATTAAAACCGCTCTCTTTAGCTTTCTCAATCATTACCGTCTATACCGCTAACGGGCTTTTAAATTCATGCGAAACGCTTCTCAGATTCTTCAAACCCTTTAGTAAAACGCGCGGATGAAATAATGGCAAATGCAAACGTAAGGAACAAAAATGAAGAGAACACAATAAAATTAACTCTCAAATTCATTTTGAAAATTTAAAATCTCAAGCTGCTCCGACATAATATTTTTTGCCAAAGCAGTCTGAAAACTCTATTATTTCTCTTTAGGCTCAAGAGATATTACGACGCTGCTGTTCAATTTTGAAGCTACAAAATTATACAGCCATGCCACAACAACCGATCCTATTGCCATTATCACCGTATAAAGCACTACAAATATAACCCAAGACAACAACTTTGCGCCAAAACCAAGACCTGCAGCTAAATCGGTTGGGAAAAAGAAAAATGTAACCAACCCGATAACAGCTCCTAAAATTGCAAAAACGACAGGCAATACTCTAAGAACTGAAGCTACTTGGACTTTCTTCACATCGTAAAGGGACATTTGCCACCTCCTTTATTTTGTCTTCCAATCATTTGTCTTTCCCCTCCAAACGCCGCTTTGTAACAAAATCGTAATAGAATATTTTTTCAAAGTCAAATTAAAAGATATTTTTTAAAGCTAGAAAATAAAACTTATTTAGAAGCATACTCTCTTTTCATGTCTTCAAGAGTCTTAAGAGCATAGTCCTTTGCATGTCCGGCAGTTCCGAAATTTTTCATTTTAAAAATTATAAGATTTGTAAGAGCTGTTCTTGCAGGTCCCAAGTAATCTCTAGGGTCAAACTTCTCAGGAGTTTCAGTAAATACTTTCCTGATTGCAGCCGTAATAGCAAGCCTTCCGTCAGTATCAACATTAATTTTTGACACGCCAAGTTTAATCGCCTCTTGAAGGCTAGCCATAGGTACGCCGGTTGCTCCTGGCATTTTTCCGCCGTATTTGTTTACTTCGTCAATCAATTCTTTAGGAACTGAAGAAGCTCCGTGTAACACAATAGGAATGTCTATCAAAGCTCTTACCTCTTTCAAAACGTCAAAAGCAAGATTTGCCGCTCCTTTAAATTTATAAGCACCGTGCGAAGTTCCTATAGCTATAGCCAAAGAATCAACGCCTGTTTCGTATACAAATTTCTTTGCTTCGTTGGGATCAGTCAAATGAATTTTACCTGAACCAACGCCGTCTTCAATTCCGCCAAGAGTTCCTATTTCCGCTTCAACGGAAACTCCTCTGTCGTGAGCGTACTCAACAACAGAACGAGTAACTTTTACATTATAATCATAAGTAGAAGCAGTCTTTCCGTCTTCCATTAAAGATCCGTCTATCATAACGGACGAAAAACCTAAATCTATCGCCTTTATAGCAGATTCCAAAGAGTTGCCGTGGTCTAAATGCATAGCGACAGGAATATCAGGATTTTCAATAACGGCAGCTTTCATTAAATAACCCAAATAAGTAAAGTTGGAATATTTTAAAGCGCCTCTGCTGGCTTGAATAATTACGGGAGACTGCGTCTCTTTTGCAGCGGTCATAATAGCCTGAATCTGTTCCATGTTATTGACGTTGTACGCTCCGACTCCGTACTCTTTCTTTCTCGCTTCTTCTAAAATCTGCTTTGCCGCCGACAATGCCATATAATCCTCCTATTCTTTTTTCAACTTCTTCTTGTTGTTTTTTTTAGATGAAGTTCTCTCATAAATTCCCATATTTCTAAATCTCAAATACCTTTCTTGAACAACTTTTTTGTTATTCATTCCATTATAAGATTTAAGATATTTGATCAAAACTGTTTTTATATTTGCAGCAGTCTTGGCATGATTATAATGCGCCCCGCCTAGAGGTTCTTTTATTACTTCATCTATAACTTTTAATTTAAGCAAATCTTTTGAAATAAGTTTTAAAGAGTCCGCCGCGTCTGTAGCTTTTGAACTGTCTCTGAAAAGTATAGAGGCGCAGCCTTCGGGAGATATAACAGAATAATAAGAATTCTCCAAACACAACACTTTGTTTGAAACGCCTATCCCTAAAGCGCCGCCGGAACCGCCTTCGCCGATAACAACCGTTATAATCGGAACTTTTACGCTAGACATTTCTCTTAAATTTCTTGCAATGGCTTCGGCCTGTCCTCTTTCTTCAGCGGCAATGCCGGGATAAGCTCCGGGAGTATCTATGAATGTTATTATAGAACGATTAAACTTTTCGGCAAGCTTCATTATCCTCATAGCCTTTCTATAACCTTCAGGGTGAGCCATGCCAAAATTTCTGTCTATGTTTTCTTCAAGAGTTCTGCCTTTTTGATGCCCTATTATAGCTACTGGTTTCTCGTCAAGCTCGGCGATTCCGCATAAAACGGCGGGATCATCGCCAAAACTTCTGTCGCCATGAAGTTCAACAAAATTTTCAAAAATAAGTTTTATATAGTCTTGCGAATATGGTCTCTGCGGATGTCTGGCAATTTGTATGCGCTGCCATGGGGATATCGATCCGTAAATTTTTTGTTTCAACTCGTCTCTTGTTTTCTCAAGATTTCTAATCTGTTCCGACAAATCTACGTTCTGTTCCCGAGCGGATTTTTTTAATTCTTTAATTCTTTTGTCAATTTCCACTATAGAATGTTCAAAATCAAAAGTTATGTCCATTTATCCTCATTCTTTATAAACTGCCTAAGCTAAAATTTACCTAAATAACTTATCTTTAACTCTCTTTCATTTGGGAATCTTTTCGCGTCTTTTTTACCCAAACAATCTCTTACAATGCAATCTATATCTAAATATTCCGACACGGAAAACCTTAAACCGCAGTTAAGCCTTGCCTCAGGAAAATAGTTAACGTTGTCATACTCAAGCATAAAAGATACAAATTCTTTATATAAAGGCACCGTTGCGTTTGAAAACCAATAAACTTTTGGGTTAGAAAAATCGTTCACATTAATGCCTAAGTTGAATATTAAACCTTCAATAAAAAATTCTCTTCCGACGACAAAATATGTCCCTTTGCATCTTTGCATATATCCGCCGTCACAATCTCCATTTATAAAAGTTCCCTGTCCGTCATAGCCTAAAGCAAATCCGGGCAAGGTCATACTTCCTCCGTAAAGGCTAAGTTTTACATGGAGAGAGGGAACCGCCGCTTTTATGTTTTCGTCGCCAATAAATCTATCTAATTCCCAAGACACCCCTAAATCCAAGGGCTTGAAAACGCCAAAATTAATTTCTGAAATCACATTTCCGCGCGAGAAACACCTGAAGTCGGCGCTGTACGAACCGTAACTTAATATCCCCGTAGTCGGCGTATCAATTACGTACGGTTTGCCGGCATAAAGAAAAGAAACGCAAAATAAGACTGCGACAAACGATCCCGATATCTTCTTCAACATCCATATCTCCTGTCAGTATGTCTGAATTATATAACTTTACAGCGTCTAAAATCAATTTCCAGCTTTGGAAAAACCGATTAGAAGTTTGTCTATAACGCTTAAAATATTATTTACAACTTGCCGCGACGTCAACCCGTCAGTGTTAAAAGCATAATCGCAGTCCGAATATACTTCTTTTCTCAATTCTAAAAGTCTTTTTATTTCATCTAAAGGATTTTCGCGCTTTAAGAGAGGTCTTGTCAAGTCGGATTTGATTCTGTCGTATATCGCTTCGGGCGAAGCATAAAGATTTATTATTATTCCCTTATTTCCTAAAAGCTTAATGTTTGATGGATTAACAACGACCCCGCCACCGCAAGATATTACGGAGGAATCCTCTCGCGATAAAGTCCTTATAACTTCCGACTCCATCCGCCTAAACTCTTTCTCGCCGAACTTTTCAAAAATCATATTTATTGAAAGCCCTATTTTTTTCTCTATCAAAGCGTCGGTATCAAAAAAATTCCTGCGAAGTTCTTTTGAAAGAATCTTCCCGGTAACAGACTTCCCGACGCCCATAAAACCTGTTAGAACTAAATTCATTATACGGATTTTATCCTTTCTTTGTAATCGTTTACTCTTTTCTTAATATCTTCAATAGAATCGCCGCCAAATTTTTCTGTTAAAGCATTAGCAAGCTCTATGGCAACCGCAGCTTCAGCAACGACGCCCGCAGCGGGAACCGCGCAAACGTCGCTTCTAACAGTTTCAGCTTTTGTCGATTCTTTTGTTTTTAGATTTACTGAATTAAGAGAATTTACAAGCGAAGGTATCGGTTTCATCGTACAAGTTATAACTATAGGCTCGCCGTTGCTCATTCCTCCTTCTATGCCGCCCGCTCTGTTAGTTTCTCTGTAAAAACCTTTTGTTTTATCGTAGAAAATCTCGTCGTGAGCTTTTGAACCGAAAAGTTCCGCAAGTTTGACCCCATATCCAAACTCAACAACCTTTACAGCCTGAATAGAAATTAAGGCTTGGGCAAAACGTCCGTCAAGTTTTAAATCATACTGCACGTGGCTTCCAAGACCAACCGGAACATTCTTAGCTACAACTACAATCTTACCGCCAAGCGTATCGCCCTTTAAAGAAGCTTCGTCTATCAACTCTCGCATTTTCTTATCAGCTTCAATATCTGGAGATCTCACTTCGGAACTTTCAACATTACTCCAAAACTTTTCATCTTCAATCAAACCGTTTTTCACAGCAACGCTCCCGATTTGAGAAGTATAAGACATAACGCTTATCCCAAACTCCTTTAGAAAAGCTTTGCATACGGCTCCGGACGCCGCTCTAGCCGCTGTTTCTCTAGCGGACGCTCTTTCAAGAATATCCCTAAAATCTTTTAAACCATATTTCATAAGACCCGGCAAATCCGCATGGCCAGGGCGCGGTCTTAAAAGCGGTTCATTGCCAGATTCGTTTGAAACAGGCGACATTATTTCTATCCAATTTTCAAAATCTTTATTGAAAATAAGCATAGCTATTGGAGAACCTAAAGCCCTGTAGCGGCGAACGCCGGATAAAATTTTTACCTTATCAGTTTCTATGTTCATTCTTTTGCCCCTGCCGTAACCTTTTTGTCTTCTGGCAAGATCTAAATTTATATTGTCAACGTCTATGATAAGTCCGGCGGGAATCCCCTCAACAATTGCCACCAAAGCTTCTCCGTGCGATTCCCCCGCAGTACTAAACCTAATCATAATTTTCCCCTCGACAAGTTACTTTATATATGTCGATTATTATAACATAACTATCTTTCAATACACCCGCTCTCGCGTAAATTTTAACGCGAGAATCTTTGTTAATAGTATGGTAATAATTAATTTTATAGAAAAGTTTTTTCCAATTACTACCAAACGACAAATTTTCTTACTTATTACGCCGGCTTATTTTTTTAACGCTCGTTTGAAAATATAATTAATATTCTTAAACTGAGACTTTACGTCACAATCCTTTTTTATTTCTTCTGGCTTCATATATTTCTTTATTTCTTGACTCCTAAGGCATGCTTCTTCAAAAGACACTTTGTTATCCCTCGCATCAAACGCCGCGGTCTGCGTCATTGCATAAGCGTCTTCTCTGGAAACGCCTTTGTCTACCAACGAAAGGATCACGGTCCCTGAAAATATAATATCTTTTGTAGTATCCATATTTATCCGCATGTTTTTAGGATAAACGTTAAGGCCTGACAACAAACCTTGCATTCTGACAAGCATGTAGTGCAAAACTATTGAAGCATCGGGGAACATAATTCTTTCCGTGGAAGAATGGCTTATGTCGCGCTCATGCCACAAAGCAATATTTTCCATAGCGGTAACGGCATAACCTCTTAAAAGGCGGGCAAGTCCGCAGATGTTTTCTGAAATTATAGGATTTCTTTTATGCGGCATAGCCGACGAACCTCTTTGTCCTTTCGTAAACGGCTCTTCCGCTTCCGCTACTTCCGTTCTTTGTAAATGTCTTATTTCAACAGCAATTCTTTCAAGACACGCTCCGACATGGGCTAAAGTTGAAAAATAAATAGAATGCCTGTCGCGAGGAACAATTTGCGTAGAAACAGGTTCGGGCTTTAATCCCATTTTTTGGCATACATACTTCTCAACACTAGGATCCAAATGAGCCATAGCGCCGACAGCCCCGGAAATTTTACCATAGCTTACAGTCTCAAGAGCAAAATTCAATCTGTCCAAAGACCTCGTAATTTCACCGCGCCACGAAGCCGCTTTTAACCCAAAAGTCATGGGTTCGGCGTGAACGCCGTGAGTTCTGCCCATCACAGGAGTCATTTTGTATTTCTTCGCCAATTTGGACGTTATAACGGACAATTTTTTTGTTTCTTCTATAAGGAGTTTTGTCGACTGTCTAAGCTGAGCGCCTGTAGCGGTGTCCAATACATCGGAAGACGTCATGCCTAAATGCAAAAAGCGACCTTCAGGACCGACAGTTTCCGCAACAGATGTTAAAAACGCTATGACGTCGTGCTTAACAGTAAGCTCTATCTCGGCTATTCTATCAACGTTTACTTTTGCTTTTTTCTTTACAGTATCCACAGCTTTTTTGGGAACTGCGCCTAACTTTGCCATAGCTTCAGCTGCAAAAATTTCAACTTCAAGCATTTTTTTAAATCTATTTTCATCCGACCAAACTGCAGCCATTTCCGGCTTAGTATAACGAGAAATCATTTTTAGCCTCTTAAATTTTCTTCTATAACTTTTTTAATTGCCCGCGGATATATTTGACGCTCTATTTCTAAAACTCTTCTCGCCACATCTTCAGGCGTATCTTTCTCAGAAATCGCCACTTCTTTTTGTAGAATAATTTTCCCGGAATCGTATTCTTCATTTACAAAATGCACGGTTGCTCCCGACTTCTTTTCGCCTGCTTTTACAACAGCCTCATGGACATAACGCCCATACATGCCTTTTCCGCCGAATTTAGGAAGAAGAGCGGGATGAATGTTTAATATTTTACCTTTATATTCCCTTAATATATCTCGCCCTGTCATTCTCAAGTAGCCTGCGAGGCAAACCATGTCCGTCTTTGCGCCTTGCAGTTGGGAAAGAATATCCTTGTTAAAATATTCTTCGTCTTTAAAATTTTTTCTCTCTATATAAACGGATTTTATATTTTCTTTTTTTGCTCTTTGTAAAACAAACGCATTCGCATTATTTGAAATTACCAAAACAACTTCGGCTAAACCTTTTAATATGCCAGACTTATGCGCATCTACTATAGTTTGCATATTAGAGCCGCCGCCTGAAGCTAAAATCGCAAGTCTCGTCATATAATCTCAACGCCTTTATCGCCTTTCTTAACGCAACCTATGGCTTTAGCACCTTTGAAAAACTTTTTAACTCGCGAAGCGGCGCCGGGACGAACAATCAAAACCATTCCTATCCCCATGTTAAGAGTTCTATAAATATCCTCTTGCGCAACATTTCCTTTTTCTTGAACAAGTTTAAAAATTTCAGGAACTTTCCAAGAGTTCTTTTCAATAATAACTCTTATATTTTCTGGAAGGATTCTTTCTATTTTATCGTAAAAACTTCCGCCGGTAATATGGGCTATGCCGACTATATTTTGACTTTTTGAATTAAACTTCGCCAAGGCCGCCAAAACTTCTCTAACATAAATTTTTGTCGGAGCAAGCAATTGTTTTGAATACTTTTTTAGTTCAGCGTCGGAAAAGACTTTCCTTATAAGAGAATAACCGTTTGAGTGCGGACCGCTTGAAGGAAGACCTATTATAACGTCGCCAGGCTTTATCTTCTTTCCGTTTATCTCTTTTCCTTTTTCAATTATTCCGACTGAAAAACCAGCTAAGTCGTACTCGCCGTCTTTATAAAAACCCGGCATTTCAGCGGTTTCTCCGCCTATAAGAGAAGATCCTGACAACTCGCAGCCTTTGGCTATGCCTTTTATAACTTGCTCTGCTTGACCTACGTTTAGCTTTCCGCAAGCAAAGTAATCTAAAAAGAAAAGAGGCTTTGCGCCGACGCATATTAAATCGTTCACGTTCATAGCGACTAAATCTATGCCGATCGTATCGCGTTTGTTAAACAAAAAAGCTAGTTTCAATTTTGTCCCAACGCCGTCCGTTGAACTAACTAGATTATATTTTGTTCCGTTTATCGGAAACAATCCGCCAAAACCGCCGATTTTCGGGAGTTTTTTCTTAAGTTTTTTTACTAAATCGTTTCCAGCGTCAATATTTACCCCCGCGTCTTTATACGTAATAGGCATATTTTTCCCTCTATCTAAGTATATTCGCGAAAAAAGTTATAAGTATTGCGTTTGTGAAATCTACCAAAAAGCAACCTACTATTGGAACAACCAAAAATGCTTTCATTGAGTAGCCGTGTTCTTTAGTAACAACCTGCATATTTGACAATGCGTTAGGCATTGCGCCTAAACCAAAACCCGCAAAGCCGGCAGCCATAACCGTAGAATTGTAATTTTTCCCAAGAAGCTTATATACAAAGAAATAAGCTACAAGTAATACTAAAATTATCTGAATAACAAGCATAGCGATTATTGGCAAAGCCAAATCCATCAAGCGACATAACTTTAAAGAACTTATAGCCATTGTAACAAAAATAGCAAGAGAGACATCTGATATCATACCGACGGTTTTAGTATCTAATTCAAATATTTTTGTTACGTCGCCTATGTTGCGGATAACAACAGCCGCTATCATCGTAACTAAGTACGAAGGTAAGACTATGCCTGCTTTACCAAAATAAAAACTTAAAACTGAACCAATGCCCATAGCAGTCAAAAGCCATGCAAGATTCCTCATCAAACGCGGACCGCTTACTACGTCTTCTTCCTCTTCGTAGGAAGGGGTTGGTATAACGCCTTCTTCTTGAGCAAAATCTCCGACTTCTTCGTATTCGGAAGATTGCGATTCAGTATCAATTTCAGCTTGATCATTAAGTTCGGCGCGAGGCGTAATAACTTTATGTCTCTTGATAATCCACTCCGCTAAAGGTCCGCCGACTGCAGAGCCAGCGACCATACCAAACGTAGCGCAGGCAATACCTGCCGTCGCAGCGCTATTAACGCCTAAAGTATTTTCAAAGAAACTGCCAAACGTTCCAGCCGTTCCCAAACCGCCAGCCATAGACATTGATCCGCCTACTATCCCTAAAAGAGGATTTAGATTAAATATCTTTGCAATACAAACGCCGGCTACGTTTTGCAACACGGCAAGAAAAGAACAAACCGACAAAAATGCGACTATCATCAACCCGCCGTTCATCAACAACTTATAGGTAGCGTTCATTCCTATAGTACAGAAAAACATAATCATAAGCAGATTTTGCAACGTTGAATCAAACTGAACTTTAAGAATATGATTGTACTGTAAAAACGCCGCGACTATAGCGATACTTAAACCGCCTATAGCCGACGCAGGAATAGAAAGTTTTACAAAAAATCTAATCTTACTTCTTAGAAAAATTCCAAAATAATACATTATGACGCTCAAAGCGACAGCTTGTATCATATTGATTTTTAAAGTTAATAAACCGTTAATTACTTCTGTTTCCATCAACCGCTCCCTTATAATCTTAATCGCATGCATAAAATATTCTTTTTTAACAAACCTTAAAAAACTTATTTACGGCTTCCATGTTTAACTGCAACGCCGCCCTTTTTACACATAGGGCAGTCTTCTTCTTTATAACTCTTTACTTCCAAACTTAAGAGAGAAAATCTCGGAACGCCAAAATCAACCTTACCTGCGCTTCTGTCAACAAGAGACGCAACCGCAACGACTTGCGCGCCATTTGCTTTCAACATTTCTATAACCTCTCTGGTTGAAAGACCGGTAGTTATAACGTCTTCCACCACTAAAACTTTTTCGTTTTCATTTACCGAAAACCCTCTTCGCAAGAGAACTTTACCGCCGACTCTTTCGGTAAATATGGCTCTTACGCCTAAAGCTCCGCCCATTTCCTGACCAATAACAACACCGCCCGTTGCAGGAGAAACAACCGCATCAACTTTTACGTTGTTTTCTCTTATTTTTTTTGCAAGTTCTTCGCCAAGTCTTTCCGCTTCTTTAGGATGTTGTAAAATTAAAGCCGACTGGAAATACGTATCCGAATGTAAACCGCTGGATAATTTAAAATGTCCATTTAAAAGAGCATTATTTTTTTTGAATAGTTCTCTTACATCTTCCCGTAGCATCTTCCATATCCTTCGCTTCTTTATTTCTTACGCTTCTTACGCCCAAAAATATCAATACGCAACCCATAATCGCATTTATCATTTGTACAAAAACGTTAGGCAAAACTTTTCCGGCAATACTGCCAACCAAACAAATAAAAATCATAAATATCGGAGTCCCAAGCAAAAATCCAAAAGCAAAAATACCGGATTCTTTTAAATCCATATTTCGCTTGCTTATTTCAAGAGAAAAAATCCCGGTAATAAACAAAATGGTTATAGGATTTGCAATAGTCAACCCAAACAGCCACAAAAATAAATCATGACCTTGATGAAATGAAGAATAATCTATCGCGCGCCCCGCCGTTATAAACAACACCCCAAATATAATCAGAACCGCTCCGATAACAACGTCAAAAATTCTCTGATAAGGCTTTAATTTCTTTATAACGGCAGAAATTGAAAGGACAGCCAGACTTATATAAATAATATCGGCAAGAGTTATTCCTATAATGCCTATAATCAATTTGCTTAAAGGCAAAGAGAGAGACAAACGAAAAACTAACAGACAAATAGGACCTATTCCGATAATTTGTAGCAAAAGACCTGTTTTTAATCCATCAACAAACAACTTTTTTGATTTTTTTAATGTCAATCTCATTGTATCAATGCGCTCTCATAAATATTTTTAGCGGCTTGAGCGGGATTTTCAGCTTCTAATATAGGTCTGCCAACCACTATAAAATCCGCGCCTTCTTTTATCGCCATTTCAGACGTGGCGACTCTTTTTTGGTCGTCGTTTGCTTTTGCTGGTCTGATGCCGGGAGTTACCACGTTAAAATTTTTACCGCATTCATTTTTAATTAAAGATATTTCAAGCGGCGACGATATTACGCCGTCTATACCGCATGTCTTTGTAAGTTTTGCTCTTCTTACAACTTCTTCGGGCGTGGTAATCTGACTTGTTAAAACGGTTACGGCCCATATTTTAGGCCTATTTTCAACAGAAGAGGCGGCTTTGAGCATTTCTTCTCCGCCGATTGAGTGGACCGTTAAACTAAAAACGCCCAAATCTTTCGCCGACTCTACGGAACGCTTCACTGTGGCGGGAATATCGTGGAATTTTAAATCCAAAAAAACTTCTTTGCCGTTGTCTTTTATCATTTTTATTATTTCTTTTCCCGACTGCAGAAATAAAATAGGACCAACTTTGTAGACATCTATGTATGGACTTGTTTCTTTTACAAGCTTCTCAGCTTTTTGAAAGTCGTAAACGTCTAAAGCTAGTATTGTCTTCTTCATTATATCCCCTTAACTTAAACCTAACAAGCGTTTCTTGCAGCATGGGCAACGCCTATTATATCTCTTACAGATTTTATGTTTTTCTCTTTCAATATTTCTTCAATTCCATCAATAATTTTTATCAGATTTTCCGGAGAAAGCAAACTTGCGCTGCCAACGCTTATAACAGATGCGCCTGCAAGCATGAATTCAACGGCGTCTTCCCCGATCATTATGCCACCGCAACCTATTATAGGTATTTTTATATTTTGATACGCGTCGTACACACACCGTACCGACATAGGTTTTACGCAAGTTCCAGACATTCCGCCTTTAACTGTGGAAAGTTTTGGTTTAAAAGTTTTTATGTCTATAGCCATCGCAGGATAAGCGTTTGCCAAAGTTACGCCGTCTGCTCCCGCATTTTGAGCCGCCAATGCAAACTCGGAAATATCAGCAACAAGCGGAGACAGTTTTGCAATAACGGGAACTTTTGCAACTTTCTTTACGCTTTTAACAACATCCTGCATTAAAGGCAAATCGTGGCATACTATGTTCTTTTTTAAATTCGGGCAAGACAAGTTCAACTCTATTGCGGACACGCCTGAACGCGCGCTTAACGTCTTTACAGTTTCAACATACTCGTTTACCGCGGCTCCTGCAACGCTTACCATAACAGGGACGCCTATTTTACACAAATTATCAAGAGGCTCCTCAACAAAAGCTTTAACGCCTATATTTTGCAAACCTATTGTATTTAACATTCCTGAAGCAACTTCGGCAATTCTCGGTTGAACATTGCCGAAGCGAGGCTCCAACGTTATAGTCTTTGTTACAATCGCTCCAAGTTTTTCCAAAGATATCAAATCGGCAAGCTCATAACCATAACCAAAAGTCCCCGAAGCTGTAAACACAGGGTTCTTAAACTTAATTCCAGCAAAATCTATACTCAAATCAGGTTTCATATTATTCCACTATCTCAAACTTTTCACAATGAACAAGTCTAATGCTGTTATAATCATTGGGATTTGTAAATTCAAACTGCCATATTGAATAAACATTGTTTTTTATCGTCTTTTCAAAAAACAACGCGATTACTTTCTTTTTTGTTATTTCCTGCCATTGTCTGTAAGGATAAAATAGCTGGCGAATAATTACATTTGTAGTCGCAAAAGATTTTGCTTCAATTAAAACTACTTGCTCTTTACCCTCATAACCAGCATCTACTTCTGTCTGGACGCTATTTACATTTATCTTTTGCTTATTAACATTAAAACTAAACGAAGGAGTATATTTCCTGCCTCGTATAGTTAAAACCAATGAAGTATCGTTCATAAAAGTACGAATTAAACTGCTCGCATAAGCATAATCTAAATGTTGCATTTCTGAATTGCCTATTTTGGATGTTTCCAAAACAAAATCAAGTTTAGACGAATATATTTTTGTCCTTTTGTTTATTCCAGAAATATTAACATATCCTTCACCTCTTATGATATTGTAAAAACCGTTTTTTATTGGCAATAAAAACAAATTATTATCAACAAAAACATTAGGTCTTTCTTCTCTTGTATCCTGTTTGCATAAAATACGAACTTCTTTTTCGCTTGTTTCTTTAAATTTTTGACATGAGTTTTTTATCTGTTTTGCGCTTAACAAGAAAGGTGCTTTATTAAAATCATGCTTGAGTATTTTATAATCATTACAAATTTTTAGCCAAGACTTACTATTAGCCATTATTTTTACCTTTTTTTGAATTATTTCCTTGCATATTTTTGTTTTTACTTACATACTTTACTTTAGATTCAAGTAAAAAAGGCTGTACGGAATTATAATTTATCTTACTATTTTCTATAGTATTTACTTTATAGCCGTTCAATCTTAAATTCTCAAATCTTTTTATGGACAAATCTAAGTATCGCTTTTCTTTATCAATGCCTATAAAAACTCTATCATTGATGACCGACGCGATTCCGGTTGTTGAACTGCCTGCGAAAGGATCAAGCACAATATCTCCTTCATTTGTACTCGCCAAAACGATTCTCCTCAACAAGTCCAAAGGCTTTTGCGTAGGGTGTTTCCCAAATGTTTTTTCAGACGGTTTTGGCGCGCCTATAGACCATACGCTTCTCATTTGCGAACCATCTTTTTTCAATACATCTTCTTTCCACTTTCCATTTTTCATTAAATCATAATTAAATATATGCTTACTTTTTTTTTCTTTTCTCGCCCATATTAAAGTTTCGTGACTTGCAGTAAAAAAACGACAACTTAAATTTGGCGCGGCATTAGGTTTAAACCAAGCAATGTCGTTTAAAAAATGATACCCATTAATCTCTAAAGCCACGCCGCACTGATAAATGGAATGATATGTCCCGCTAACCCAAATAGCGCCGTTTGGTTTTAGAACTTTTTTACAAGCTTTCAACCATTCAATGTGAAACTCTAAATTTTTTTGCGCGCCGCCGCCTAAATCCCAATCACCTTTTTTGACGCTGACGCGTCTTCCCGCATGACATGTAAAAGAACCGCCTGACAAAAAATAAGGAGGATCCGCAAATATCATATCTACGGAATTTGCCGTCAATAATTTTAAAACTTCAATACAATCGCCATTATACAATGTAAAATTTTCCCCCAAATAATATTTTTTCATTACAATCCAACTTGTAATTTTTTGCCGCATTCCCGACAAAAAATTTCTTTTTTATCATCTATAAATTCACTTCTCTGAAATTCCAATTTGCCATCAACTAATTCAAAGATATCATAACTATTTAAATTTGAAACAAACTCTGTTGAACCGCATTCGCAAGATTTCATAAGCTTACCCTCAGCATTTTACAATTCCACTTGTTCTATTTTAAAAACAGGACCGTCTTTACAAACCATTTTATACTCGCCGTTTATTTTTACGGCGCAGCCTTGGCAATTGCCTAATCCGCATGCCATTTTTTCTTCCAATGATACAAAACCTTTTACATTCTTATTCTTGGCAATCCCTAAAACTTTTTTTAACATTGGAGTGGGACCGCAAACAAATATTACATCCTCAGATTTCAAATTTTTTTGCAATACGTCCGTTATATAACCTTTAGATCCTTTTAAACCGTCTTCCGTTGAGACTTTTATTTTCCAACCAAGATTCTCAAATTTATCAAGACACAACAAATCTCTTTGGGAACGAGCGCCGTAGTACAATGTTCCTTTCTTGTTTAATTTCGCGGCAAGAAAATGAACCGACGCTATTCCTGTACCGCCAGCAACAATAACATGGTTAAAATCTTTGCAAGTCTCTAAATCATACCCTTTGCCTAACGGTCCTAAAAGCCGTATTGCTCCAGTAGAAATCTTTGAGAGCATAGTCGTTCCTTTACCAACGACTTTGTATAAAAAACTTAACGTATCTTTTTTAACATCGTGGACGCTTATTGGTCTACGTAAAAAAACTCCGGGAACTTCTATCATAAAAAATTGACCCGGATAACAATGTTTTACAACATCGTCCGCTTTAACTTTTAATTCAAAATAACTCGCGCAAACTTCTTTATTTGAAATTATCTCATAACTTTTATCAAATCTCTTAGATGTACGCACTCTTGATCCTCGTTATTATTTCCGCCAGACTATGTTGCCGCCTACTATAGTCATAACGGCGATGCCTTTAAACTTTCTTCCTATAAAAGGCGAATTCTTGCTTTTTGAAAATATACTTTCTTTAGTAAACTCATAAGAATATTTAGTATCTATTATTGTTATATCGGCAACACTGCCTTCTTTGAGAGAACCCCTGCCTTCAAGATTAAAGATTTTTGCAGGATTTAAAGCCATCTTGGCAACAGCTTCAGAAAGGCTTAAAACGCCTTTGTCTACAAGCTCGTTTAAAACCAAACTTAACATAGTTTCAAACCCTATAACGCCAAAAGGCGCTAAATCAAATTCTCTGTTCTTTTCTTCCTGCGTATGCGGAGCATGGTCGGTAGCTATACAGTCTATCGTACCGTCTGCCAGCCCTTTCTTTATAGCTTCTACGTCTCTTTTTTCTCTTAAAGGAGGATTCATTTTAGTATTGGCGTCATAGACTTTAACAATGTCGTCAGTTAACGTGAAATAATGAGGACAAGTTTCCGCAGTAATTTTTACGCCTTTCTTTTTAGCTTGCCTTACCAAATCAACAGAACCTTCCGTTGAAACATGGGCTATATGCAGATAACCGCCAGTAAGCTCGGCTAGCATTATGTCGCGGCTTATCATGACTTCTTCCGCTTGTTTTGGTATGCCTCTAATACCCAATATCATTGAATTTTTGCCTTCGTTCATTGACCCGTTTTTGCTAAGTTCCTTATCTTCGCTGTGGGAAATAACAGGAATCTTAAACATCTTGGTATACTCCAAAGTTCTACGCATTATCTGAGAACTCATTATAGGAAGACCATCGTCGCTTACAGCGACAATCCCAGCTTTCTTTAGAACTCCAATTTCCGAAAGTTCAACTCCTAAAGAACCTCTCGTTGCGCACCCTATCGGAAAAACGTTTACAATACCTTCTTTTTGAGCCTTGAAGATAATAAATTCAACAGTCGGGGCGTTATCTATTGGAGGTTTAGTATTAGGCATGCACAAAACAGTAGTAATTCCGCCTTTTGCAGCCGACCGCGTGCCTGTATAAATTGTCTCTTTACCCTCTTGACCTGGTTCTCTCAAGTGAGCATGGACGTCTATTAAACCGGGCGCTGCAATTTTACCGCTCCCGTCAATAATTTCGAATTTGCCGTATCCAGAGAACTTTGAAACTATTTTGCCGTTTTCAATAAAAATATCGCCGACAGCATCTTTATTCCGAGACGGATCGACAATTCTTATATTTTTAATTTGAAGACGCATCTTTCCTCTTTTTCAAAAGATATAAAACTGCCATTCTGACAGCTATTCCATTTGTTACCTGCTCGTTGATTACCGCATTTGGGCTGTCGGCTACTTCGGAAGAAATCTCTATACCCCTGTTCATGGGTCCAGGATGCATAATTAAAACTCCTGGTTTTGCTTTGCCAAGTCTTTCTTTTGTTAATTGGTATAATTCTACGTACTCGCGAACTGACGGGAACAAATTTTCTTGCTGGCGTTCAAGCTGTATTCTTAAGATATTTACTACGTCCGCTTTTTTTACCGCTTCGTCTAAATCATAATATATTTTGACGCCCAAATCTTTTATATTTTCAGGGATTAAAGTGGGCGGTCCCGACACCGCGACTTCAGCGCCCATTTTAGTCAACGCCCAAATATTAGATTTTGCGACTCTTGAATGAGCAATATCGCCAATGAGAAGCACTTTTAAACCTTCAATTTTTTTCTTTTTCTCATACATCGTATACAAATCAAGAAGCCCCTGCGTCGGGTGCTCGTGAAAACCGTCGCCTGCATTTATTATTGAAGCGTTAAGATTTCTCGCCAGAATATCCGGCGCTCCAGCCAGCGAATGCCTGATAATTATATAATCGGCTTTCATAGCTTCAAGCGTTTTGCCCGTATCTATTAAACTTTCGCCCTTAACTACACTTGAAGCGCTAACCGCGACATTTACGACGTCTGCCGAAAGCCTTTTTGCAGCAATTTCAAAAGAATTCCTTGTACGAGTCGAAGGCTCATAAAAAAGCGTTACTGCCGTCTTTCCAATCAAAGTTGGAGCTTTTTTAACAGATCTCGTGAAAAGACTTTTAAAGGGTTTTACTGTGTCTAAAATTGTCTGTAAGTCTTTTTTATCCAAATGCTCAAGACCAAGCAAGTCTTTGCAGTTAAGGGACATCTTTGCTCCTCTGTTTATATATGGTTGTCTATATACCACGTTTAAAAACTGCTAACTTACAAGAACTTTATCTTCGCCGTCCGCTTCCTTACAATCAACTTTTATAAATTTTTTACTTTCGTATTTAACTCCAACATATTTAGCCTCTATAGGCAGCTCCCTAAAACCCCTATCGACTAAAACCGCAAGTTGAATGGATTTAGGCCTGCCAAAATCAGTAAGAACGTCAAGCGCCGCTCTTACTGTTCTTCCTGTATAAAGGACGTCGTCAACCAAAATTATACTTTTTCTGTTTAAATCAAATGGCATAACCGTATCTTTTATGATAGGCATATCAGATTCAAAATCATCAAGATCGTCTCTATGAAGAGTGATATCTAAAGTTCCAAATAGAATTTCAGATTCTTTTACATTGGCAAGATTAGCAATTTCAGAAATGATTCTCTTTGCAAGAAACACTCCTTTGCTTTGTATCCCGACAACAGCAAAATCGCTTATATTGCGATTGTCGCCAAAAATCTTTGTAGAAATCGCTCTTATCGCGTCTTGAAAGGCGCTAGCGTCTAATATAATTTCCGCCATTTTATTTTTTTAAACCTGTTATATATTTTTCTAAACCGTCTTTTTGAAGTTTAAGGTCTTCTTTTACGACAAGTTCAGCAAGTTTAACTTTGTAAGATTTCAATTTTTCTTTCAAAATGTCGTCACTTATAGCAATGATTTGAACAGCCAAAATCGCTGCGTTTATTGCGCCGGCTTTGCCTACGGCAACAGCGGCCACAGGCACGCCTTTAGGCATTTGCGTTATGGATAACAAAGCGTCAAAACCTGCCAAATGCTCGCGCTCTACAGGAACTCCTATTACTGGAAGAATAGTTTCCGAAGCGATAACTCCAGGAAGAGCAGCAGACATACCCGCTACTGCTATAAAAACTTTCGCACCGGAACTTTCCGCTCCTTCTACGCACTGCTTTAAATGCTCGGCTGTTCTGTGCGCCGAAGCGACGTTCAAACTGTATGAGAGCTTAAACTCATCTAAAACTTTAACTGTTTCGCCAACTAAAGCTAAATCCAAACCTGAACCTGCGATAATTGCAACATCAGTCCTGTTTTCCATTTAAAGCCCTCCATGCAATATCTTTCCTATAGCGAACTCCCTCAAAATTTATCATAGAGACATTTGAATAAACTTTGTCTATGGCGTTTTTTATATCGGAAGCAGTTGAAACAACGCCCAGCACTCTTCCGCCCGAAGTAACAAACTTTTCGTTTTCTATCTTTGTTCCCGCATGGAACACTATAGCGTCTTTTATATTTTCAAGACCTTTTATTTCAAAACCTTTCTTGAAACTTTCAGGATAACCTCCAGAGGCTAAAACTACGCAAACTGAAAAATCTTTTTTCCAATTTATTTTTAAGTTTGCAAGATTTTTGTCTAAAACTGCCGTGCAAATATCAACAAAATCCATATCAAGCAAAGGAAGTATAGCTTGCGTTTCCGGATCCCCGAAGCGACAGTTAAACTCTAAAACATAAGGCGTAGAACCGTTCATAATAACGCCGATGTACAAAACGCCCTTGTAGTCAAGTTTCTCTGCTTTAATACCGTCGATAACTTTGCGAATTATAGTATCAACTTCTTTGTTTAATTCTTCTGTAGCCAAAGGAGCCGGAGCATAAGCGCCCATGCCGCCAGTGTTTAGTCCTTTATCGTTGTCGTTTATTCTTTTGTGGTCTTGAGAAGCAGGCATCGCGCAATAAGTTTCGCCATCAGTAAATACTAAATACGAAAGTTCCGGTCCGTCTATATACTCTTCTACAATTACATTGGTTCCCGCAGCTCCCAAAACTTTTTCGTCCATCATTTGTTTAACGGCATTTACGGCACCTTCTCTACCGCTACACATATAAACGCCTTTGCCTGCCGCAAGACCATCGGCTTTAACCGCAACTTTCTTATTGGCTTCCCAACTTTCAAGAAATTTTAACGCGTCGTTAACATTTGAAAAACTGTTATATTCTGCCGTAGGAATTCCGTATTTACGCATAAACTTTTTTGAGTATATTTTACTTGATTCCAATCTTGCAGCGCCTTTAGAAGGTCCTACTATCCTTAAACCTCTTTCTTTAAAGTAATCGACTATACCCAACGACAAAGGAATTTCTGGACCTACAAAAGTAAAATTTATATTGTTTACCTTAACAAAATCAGCAAGTCTGTTAAAATCATCTACGGTAATGTCTACATTTTCAGCGACTTGAGATATTCCTCCGTTTCCGGGAGCGCAATATACTTTTTCAATCTTAGAACTTTTGGCAAATTTCCAACATATAGCATGCTCCCTACCTCCGGAACCTACAACCAACACTTTCATTCAATCTCCCATCTATATAAAAATTTGATTCAGAAAATATATTTTTCAAAAAACTTAACCACTAAAGCGAAAGAAACCAACGCAAGAATAAATGTAATCAGCATTGACTTCCAATATGTTTAACAACTATTGTTTAACAACCTTGCTTGTTTTGCTTGAAGATAATGAGTTTTCTATCACCTCAAGAGCGAATTGGCTGCGTATTTTCTTACTTAGATCGGCATATTCTGTAAAATATCCGCATGAATAATTTTCAGTTATCCACTTTCTTTTTACCATACAGAAAATTCTGCCGTTTCCTTGTTCGTCAGGACTATTATCCCCCCTTGGTAAAAACAGTTTACGCAATAACCCATTTTGCTGTCTTTTTTTGCAAAATTTTGAACCTAATGAGCTAGATAAATTTTACAAAATAATGTATTTAATGGCAATCAACATCGTCATTCCGGATAAACTTTTCATCGTCATTCCAGCGAACGCCGGAAGCTCTATACCGTCCAAGACTGCGGGTCGGTCCCGCACGGACAGGACTGATCGTTCCCATAGGGACAATATCTGATCGGTTCCGCAGAGACAGCTCAACGTTGTGTCACTGCGACAAAAACGCGGCTTAACAACAATAAATCCATCTCAATAATACGCTACCGTTACTACTTTACGAAATCAACAGCGTTTTGAAATATTATTTTCCCCCAACCGTATTCGCCGTCACAGCCCTCTCTTGCCGGATGTTGAAGAGCAAATACATATCTTTCAGGGTGGGGCATAAGGCCAAAAACATTTCCTTTCGCATTGCAAATACCGGTTATCCGCTCAACAGAACCGTTTGGAGCCAAAGGATATTCTGGCGTTCCGCCGTCTTTGGTTGAATATCTGAATACAATCTGATTATTTTTATTTAGCTCTTCCAATAGCTTGGCATTTATGGGAATAAATTTTCCCTCTCCATGCGCTACAGGCAATGTTATTACGTCGGGAAGATTTTTTGTCCAAATACAGTTAGATTCATTCTTAACTTTCTTTTCGGTTTTCAAATACACCCAACGACATTCAAACTTATCGGAATCGTTGTAATAAAGCGTTGAAATTTGTTCAAAAAGTTTAGGGTCGGGAAGTAATCCCATTTTTACCAAAACTTGAAACCCATTGCATACGCCTATAACAGGCTTGCCTCTTAAAGCAAATTTTTTTATTTTATCTCCAAGTTTATTTTTGATCTCATTAGCCAATATTTTACCTGAAGCTATATCGTCACCGTAAGAAAATCCTCCCGGAAAAGCTAAAACGTCGTATTCAAAAATTTTATTTTTGTTTTCGATAAGAGAATTGATATGCACTCGTTCGGCCGTTGCTCCGCATAGCTCAAAGGCGGCTTGCGTTTCATAGTCGCAATTTGTGCCAGCGGTTCTTAAAATCAATATTTTTACCTTTTTCATATTTTATCCTAACGTTAAAAATTCTTCTTATTTACCAATTTATTGTATTGCGCCAAGCATTCAAAAGATTTCTTGATTTTTCTTTTACTTTTATTTTATTTTTTACGCTTTCAAAAATTACATTTTTATCTTCTGTCACGCAGCCAATTGCGGCAAAAACGCAACTTTTAAAAATTTCTTTGAACTTAGATTCGTTTTCAGATCTTACTTCAACCGCAAACCTACCATTTGACTCAGAAAAAAGCGTTTCTGCAACGGTTAATTCGCCTTTAGTCTTGATTGCGTCAATATCAACTTTCACGCCTTTATCGCCCGCAAAAGCCATTTCACTTACGGCAACGGCAAGTCCGCCTTCCGAACAATCGTGGCAAGACTCTATTAAGCCATTGTTTATAGACTTATAAATCATCTTCATTATTTCTTTTGATTCTTTTGGATACGCGGCGGGAACAATTCCGTTTTTAATATTTTTTATCTTTGCAAGAACGGAACCGCCCAGCTCGTTTCTCGTAACGCCAAGAATAAATATTTTATTTCCTTCATTTTTAAGAGGCATTGTAACTGTATTTGCAGCATTTTCTATAACGCCCATAGCCGATATTAAAAGCGCCGGAGGAATAGAATATTTTTTGCCGCCTATGGAGTACTCGTTATGCAAACTGTCTTTACCAGATATAAAAGGAATTTCAAAAGCTTTTGACATGTCATAACAAGCGTTTGCCGCTCTTACCAAACTTCCTAAAATTTCAGGTTTGTCAGGATCTCCCCAACAGAAATTGTCAAGAACCGACATTTTTTCTACATCTGCGCCAACAGCCGCAGCATTTCTTAAAGATTCTTCTATGGCAGAAGCAGCCATTTTATACGTATTTATTTTTCCGTATTGAGGATTTAATCCGTTAGATAAAACAATTCCCTTTTTAGTTCCCTTTGCCGCTGTATAAGGAAATATAACAGCCGCGTCGCCAGGACCTGAAACTTCTATGTTCGCGCCATGCAGCGGTTTTACAATAGTTTGACCTTGCACTTCGTGGTCGTACTGCCTTACAATCCATTCTTTTGAACATACGTTTAAGTCTGAAAGAGCGGCTTTCAAAGCTTTTGAAAGATCGGACGAATTCATCTTAACAGGCTTCTGAACCTTCTCTTCTTTTATTTTGCAAACAGCAAGTCTTGTAGGTTTTGGAATTCCGTCATGCAAGAAAGACATATCCATACTTGCCGCAACACCGCCGTCATATTTTAGCGTCAATTTTTTATCTTTTGTAAATTCTCCAACAAATACCGCTTCAACATTTTCTTTCTCAAATAGTTCAACTATTTTTTTCTTATTTTTCGGAGGCACAGCAAACACCATTCTCTCTTGAGCCTCAGAAATCCATATTTCCCACGGACAAAGTCCATCATATTTTAGCGGCACCTTGTCTAAATAAACAATAACGCCTGTTTTTTCGCCAAGCTCTCCTATAGCGCTAGAAAGTCCTCCGGCTCCGCAATCGGTAACGGCTCTATAAAGATTTAAATCTCTAGCTTTAAGCATTGCATCCAAAACTTTCTTTTCAACTATCGGGTTGCCTATCTGAACCGCGTTGACGTCAGACTCTTGATTAAGTCGTATAGAAGAGAACGTGGCTCCGTGAATTCCGTCTCTGCCTGTTCTTCCGCCTACAATTAAAATCAAATCGCCCGAATTAACTTTTTTCTCAATCTTATCTTTAGGAATTATTCCCATGGCGCCGCAATAAACAAGCGGATTTGTCATATATCCGTCGTCAAAATAAACGGATCCATTTACGGTCGGGATTCCCATTCTATTGCCGTAATCTCTTACGCCTGCGACAACGCCTTTGGCTATTCTCTTAGGGTGATGCATGCCTTTAGGCACTTGAGAAGGTTTCGTATCCGGATTGCCAAAACAAAACACGTCTGTATTTGCCAAAGGTTTTGCTCCAAGACCTACTCCTAGAATATCTCTTATAACGCCGCCTATACCTGTAGCAGAACCTCCGTACGGCTCAAGAGCCGACGGGTGATTATGCGTTTCCACTTTAAAAGCCACGCCGTTTTTGGAGTCAAACTCTATCACGCCGGCATTGTCTTTAAATACGGACAAACACCATTTTTTATTTAATTCTACAGCGGCTTTAAAAACAGTTTCTTTTAAGAGATTGTTGTAAGTTCTTTTTATTTTTTTAGAGCCTTTTTCTTCTGTATATTCTATTATCCCGGTAAGAGTTTTATGTTTGCAATGCTCGCTCCATGTCTGCGCAATGGTCTCCATTTCCACATCAGTGGGATTTCTTTTCAACTTTTTAAAATAGTCTTGCGCCGCTTTCATCTCGTCAAGCGATAAAGAAAGAACGTTCTTTGCGCTAAGCTCTATCAACTCTTTGTCTGATAAATTTAATATTTCTATGATTTTGCAATTAGTTTTATTTTTCATTTTATTTTATACTCTTGAACTAATGCGTTGGCTAATAATTTTACAGCTATTTTATCCAAAATAACCTGCGAACAATTGCCGTATATGTAATACTTACGCCCTGTTTTAACTTTGACTTCTTTAGTAATGCCCAAATCTTTTATGGCTTTTACAACACTTTCGGCTACTGTGTCGGTAACGCCTTTTTTATACAAAACTTCTATAACGGAATTTTTAGATTTTCCAGACTGCGGCTTTGAACTAATTTCAAATTTTTCAGTTATTTTATCGCTCAATAATTCTGAAGCTATGGTCATGGCTTCAGTCTGGCTTATATCTCCGCCTATGATATACAAAGGAGCATAGTCAACTTTAGTCGCGCCTTTAATGCCAAGCCCGGCAATAGCTGACAATACATGCTCGCCGCGGGAATCTTTAAAACCATTTTTTGTAAAAATTTCTATCTCAACCATTAAAAATTTCTCCAGTCAATTTTTCATAAGCGCCGACGTATTTTTTCATAGTTTTTTCAACAACGTCTTTTGGAAGAGACGGAGCGGGGGAAGACTTATCCCACTTTATGCTCTCAAGATAATCTCTTATGTATTGCTTATCAAGACTGTCTTGAGGTTTGTCTTCCTCATATTTATTTATTTCCCAAAATCTTGAAGAATCAGGAGTAAAAATTTCATCTATAAGTATCAGGTTATCATCATAAAAACCAAATTCCAATTTTGTATCTGCAAGGATTATGCCTTTTGACAACGCATAATCGCCGACTTTTTTATACAACTCTGCTGAAATTCTCTTTAGGCTTTCCGCAGTATCCTTACCCACTCTTTTTATAGTCTCTTCAAAAGAAATATTTTCGTCGCGTTTACCGCCTTCTTCCTTGCTTGACGGAGTAAAGATAGGTTCTGGAAGTTTAGAAGATTCTTTTAGTCCTTCGGGAAGGGTTATTGCGCAAACTGTTTGAGATTTTTGATACTCTTTCCAACCTGAACCAGCCAAATAGCCTCTGACAATACATTCAATATCAACTCTGTTTGCTTTTTTCACTATCATTGACCTGTCGCGAAAATATTCATATTTCTTAAGCCCTGTAGGGAATGTATTAAAATCTCCGGTGATAATGTGGTTTGGAACTATCCCTTGAACAAAATCAAACCAAAACATTGAAAGTTTGTGCAAAACTTTGCCCTTATTTGGAATAAGAGTAGGAAGCGCATGGTCAAACGCCGAAACTCTGTCAGAAGCCACTATAAGATAGCTCTGACCCAAGTCATAAACATTTCTAACCTTGCCTTTATGTACCAAAGGAAAGTTTATGCTTTCTTCTTGATTGCTCATTTTAAAATCCCTTTTCAAACTCTGTAATTGTAATCAAATTATACTTTTTTTTGATTATTTTTGCTCCAATATTTAACGCCGTTTCAATTTCTTTTTCATCATGAACTTCAACAAGACAAGACATCCCGAGTCCCTTTGCTATTTCAAAAAAATCTTTTAAAACTTCTCTGGCTAAAATAGAACGTATTTAATTGTGTCCGCCCACTATAATTTTAGATTCATATATCTGATTTTTATCTGATAAGAATTTATTATAAAATCTTTACGCAATACAGGAATGCTGACAATATCTTTTATTTATTGAAGATAATCTTTGCCGCCAAGAAAAAAGTTAGGCTCGGCAAGAACAGAAATTGCAGCAGCTCCAGAATTTTGATATTCCAAATAGTAGGTTTATAAATAAGCGAAGAGAGGCTGTTTTTAGCCTCTCTTCATTTTGATACCTGAGATTAGTACTGCCTTAATATCCAAGACTTTGATGAAGTCTTTCATTTCAACTAGAAAAAATCAGGTTCTGAAGTTCAGAACCTGATTTCTCATTTACTCTTTTTCTGTAATGATTATTAATCTAAGTTATTCTTACAGGACTGGGCGGTCCAAAATATGTGGGGTTCGTTAAAGTAAGGATTTTCCGAAATACTTTGGTTGATCCCATTACTCGGCGTCGTAAAAATCTATCCCTCTTACACACGCCGACACATACGCCAACCGCGCACACAATATAATAATGGGCAAAACCAACAACGCTAACGCTAACAACATACTCGCTATTTGCTTCAATATTTTAACGTCACCTATTTTCTTTAAAAAATATTCTCTATATCACGCGGAACTTCACGTATACGCGTATAGCAGAAAGCGCGATTGCTAAATTGTGTCGCCGATTCTCAGTATATAAACTTTTTGAGAAAAGTTTCCTGAGTTTATCGGTTCTAGCAATGCGACTTTGCAAGCAAAAGAAAGAAACCCGCAAAACAAGAAATATACGAAATCTTCGCGCGTATATTATACTTATTCTGTGGGGGGGGGGGGGGTAAAGGAAATTGTGAAATATTTGTGAAAATTAAATCTTCCTTTTTCAGATACTTTTGTACAAAACGACACGCGCGTCAATATCAAAGGTCAAGAAGAACGCTCCCAGCTATGGTTAACGCGCACAGCAGCATCGCAATGTATGCTTCGCGGTAGAGTTTATACTGCTCATAACGATGGTCAATAATATGCGCCTCGCCGCCGCGATGCTTAGACGGAGCAAAAGCGGCAAGACTATTTAGAACGGTTAAAAGGTTACGATAAATTGCCTAAGATAACGGGCCAGATTTTCGGGCAAAGTTCTTGACGAATGGGCATTTGAAGCAAAGTCAAACCGCAGCCCGCAAAACCCGTAGAAAACAGCTATATAGAAAGCTTTAACGGAAAGAACGCTTAAATGAGCATAGACTTTTGAATTTGCAGGAAGCAAGAGAAATTATAAAAGAGCGGCGGCTTGATTACAACGAAACAAGACCGCATAGTTCTTTAAACGGTTTAACGCCTAATGAGTTTTAAGACAACGGCCTT
>JAITND010000047.1 GCA_031290625.1 Endomicrobium sp. | reverse complement strand
AGTCTTGCCTTTGCTCTAAAGCGTCTGATAAAAAGTTCTGTTTGCTTGATTCTCTTTTCAAGATTATCTTGTTTTTCGTATATTTCTTCTTCTTTTTCTATTTGTTCGTAAAGCTTTTGCGTACTACCTTCAATTTTCCTGGCTTTAGTTCTGTGTATTGCCGCGCAATGCGTTATAACGCCGTCCATAAAATTTCTGTCGTGAGTAATAAGCATCAGCTCGCTTTTCCAAGAACGCAAAAATCCGCTAAGCCATCTTATAGCAACAATATCAAGATAATTGTTTGGCTCGTCAAGCATAAGCATATCCGCATCTGATAGTAAAACTTTCGCTAAGTTTATACGTATTTTGTATCCGCCTGAAAAATCAACGGGATTTTCTAACATATCGCTTACTGAAAAACCAAGTCCCGAAAGAGTCTTTTCGGCTTTCCAAGACGAATCTTTTTCTTCTCCAGATAGAGCAAGACAAGCTTCGCCAAGAACCGTATTTTGAGTGAAATTTATATGCTGCTCAAGATACCCTAATTTATAATTTTTAGGCATGCTTATAGATCCTGAATCATACTCCATCTTACCCAGAACCATTTTAAATAAAGTAGTCTTGCCATGGCCATTTCTTCCCACGATCCCAACTCTTTCTTTAGCATTTATGTTTAAATTAAGATTGTCAAGCAACGTCCTCCCGCCGAATGATTTATTAAGATTTACAATTTTAATCATACTTTAATCCCGATTATTCCTCACTAACTTTCATATCTATAACGCGCAATTGCTTCCATTTGCCGTTTTTGTATCTGAAATAAAAATCGTAAAAAAGCTATCGCATAAGTCATAGTTATAAGCCGCGCTGCATACGCTCCCAGCTTAAAAACATTTACGATTAAATAGGGACGGCAATTTTTTTAAATTATCCAAGTCTGCCAGACGACGTATATCTTTCTTTTATATTGCTCCAAGAAAACATTTAAACTCATAAAATTTATATATTTCAATTTACAGTTTTATAATCGCATTAACAAACTACAACGCCAACGACATAAATTCCGACTTTCGCCGCAATGACAAAAAGCAATACGAGATATTATACAAAATTAGCCGACGTTGATAAGTTTGATTTTGTTTGAGAAACGTTTATTTATAAGAGTTTTTAAAACAGCATTGCTTTCTTTAACTAGCAGAGGATCGTCTTGTATAATTTTTGTAGCATGACTTTTTGTAAATTCAATAATATCCGCGTCTTTTATTAAATCCCCCGCTTTAAATTCTGGAAATCCGTGCTGGACTGTTCCCATAAGCTCGCCTGGACCTCTCATCTTTAAATCCTCTTCGGCTATTTTAAACCCATTGTTTGTAGATGTTATTATTGAAAGTCGTTTATTCGCATTCTCGCTGTTTGAACTTTTTATAAGATATGCATACGACTGCTTAGCGCTTCTGCCTATCCTTCCTCTAAGTTGATGCAAAGCCGATAACCCAAATCTTTCAGCATGATGTATTATCATAATTGTAGCGTCAGGCGCATCTATTCCAACTTCAATTACCGTAGTAGATATTAAAACATCGTATTCTTTATTTTTAAACTTCCGCATTACTTCATTTTTCTCAGACGGCTTCATCTTGCCGTGTAAAAGTCCAACTTTAAAATCCTTAAACCGCGTTTGTTGTAATTTTTCGGCTTCTTGAACCGCAGATTTTAAAGCAAGTTTATCGGACTCGTCTACCAGAGGGTAAACAATATAAGCTTGATTGCCGTTTTTTAATTCTTTTATCGCATTCTCATAAGCGTAATTTTCGTTTGAAGAATACGTCTTAATAGGCGTCCTTCCCGGAGGCATAGAAGTTATTGTAGTCACGTCCATCTCGCCGTATACAGTCATAGCCAATGCTCTTGGTATAGGGGTTGCCGTCATCATCAAAATATCAGGACTTTCAGCTTTGTCCAACACCGCAAATTTTTGCATAACGCCAAATCTGTGTTGCTCGTCTACAACTATCAAAGATAGATTTTTAAATTTTATTCTCTCTTCCATAAAAGAATGCGTGCCTATTGCAATCTTTATCTCGCCGTTTTTAAGACTTGACAGAATTTTATCTCTTTCGCTTTTTTTCTTAAGCGTTGAAGACGTAGCTAAAACTATTTTTACATCTAAACCTGAAAGCATATTTGATATTGTCAAATAATGCTGTTCGGCTAAAATTTCCGTAGGGGCAACAATCATTGCTTGATAATTGTTTTCCGTCGCAAGAAGGATAGCGCTCAAAGCCACGACAGTTTTACCAGAACCAACGTCGCCCATAAGTATTCTGTTCATTGGATATAAACTTTGCATATCCGCAAAAATATCATTTATCGCTTTTTTTTGCTCTTTAGTAAATTCAAAAGTTAAGTTATTTTTGAAAGCCGTTAGAAGAGTTCTCCGTATATTGTATTTTTGCGCTTTACAATTCTTCTTAATACTATTTCGCGATAGAGAAAGAACCGATTCTAAAACGAAAAATTCCTGCAAAGCAAACGCTCTACGAGCTTGCTCAGCTTCTTTTAAACTGTTAGGGTAGTGAATCTTTTGGATTGCGTCTTTAGATTTCATCTTAGGAATGCTTCCGAAGTTACGAATTATTTCAGAAATATCAGGGTACAAGCCGCCAAACATACCTAAAACGCTATTGACAATTTCTCTTATAAACTTTTGATTTAACTTCTCCGTAGCCGCGTATACGGGAACTATTTTATTAAACAATACAGGTTTGATACTCTTTTCTCCAACAACCTCATAGTCTATTACGGATATAAATCTACCGGCGCGATCCAGCTTAACTTCGCCGTAAATATAAGCGTACGACCCCGGAGTAAAAGCCTTTTTTATAGGATCAAAAACATCTACAAAAGAATACGGATTCTTTTTTCTAAAAAACCGAGCGGACGCCGTAGAAGAATCGTCAAATATTTCCACATCCAGTACGTTTAATCCTTTAGACAGACTTCTTTCATAAGAATTACCGACTCTCGCAAACAAACAGCCGCGCCCATACTCATAGATATCTCTTACTGAAATAACTTTTGTTCTATCTTGATACTGAACGGGGAAAAAGGTAAGAATATCGCCAATAGTTTGAACGCCAAGTTTTGAAAACGCTTGAGCGCGCTTCGGACCGATCCCTTTAAGATATTGTATTTCAGCGTCTAAATGAATTGTCGCCATGCGGGCATTATACAAATTTGACTAGAACCTGTGAAATAAGATATAATCCCTTATCTAAGGACTTATTGGGGGGTGTTTAAAAATGTCTTATAAATGCGTACTTTGCGGCAAAGGTTCGACATCAGGAAATACTATCAGCCATTCAAATAAAGCTTCTAAGAGACTTTTCAGACCTAATCTTCAAAGCCTAAATATTATACTTGACGGTAAAAAAACCCGCGAGTATGTTTGCACTTCTTGCATTAAATCAAACAAAGTTAAAAAAGCTATATAAATAAAGCGGAGAATACTTATTGCGTTTAACTTTGCGTATTCTCTTTTTTTATTTGCGTTATTATTATTTACTGTTTAAATATTTGACAAGTTTCTGAATTTGGTCTTTTACAAAAGTAGTTTTCGCTTTATTGTAAGCTTCGTTTGCATATGCCTTTGCTTCGCTTATTCTTCCCGATCTATAAGCTACTTTGGCCCTCATAAAATCAACTACGGCATAAGAGGAATCTATAGTGTAAGCTTTATTAAACATTTTCAAAGCTTTCTTGCTTTCTCCTTTCAAATCGTAAAGCGAAGCAAGATAAACATAAACTTTAAAGTCGCCATTATTCATTTTTAGATATTTTAAAAACAAATCTTCCGCCGTATTATAATCGCTTCTATTCATATAAATTATACCGAGATCAAATATCAACTCAGAATCATCGCGTTCTTTCAAGAATGATTCTAAAATTGCAACAGCTTGGTCAGTTTTATTTAAATTGATATAACAATCCGCAATCTTTTTTACGACTTCTCTGTCGTAGAATTTTTTAGGAATTTTATCGTAATATTGAAGGGCTTCCACATAAATGCCTTGTTTATAGAAAACGTTTCCCATTCCTATTTTAGCTTCAATTGAATGTTTATCTGTTTTTAAAGCGTCTAAAAACGTTTTTTCAGCAAGAGTAAACAAATTTTCTTCTAACAAAATATATCCGATTTTAACCATAATCCGCGAACTTTTTTTACGTATGTGTAAAGCTTTTTTATAGTAATCAAAACTAAAAACGTAATTTCTATTGAGACTGTGCAAATCTCCTATTTTTACGTAATATTCAAAAAGTTTCTTTTTTGGAAGTTTCCACCGTAAAATGCCGTTATACGCATTTATTGCTCTATCATAAAATCCTTTATCGGCAAAACTTTTCGCCAGAAGTTCAAGTTCTTTTAGTTTTTCTTTTTTATTTTTAGCAACGATATCAACTTCAACCGAAGATTCAGCCGCCGCATTAGAAGATGAAGAGTCTTTTTGAGGTTCTAAATCGGCTTTTAACGCAAAAGACGCGCCGACAAAAACAAACATTATTAACGATATAACGCAAATTCTTAAACTATTCAATTAAAAATCTCTCCGATATTTTGCCTATAATGACTTTTTTTACTTCTTTAATAGATTCTTCCGCCGCCTTATAGCCTTTATCTATGGCTTTGTAAGCTCCAGCAAAATTTGTCGCGTTTAAATCGCCGACGTCTGGACGAATTACAATATCCGCCATCGCTAAATTATGTTGATCGAGAGATTTCCCTTGTATATATATGGCTTGCATAAGAGTCAAAAAAACATTAGATATATTGTTTTTAGTAATATCCGCGGCAACCGAAACCGCTATTATAACGTCTACTTTAAAAAGTTTAGCTACGCTTACAGAAACGTTTTCCGATAAACCTCCGTCTATCAAATAGCGCTGCATGTATTCGACCGGTTGAAAAATGCCCGGCACTGTAGCGCTGGCTCTAGCGGCAAAAGCCACATTCCCTTCTCTAAGCAAAATTCTTTCGCCGGTAATCAAATCCGTAGCGACACAAACTAAAGGAGTTTGCAAGCGGTCAAAAGTAATATTTCCGATTTTTTCATTTATAAAATTTTCAATCTTTTCATTTGATAGAAGATGTTCCGTTAAAAACATTCTCAAAAGAGACGGATAAGAAAAATTTGAAATATCCTTTACGTCAAAATCTTTTATATCTTCGGCAAGATGTTCAAAAGAAACGCCCGTACAGTACAAAGCTCCAGCTATTGCTCCAATGCTGGTGCCGACAACCAAATTTATCGGAATTTGTTCTTTCTGAAATACATGCAAAACGCCAATATGCGCAAAGCCTCTAGCGCCGCCGCCGCCTAAAACCAAAGCTACGGTAGGAAGTTTTGTTTCTTCCACAGACATGGCTTTTCGCCACAAAACGTCTACAAAAAAATCTTCGTCGTTAAATCCTTGCACTTCGGCAAACGAGGCGCCGACAGAAAACAATGCGGCAAAAATTATAAAAATAGAGGTCCTAATAGAAATCAAGGTCAACCCCTACGGCAAGTTCAAGATTGTAGTAACTCTTATTTAAGTTTCTTATCAATTCAATATCGTCTTTATCGTAACGCTTTTTTTTCAACAATTTAGAATCAATAGCGCGGGCTATCCAAAAGTTGTACTCCAAAAAGGACTTGCTTATACCCAATCTTACATCTCTTTCAGCTTTTGCCCTCGCCAAAACAGACTGCCTCACTTTTATTGCGCCTTGTTTAAGCTTTGCAAACATAGTGCCGCCGTCAAAAATAGGAATATTTATGTTTAAAGAAATATACCAGCTCATATCGTCTTTAAAAAGTCTTTCTCCGACCCATTCTTGAGCACCGCCTAACGTTATATCTGGAAATTTCTGAAGAGAAAGTAAGTTGAGCGTCAAAGCGTCTACCTTTTCTTGATTTTGCAATGATTTTAATTCCGGCTTAAACTGATATGCAAGAAATAAGCATTTTTCCAAATTCAATTGTTTAATTTTTGGAGCAATTCCGCCTGAAATTTTAACGATAGAATTAAGTTCTTTCCCCATAACGGCAAGCAAATTTAAAACTTCCTTCTCATAAGATAATTGTTCTTCTATACATTTTTTTCTCAATTTCTTAATATTGTCTGAAGAAAGATGCGTTCTTCCAAGCTCGACAGATCTCAGTTTTGCAAGATCCGTATCCAATAATTCTTTGTAATACAAACATTCGTTAAAAATCAACTTCACATTGTTTATTATCTTACTTTTAACAATATTTTTTTCATCTTCCATTTTTTCTTTATTTATTTTCGTAACCTTGTTTGCAGTTTTTATTCTTCCTCCCGTATAGATGTTTTGCCAAACTGAAATTCTTGCAGAATAGCGCAGATTTTGTTCCCCCGTCGGTAAAATGATAGGAACTTGCGACATATTGTCTGAAACAAGCGTTAAAGCTTTATTATTGAAATGGGAAAAGTTTATGTTAAAATCAAAGTTAGGAAAGTATAAAATTTTAGCTTCCATAACCTTTTGCTTTGCATATTCAACTTCTTGAGAAGATTCAAGTATTTCAATATTAGACGACAAAGCTCTTTGGATGCTTATTGCTTCTGTCAAAACTTCCTCAAACATTTGGGCTTGAAGCGACGCTGTAAAACAGACGCAAGCCGTCAAAACAAAAAGAATCTTGGTTTTTTTCATTTTAATTTCCGTTTAATACTTTCTATTTGCCTGACAACAGACTTTCTTGAAGTAGAACCGTAGGAAACTTTCATGTCCGCAATATTTTTCACGTCCAAACATTTAAAAATATCTTTTTTAAAAATCGGCGAGAATTTATTGAATTCTTCAATGGAAAGCTCGTTTAAAGTCTTGGAATGTTTTTTACAATACAAAACAATATCTTTAACTATGCCATGCGCCGTTCTGAACGGAACATTTCTTCCGGCAAGATAATCGGCTATCTCGGTAGCCGCGATAAATCCTTTCTCCGTACTTTTTAAAGTATTTTCTTTAATAAATTTCAAACTTGCTATCATTTCGTTCATTACTTCTAAACACATCTTTACGCTGTCAAAAGCGTCAAACACTGGAGGCTTATCTTCCTGCAAATCTCTGTTATAAGCCAAAGGCAAAGACTTTACAATGGTAAAAAAAGCCGTTAAATCTCCAAAGACCCTTCCAGATTTTCCTCTTATTACTTCAGCGCAGTCTGGATTCCTTTTTTGCGGCATAATGGAAGAGCCTGATGTAAATTTATCATCTATGGTTATATAGCAGAACTCTGGATTCATCCATAAAATTATTTCTTCGCAAAACCTTGTCAAGTGCAAAGATATAACAGACATGCAAAAAACAAATTCTATCGCAAAATCTCTGTCGCTAACGCCGTCTAAAGAATTTTCGTTTACGTTTTTAAATCCTAAAAGTTTCGCCGTATAGCGCCTGTCAATTTTAAAAGACGTTCCCGCTAACGCTGCGCTTCCCAAAGATAAAACATCAACCCTTTTGCAACAATCTTCCAATCTTTCCTTGTCTCTTTGAGCCATATAGGCGTAAGCAAGAAGATGATGCGACGCTAAAATCGGCTGCGCCGGCTGCAAATGAGTAAATCCCGGCATAATCACGTCTATGTTATCGCTTGCTTTCTTTACAAGTATTCTTTGAAAATTGTTTAACAAATTCTCAATTGTTTTTGAGGCGCCTTTAATATAAAGCCTTAAATCTGTGGCGACTTGATCGTTTCTGCTTCTGGCTGCGCGCATTTTGCCGCCGACAACGCCTATTCTCCGTATAAGTTCCTTTTCAACCGCAAAATGTATATCTTCCTCTTTAGGAATTTTCCAACCGTTTTTTAAATCTTTCAATATTGACGCAAGTCCCGCGACAATTTTCTTACCATCGTAAGAACTTATAATTTTCGTCTTTACAAGCATTTTTATATGAGCTATAGAACCTATTATGTCAACTTCTGCAAGCCGCCCGTCAAAAGAAAAAGATCCAATAAACTGTTCAAGATTTTCCATCGCGCAATCCTTATAACTTATAAATTAACTAATAACCTAAACCCAACAAATTAATATTCTATACCTCTTTGAGCTTGTATACTTTCGTTATAACAATATTTTATTTCCTTCATTTCAATAGCAATATCGGCGACGCTAAGCAAACTCTAAGGAGCGATTCTTCCAGTTATGACAATATTTGACTTCCGGGATAATTGCTTTAAAAGAGCTAAGAATTGTCTTTCATTTATAAATTTATCGCGTAAAGATATATTAAATTCTTCCAAAACTATTAAATCGTACTTTTTAGGACTAACAGTCAACTCTTTTACCTTATCCATAGCTAAACAACAATTTATTTTTGTATCTTTGACACTTACACTTTTAACGAGATGCGGGTGTTCTTTGGCAAATGAAAAAAAATCTAAATCGTTTAAGCCTGTCAAAATTTTTTGTTCACCGTAAAACTGTTCTCCCTTAAACAACTGTAAAAGGCAAACTTTAAAACCCTGTCCTAATGAACGAATTATTTGTCCTACAGCCGCCGTTGTTTTACCTTTTCCGTTTCCAGTATTTACAATTATCATGACAGCCCTATTAGCTTACAAAAATCTGCATTCCGTCAAGAGGAAGCAGGTTTTGAGATAAACTTTGAATACGCGATAAGAATATGATTTTTCCTTTACTTCATTTCCTTAAACATTTCTTTTGAAGCGCCGCATTTAGTGCAATTCTCTGGTGGCTCGCTTTCTGAATGTTCGTAACCACATATACCACATTTCCACTTTTTCTCAGATGTCTGTTTTGTGCTTGTATTAGCATAATCTATGTCGAATAGTTTGTCTTTTGGTCTTCTCTCAGGGATTGATATCGGCGTTTTTCCGCTTTCAAAAATATCTTTTGAAATATACAAAGCACAAAAGCATGAGCCATATTCTTTTACATCATTTTCCATGTACTCGCAAGGACAAATTAAATCTGAATCCAAATCATAATTACCAGTTGAAAGCCTGCACGGACATGAGGCATACCCGTAGCGTTTTAAATTAGTAAGTGAACTCTTTAACAACTCATTTACAAAAGAAGAATCTTTGTTAAAATAATATCCCTTCTCTTGCGCATTCTTTTTTAGATAATCCATCAACTCTTCTGTAGTATTTATATCTTCGTTCATTACAGCGCTTCTTTTATCGCATCAGGTTGGAACCCTACAATTGTTTTTACTTTATCGATTAGTATTGTAGGAAAACCGCCCTGTGGGTTTATCTTAGATAAATCTTTCATAGCCTTGTCTTGCTCGTCGCCGACAATCAAATCAACGTCAATGTAATCGTACTTAACTCCCATGTCAATCAAAAACTGTTTTGTTTTTTTACACCATATGCAAGTGCTTAAAGTGTAGAGAAATACTGATTTTTTGCCATTCTTTCCGTCAACACGTCTAATCATTTCACTCTCCTTTTGCCGTATAAATTATATACGACTTAGACAAAAAAATGAGCGATTACAGGATCATTTAAACAAATTTTAACTCCTATATCAAATTATGTTCTTTAAAACTAAAATAATCGTTATTTGAAACTATTATGTGGTCTAAAAGTAAAACTTCTATTGACTCCAAAGCTTTCCTTACAGAAATAGTCACGGCAATATCACTTTGAGAAGGCTTTAATGTTCCTCCAGGATGGTTGTGTGCCAGTATTATAGAAACCGCTTTATTATTTAAAGCAGTCTCGGCAATTTTTCTTGGTATGAGGAAAGATTTGTTTACTGTACCGCTTTCAATCTCTATACAAGACGTCACTCTGTTTCCAAAATCCAGCGTTAAAACATAAACTTTTTCTATTTTTTCTCCACTTAAAGACGAAATTAAAAAATCTTTTACTTTACTTGGGGAATTTAATTTTTCTTGTTGTTTTATATCAAGAGAAAGATACAAAGAAGCGAACTTTCTTAAAAACAACAGAAATTTCGCTGAACAGTCCGATACATTTTTTATCTTTTTAAAATCTTTTATATCTGCATCAAAAACTTGTTTTAAACTGCCGAATTCCTGTATTAACACCTTTGCCAGAGGCTTTACGTCTCTTCTAGGAATTACATACGTAAGAGCCAGCTCCAAAATTTCATAATCTGCAAGACTATCAAAGCCTGATTTTAAAAACCTTTTCCTAAGTCTGTCTCTGTGTCCAAGATAATGAGGTTTTGACTTTTCCTCAAGCATCAATGCTTACCTTTTCTCGCATTTCTTTTTTATTAGACATTATTTCCTTGTCTTGTAAAATTTTTTCCTTTGCTCTTTGGGAACGCTTTCTTTTTTGTCTGCGTATTTTCTCTATCATTTGGCGCTTTTTTGACATCTCGCCCAGAATTTCCTCTTCTATTTTTTCTGCAAGCAAACGTCTAGCCAAAAATCTGTTTAATCCTTGTGTTCTCTCTCGACTATATTTTACTTCTATGCCCATCGGCAAATGTTTCAAATAAACAGCCGTAGACACTTTATTGACATTCTGTCCACCTTTGCCTGATGACCGTATAAATTTCTCTTCAATATCGGATTCTTTTATTCCACAACGTTCAAAAGCTTTATCCAGATCTGCCTGTTTTTTTAAACTTACGCCGAAATCAGTCATATTAAAACCTTTTCTTCTTTAAGTTTTTCTATGAGATAATAAGTTTTTGTAAACAGCCATGCATTTATGCCGTTTCTTTCAGCGGCTTTAATATTTTCTTCCATATCATCTGTAAAGAATATTTCGGAAGGCAAAATATTATAATGGCGTATTACATGTTGATAAATTTCGTCTTCCGGCTTTCTAAAATACATTTTATAAGAAAGAAAAAAGTCATTAAAAAGAGCAAACACAGCAGGATAACGTTCTTTTAAATAATCAAAATGCAGCTCATTTGTATTGGACAGTATTGCAAGCTCATAATTATTTGCAAGAGTAGATATTATCTCTATTGTTTCGGGTATAGGTTCAAAGATATTATTCCACTGAAATGCAAATTCGTTATACGTACCCCAATATTGCGTCCGTTTAGCTAATATATCGTAAAAATCAAAAGAAGAAATGTTACCTTTTTCATATGAATATGCAAACTCAGAATACGTCGGAATCAGCTCATTGAAATCAGTTGTTTTATGGTTAGGAATTTTTTGGATATAAGCTTTAACGAATTTAGTCAAATCAAATCTAAATATAACGTTTCCCAAATCAAATACAATGACTTTCGCAGACATAAGTTAAGTTCTCGGATGGCGAATATCTTTACCATGCACCATAAATATTACATCTTCGCAAATATTAGTCGCGTGATCGCCAAGTCTTTCTATGCTTTTAGCTATAAACATCAAGTCTATCGCACGTTGAATAGTATCCGAGTCTGGAGACGCGAGTAACACTGTTTTCAATTCGCTTATAGTGGCGTCTCTCAAAGCGTCTACTTCATTATCCTTAGACAAAACAGACATAGCAAGATCAGAATCGCTTGTATTAAAAGCTTTTATGCAGTCCATAATCATATTTTGAACAATTTCTATCATCTTTGGAATATTTTGTAAAGGTTTAATTTCAGGATACTTTATTAAATCTAATAACATTCTGGCTATGTTTAACGACTCGTCTCCCATTCTTTCCAAATCGCTGTTAATCCTCATTGCTGAAGTTATAACTCTTAAATCAGCTCCGGCAGGCTGGTTTAAAGCTATAAGTTTTAAACATTTATCATCAATAACTATTTCCTGAACATTAACTTCTTTCTCAAGAGAGAGAACTGTGTCTATTCGATTGGGATCTCTGGAAACAAGTTCTTCCGTGTCAGCTTGTATCATTTTTTGAACAAGTCCCGCCATATCAAGAAGCCGATTTTGTAAATCGCTCATCTCAACGTCAAAGTGTCGCATACAGGTGCCTCCTTAACCAAATCTACCGCTGATATAATCGTCAGTTTCTTTTTCCGAAGGATTAGTAAATATTTTTTCAGTTTTATCAAACTCTATAAGCCCTCCCATAAGCATAAAAGCCGTATCTTGCGAAATTCTGGCAGCTTGCTGCATATTGTGCGTTACTATTACTATCGTATATTTTTCTTTGAGATTAATAATCCCCTCTTCAATATTTCTCGTGGCGACAGGATCAAGCGATGAGCACGGCTCATCAAGAAGAATAATACTCGGAGTTATGGCGATAACCCTTGCTATGCAAAGCCTCTGTTGTTGCTCTAATGTTAAAGACAACGCGGACTTGCGAAGTTTATCTTTTATATCGTTCCATAACAGAACGGCTTTTAAGCTTTTCTCTACTGTTTCATTTATAACATATTTATCTGAGGCTATTCTGTTTACTTTAAGACCAAAAGCCACATTTTCGTAAATTGAAACAGGAAAAGGATTAGGTCTTTGGAAAACCATTCCCACATTTTTTCTTAACGCATCAACGTCAGTATCTTCATCATAAATATTTTGTCCGGCAATATCTATTGCACCTGAAGTATGAACATCATCTATTGTATCGTTAATTCTATTTATAGACCTTAATAGAGTTGATTTACCACAACCGGATGGTCCTATCATGGCAGTCACACGATTTTTTTCAATCTTTATGCTTATATCTTTAAGTGCATGAAAATCAGAATAATATAGATTAAATTTTTTTATTTCTATTATAGACATAACAAAACTGCTCCTAATCTCTGTAACTGACAGCTAAAGATTAAAACTGCATATTTTTTAAAATATTTAATGCAAGCTCTACAGCATCTCTTCCTTTCTCACCCGAAACAGTGGGCTTTTTACCTTCACCAACATTGCTTAAGAAGTTGTCTAACTCATAAAACAAAGGCTCATTTGGAGGAAGTTTAGGTTTCTTTACGTCTATATCAAAAAGCGACGTAATTTCCCCTTTTCCTTCTTTCTTTGCATAAACTTTAAGACTCTTGCCCGCATAATCTATTGAAACATAGCTGTCAGGCTGGAAAACTCTTATTTTTCTGTACTTTTCCATTGAAACTCTACTGGCTGAAACATCTGCCACACAACCGTTGGCATATCTTAGTCTGACTTTGGCAATATCTTCCGTATCTGAAAGAATTTTAGCTCCGTGCACCTCAAAAGAAATAACTTTATCTTTTACAAGATAAAACAATATATCCAAATCGTGTACCATCAAATCCAAAACTACACCAATATGACTAGTTCTAGGGTCATATTGTCCGAGTCTATTGACTTCAATAAATTTTGGACTACTAATAAATGGAGCAGCAGCGATAATTGCAGGATTAAATCTCTCAATGTGACCAACCTGCAAAACTAAATTTTTAGACTTTGCTATTTCTATAAGTTCTTCAGCTTCTGCAACACTTAAAGTAAAAGGTTTTTCCACTAGACAATGGATCCCGCTTTGTAAAAGAGGTTTTGCAACTTGATAGTGATACGGCGTCGGAACAGATATAACTACAGCGTCAACTTTTCCAATAAGCTCATTAAAGTTTGTTAAGTAATTTGTTTTGTTGGTTTTTGCTATTTTCTCAGCTCTTTTGGCATCTGCATCTACAACAAATTCAAGCTTTGAATCTGGATGCTCTCCCAAAATTCTGGCATGGTGTTGTCCTAAGGAACCAACTCCAATTACTGCCGTTCTTATACTCATTTTTTATAACCTTTTACAATCTTAATTATTTTGTCAGTTTCCGCAGTTGAAATAAACGGATGGACGGGAAGCGATACAACTTCCAAAGATGCTTTCTCAGCTTCTTTGCAAAGTCCAGACTTATATCCAAGCTTTTTATAAAGTAACTGCTTATATATTACACAAGTATAATAAATTCCGCTTCCTACACCTTTATCCGAAAGATATTTCATAAAAGGTTCTCTTTCTTTAGAGGAAACTCTTACAGTATATTGATGAAAAACAT
>JAITND010000048.1 GCA_031290625.1 Endomicrobium sp. | reverse complement strand
TAACGATGGATATAGAGTTGATAATGCCGGTAGCGATGGAGCGGCAGTTGAGATTTGCAATAAGAGAAGGCGGAAGGACGGTAGGTTCGGGCGTTGTTACTGAAATCGTCGAATAATATGATATAATCGGCAGAGCGGAGAAAAGTTTCTTATTTCTTCATTGTGCTGTTTTAGAAAATATGCCGTTTAGTTGCGGTATGGTATAAAGAAATTGGAGAATTTAGATGGCGGAAAGAGTTATTGTAACCATGGCGTGTAGCGTATGCAAAAACAGAAATTACTATTTTGATAGAGGCAAGAAGCAGGACGGTAAGCTTGCTCTTAAGAAATTTTGTAAGAACTGTGGAAAGCGTACGGAACATAAAGAAACAAAATAATTAAAGCTTTATCGGGTGGGGGCATAAGCTAACGGTAAACTGTCGGTCTCCAAAACCGACTTTGGTGGTTCAAATCCATCTGCCCCTGCTTTGAAAATACGAAGGTAAAAAATGAATTTAATTAAAACAGCCATACAATTTTTTAAAGACGCTTATTATGAGCTTACTAAGGCGACATGGCTTGGTAAGAAAGAAGTTGTGGGTACTACCGTTGTGGTAGTTATTTTTGTTATTATCATGTCTATTTTCGTAAGCATTGTTGATATGTTCTTAGGTACGATTGTAGGCGTTATATTATAACACGGAGCAGAAAATGGCAAACCAATGGTATGTTGTCCATACATATTCAGGTCATGAGGATAAAGTTAAAAAAAGCTTGGAAATGGCTGTAGACAATTTGAATATGCACGATATTATTTCCAAAATTCTTGTTCCTACCGAAGAAGTTGTTGAAGTGAAACAGAACAAGAAAAGAATAAAGAAAAGAAAATTTTATCCAGGATATGTTTTTGTTGAAATGACTATAAATAATACGACTTACTGGCTTATAAGAAATATAGCGGGAGTGACAGGTTTTCTAGGCGGCGTAAAGCCGGCTCCGATGGCACAAGATGAAGTGGACAATCTCCTCAACGCTATCATAAATCCAAATGTTTCTAAACCTAGACCCGCGGTATCTTTTGAGAGAGAAGAAAATGTTCGTATTATTGAAGGACCGTTTAAACATTTTATCGGTATAGTTGAAGAAATAAATCAGGAAAGAGGAAAGTTAAAGGTTATGGTTACGATATTTGGCAGACCTACTCCTGTTGAACTTGACTTCTTGCAGGTAGAGAAAATATAAAAAATGTTGTAATGCTAACAGTATTATATTTAGTATTATATTTAGTATTATATAGAATAATTAAAAGAAACAAATAGGAGCAATATGAAATGGCGCCACAAAAAGTAAAAGCAATGATTAAATTGCAAATTCCTGCGGGAGGAGCTAATCCAGCTCCGCCGATAGGTCCTGCTTTAGGTCAGCAAGGTGTAAATATTATGGACTTCTGTAAACAGTTCAATGAAAAAACAAAAAAAATGGAGCAGGGTATGACTATTCCTGCGGTTATAACTGTTTTTGAAGATAGATCGTTTACGTTTATAACAAAAATGCCTCCAGTATCGGCATTGGTTAAGAAGGCGGTAGGAGTTGCAAAAGCTTCCGGAGTGCCTAACAGAAATAAAGTAGGCAAAATAACGGCGGCTCAAGTTGAAGAAATAGCAAAACAAAAAATGCCTGACTTGAATGCTAACGGAGATCTCGGCGCGGCAAAACGTATGGTTGAGGGAACTACAAGAAGTATGGGAATTGACGTAGTAAAATAATATGAATTAGGAAGTTGTGGGAGTCGGTTTTTCCGACATTTAACCACAGGAGGAAAAAATGGGAAAAAGATTAAAAGAAGCGGCTAAGTTAGTAGATAAAAGCAAGATTTATACTCTTACCGAAGCGGTTGCTCTTGTTAAAGACGCTGCAAAAGCAAAATTTGATGAGACTGTTGAAGTTCACGTTAGATTAGGCATAGACACTAAGCAGAGCGATCAGATAGTTAGAGGAACTGTCTCTTTGCCTCATGGCATAGGAAAGACCAGAAAGATTGCAGTTTTGGCAAAAAGCGAAAAGCAAAAAGAAGCTCAAACAGCAGGAGCTGAGCTTGTAGGTTTTGACGATTTGATTGAAAGCATATCAAAGGGCAATCTTGATTTTGACGTTTTGGTCGCTACGCCTGACGTTATGAAAGATTTAAGCAAAGTCGCTAAGATATTGGGTCCTAAAGGTCTTATGCCAAATCCTAAGTCTGGAACGGTAACTTTTGACATAGGAGCGACTGTAAAGGAACTAAAGAAGGGAAGGGTTGAATATAAAAACGATTCCTTTGGTATAATTCACGTGCCTGTGGGAAAAGTATCTTTTGAGAAAGAAAAACTTGCTGATAATATAAAAGCTTTGGTTGAAGCTGTATTGAAAGCCAAACCTTCAAGCTCAAAAGGTCAGTATATAAAGAGCGTTTCTATATCTTCGACGATGGGTCCTGGAATTTATGTTGAACAGAAGATGTAAAGTTGCTTTTAATATATTTGCGCTATCTAAAAGGCGGCTGCGACAGCCGCCTTTTACTTTTGTAAGGATAGGATTAAAATGACTAAAGCCGAAGAAATAGAAAGTTTGCTTGAACCAGTTGTCGCTAAAGAAAATTATGAGTTGGTAAATGTTGAATATGTTAAAGAAAATGGCGACTGGGTTGCAAGAGTCTTTATTGATAAAGATGGCGGCGTGACAATGAGCGATTGTGAAAAAATGAGCATGCTTTTTGGCGCGGTTTTAGATGAAAGAGATATACTGAACGATTCATATGTTTTGGAGATATCTTCTCCAGGTCTTAACAGAGTGTTAAAAAAAGAAGAAAGTTTTAAACGTTTTATAGGTTCAAAAATAAGGCTTCAGACTTTAGAGACGATTAATAATCAGAAAAATTTCTTGGGAAGCCTTTTGGATTTTAAAGACGGAAAAATAAAAATTGACGATGTCGCTAACGGAATTGTTGAAATAAATTTTTTAGATATAAAGAAAGCTAACGTAGAGACTGAATTCTAGGAGGATAAAATGGCAGAAAAGAGCGAGCTTTTGACGTCTCTTGATCAAATTGAGAAAGACAAGAAAATTAAGAAAGAAGATATTTTGGCAGTTATAGAAAATGCGCTTGTTTCAGCGTATAAAAAGCACGTTGGTAAAAATGTAAATGTTGAAGCTAAAGTAAATCCCGATACTGGATATATGACGGCAAGCGTCGTAAAAGTCGCGGTAAAAGACGTAATCAACCCTCTATTAGAAGTATCTCTTAAAGATGCAAGAAAAATTGACAAAGAAATAGAAGCGGGCGAGGAAATAAAAATATTGTTGGATACCCAGGATTTTTCTCGTATAGCTGCTCAGACGGCAAAGCAGGTTATTGTTCAAAAAATTAGAGAATCTGAACGCGGCTCTTTGTTTGAAGAAATGAAAGAAAAAGTAGGGCAAATAGTAATCGGGGTTGTATACCGCGCAATGGGAAGAAATCTCATAGTCGATTTGGGAAAAACCGAAGCTATTCTTCCATGCGGCGAGCAGGTTTTTAATGAAAAGTTTAACATAGGACAACATATAAAAGCTGTTGTAATAAAAGTTGAAAAAAGCGTAAAGGGGTCGGGAATTGTATTGTCTCGCGCAAGCGCTGAATTTATAAAGAGATTGTTTGAGCTTGAAGTTCCGGAAATTTATGAAAGGATTGTTGAGATTGTAAATGTTGTAAGAGATCCTGGAATGAGAACTAAAATAGCGGTTTTATCTCATAATCCTAAAGTTGATCCTGTAGGATCTTGCGTTGGTATAAAAGGAGCCAGAGTAAAGCCAATTATAGATGAATTAAAAGGAGAAAGAGTAGATTTAGTTCCTTATTCTGTAGACCCTGTTAAATACATATATGGGGCGTTATCGCCTGCAAAAGTTGTTTCTGTAAACATAATTTCTCAAGATGAAAAAAAAGCTGAAGCGTTGGTAAACGACGATATGCTTTCTTTAGCTATAGGCAAAAATGGACATAATGTTAGACTTGCGGCAAAACTCACCGGTTGGCATATAGACGTAAGATCTGAGAAGCAGAAAAAAGAAGAAAATGATACTAAAATTGAGCGACATAGAGAAAGTCTTTCCGAGCTTAAAGGGCTTAGCGGAAAAACTATAGAAACGCTTGTAAATTCAGGCTTTACAAATATAGAAAAACTTTCCTCATTGAATGCGAATGACCTCGCGGTTTTGCCTGGCGTCGGCGAGAAAACAGCTGAAAAAATTATAAAAGCGGCAAAGAAAAGTTTGGGGGAAATAGTTTTTAGCAGCAAGTTAATGTCCGATCAATAAATGTCACGGGAGTATTATGTATGCCGATAAAACAAAAAGACGGCGAAGAGAAAGTTATAAAAAAGAAAACGGCTTCTAATGCGTCGAAAACCAAAAACGCTTCGGCAAAAAAAACTGTAAACAAGACTGCCGCGGCGACGTCTAAAAAAAAGACGGTTAGAACTAAACCCGCCGCGAAAAAAACAGAATCAAAAGCCAAAACTAAAACGGCTAAAACAAAAATAGCAAAATCTGCGACCGCTGAAAAGAAAACTGTTAAAAAAACCGCTTTGCGTGAAAAAAATGCGGCGTCTAAAGTTGTTGAAAAAAGAAAAGGCGAAATTATAAAAGAGACTCCTAAAGGAGAACCAAAAAAGATTCAAGAAGAGGTAGTTAAGCGTGATGCTTATAAACAGAGTGAGAAAAATGATTCTGTCGCCGTTGACAATGTAAAAGTTGAAGCTCCAAAGAAAGATGCGCAAAAAACTGTCGAACAGAAAGCCGCCGTTTCGGTAAAGACTGAAGAATTTAAGTCCGAAGATAAAACGCAAGAAGATAAACCTGAAGCAAATGAGACGAAATATAAAGCTGTAATTTTAATAAACGAACTTATCACTGTAAGAGAACTTGCCGATAAGATGAGGCTTAGGACTGGCGATGTTTTAAAGAAGCTTCTATCAATGGGAAGTCTTGCCACAATAAATCAGAGGTTGGATACAGATACTGCCACTCTTTTGGCGAATGAATTTGGTTATGACGTTAAAATGGAATCCATTTATTTGGAAGAAAAAATCGGAGGTTCCAGCCAGGAAGAAGATTCCGCTAAATTAAAACCCCGTTCGCCTATTGTTGCGATTATGGGGCATGTAGACCATGGTAAAACGTCGCTTTTAGACGCTATAAGAAACAGCGACGTCGCTGGTGGCGAGCACGGCGGAATAACTCAGCATATAGGCGCGTATAAAGTGCAAGTTCCCGGCGGCGGGCACATAACATTTTTAGATACTCCGGGTCATGAAGCTTTTACGGCTATGCGTTCAAGAGGATCTCAAGTTACTGATATAGCTGTGCTTGTAGTTTCAGCTACTGACGGAGTTATGCCTCAGACTGTCGAGTCTATAAACCACGCTAAAGCTGCAAATGTCCCTATAATTGTCGCAGTAAACAAAATAGATATGCCAGCCGCTGACCCTCAGAAAATAAGGCAGGAGTTAAGTAATTACGGTCTTGTTCCCGAAGAGTGGGGCGGCGATACTATAATGGTTGATATTTCTGCCAAGCAGAGAATGAATATAAATTTGTTGTTAGAAATGATTTTGCTTAAAGCTGAAATGATGGAGCTTAAAGCAAATTCTGATAAAAAAGCAGAAGGCATAGTTATAGAAGCAAGACTTGACTCAAGGAAAGGTCATGTCGCTACTTTGTTAATTCAAAGAGGCACTTTAAAAGTTGGCGACAATATTGTAGTTGGAACAACGTATGGAAAAATCAGAGCTTTAGCCGACGAACACGGCAAAAGATTTGTCTCTGCAGGACCAAGCGTTCCGGTAAGCGTTTTGGGTATAAACGATACTCCTCAAGCCGGGGATAAATTTGTGGTAGTTGAACGCGAATCTGAAGCTAGAGAAGTTGCCCAGTCCAGAAGAGAAAGAGTTAGAGAAGCTTCTTTGAAGCCTGTGCATCATTTGTCGCTTGCAGACATTAGCGCAGGAAAGGCAAAAGATTTAAGAATAATACTCAAAGCCGACGTTCAGGGTTCTTTGGGAGCTTTAAGCGACTCATTGGAAAGGCTTTCTACGTCAGAGATTAGTTTGAAGATAATCCACAGAGGAGCAGGTGCTATTACGGAGTCAGACGTTGCTTTAGCGGTAGTGTCGGACGCTTTGATAGTAGGGTTTAATTTGCGTCCCGACAGTTCTGTCGAGAAGCTTGCCGAAAAAGAGAAAGTAAGCATAAATGTCTATAGAATAATTTATGATTTAATTGCTGACGTCAAAGCTGCTATGGAAGGCTTGCTTGATCCTGACATGAAAGAAAAAATACTCGGTAAAGCCGTAGTAAAACAAGTATTTAGAATTTCAAGTCTTGGCGCTATTTCAGGGTGTTTTGTAACAGACGGAAAAATTCAAAGAGGCGCTAAAGTAAGGCTTTTGAGAGACAATGCGATTATTTTTGAAGGGAATATTTCTTCTCTAAAGAGATTCAAAGATGATGTTAAAGAAGTTGAAAAAGGATATGAGTGCGGTATAGGTCTTGAAAATTTCTCAGACGTTAAACCGGGCGACGTAATGGAAAGCTTTATTACGGAAAAGGTTGCCAGAAAGTTGGAAAACTAATTATATTGTCCCGTTGTTGTTTGACTTTGACGGGGCAAAGCAAAGGAAAATATATGCCGTTATCGTATAAAAGATCCGTCAGGATCGGAGAGCTTATACAACAAACAGTTTCTGAGATTGTCAGAGAACTAAAAGATTTAGACGCCGGACTAGTTACTATTACGGGCGTCAAACTTACCGATGATTTACTGAGCTGTAGAATTTATTACTCTGTTTTTGGGTCCGATGAGGATAAGAAAAAATCTAACGCGGGTTTAAAGAAAAATATTAAGGGGATTAGACATCAGCTCGCGATGCGTTTAAATTTGAGGCGCACTCCGGAGATTGTTTTTGTCTATGACGACGCTAATGAAAGCGCCGACAAAGTGTTTAACTTGTTAAAAAAAATACAAGAAGAGAAGTAATGTTTATAACGAATATAGTTTTTGAATGTTATTCTTTTGTCGCGGAGGTTTAATTAACGATGAATTTTAATAAAAGCGATATCAAGAAAATCTCGGAAATTTCAAAAATAATCAAACAATCAAAAACATTTTTTATAGCAGGGCATGTAAAGCCTGACGGCGACAGTATAGGTTCCGCTTTGGCAATAGCGTCCGTTTTAAACAGAATAGGCAAAAGAGCTTGCGTTTACAGCGTTGACGAAATTCCGAAATTTGTTAAGTTTTTGAAAGGTTCAAATAAAATAAAAAAATCCGCCAGAAAAACAGACAAGTTTGACTGCGCTATAATTTTAGAGTCTGTTAATTTCTCAAGAATGGGCGATATTATAACGACTTCTCAAACAAAAAAAATAATCAATATAGATCATCATTTGACTTATACTGACTTCGGCAATGTAAATTATATCGTTCCTTCCTCGTCTTCAACGGCTGAACTTGTTTTAAATATTTTTGAATATATGAAAATAAAACTTTTAAAGCATGAAGCCGAGTGTTTGTATACGGGAATTATTACCGATACGGGGCGTTTTCAACAGGTAAACGCAACGCCTAATTCTCATATAGCCAGCGCAAAACTTATGGAATGCGGCGTAGATATAAATAAAGTTTACAAAGAAGTTTATGAAAAAGGAACAATAAACGCGTTGAAGCTTCAGGGGTTAGCTCTTTACGGCATAAAAACAATTTTAAACGACAAAGTTTCTTATATACTTTTAACCAAAGATATATTTAAAAAAACTGGAACTTCAGAAGGAGATTCTGAGGGCGTTGTGAATTATACTCTTAGGATAGACGGCGTTATGGTTGGTTGCGTTTTTAAAGAAGTTGACGGAAAAACGACTAAAGTGAGTTTCCGTTCTGTAAGAAGCTTTGATTTGTTAAAAGTTGTCCGCGAGTTTGGCGGTGGCGGTCACAAAAATGCGGCAGGCTGTACTATAAACGCTGGTATTAACGAGGCGGTAAAAATTGTCGCTGATGTTTTGAAGAGGAAATTAAAAATAAAGTAATTTATTATGGCTAAGACTTACAACGATATATCAGGAATAGCGCTTATAGACAAACCTTCGGGAATTACGTCATTTAAAGCCGTCCATAAAATAAAAAAAGTGTTAAACGTAAAGAAAACAGGACATTGCGGTACTTTAGATCCGTCGGCTACTGGACTTTTGCTTGTTTTAATAGGAAAAGCGACCAAACTACAAGCTAAGTTTATGAAAAAAGACAAAGTTTATACTAGTTCTTTTATTTTGGGGACAGTTACAGACACAGGCGATTTGGACGGCAATGTTATTTCTCAAAAAGATAGTTCTGATATAAATATTGAAAAAATAAAAGAAGCCGCGAAATGTTTTATAGGAGAGATTTCCCAAATTCCTCCTATGTATTCAGCTTTAAAATATAAAGGGAAAAGGCTTTATGAGCTTGCAAGACAAGGCGTAGAAATTGAAAGACAACCGAGAAAAATTGTAATAAACGAGTTTGACATAATTTCTTATTGCAACGGCATTGTAAACGTTAGAGTTTCTTGTTCTAGCGGGACGTATATAAGAACTTTGGCTCAAGATTTGGGAAACGTCTTAGGGTGCGGGGCAACGGTCAAAACTTTGAGAAGAGAGCGGATAGACGGCTTTGATGTCAAAGACGCGTTAAAATACGAAGATTGTGAAGATGTAAATAAAATAATAAAAAAACAATGCTTTTGCCTGAAATAGAGAAATGAATAGAAAATCAGTTGTAACCATTGGGACGTTTGACGGCGTGCATAAAGGACACAGGCTTATTATAAATAAAAGTTTGCAATTAGCGCAAAAGAAAAATTTAAGAAGCGTAGTAATATCTCTTAATAAACCTGTAAAGACAGTTAGCGGCTTACTTACAACTTGCGATGAAAAAATAGAAGAAATAAGAACCTTAGGCGTTGACGAAATTATTCTTATAAACGTCCCTTCTGAAATTTTAACTTATACTCCTGACAAATTTTTTGACGAATTTTTACTTGGCGAGCTGAACGTTTCCGAAATAGTATGCGGTTCCGATTTTGCCTTTGGCAAAGATAGAAAAGGCAATGTGGATTGGCTTAAGAAAAAGGCAAAAAATAACGGCGTCGGAGTAAATATAGTTAAATATTTGAAAAGCTCTTCAAAACAAATATCCTCATCTTATACGAGGTCATTGATTGAAAAAGGCGAAGTAAAAAATGCCGCGAAACTATTGGGTAGGGGCTATTCTTTTTTAGGCGTTCCGTTTAAAGACAAAGGACTTGGTAAAAAGTTAGGGTTTCCTACTGTAAATTTAAAAGTAGATAGCGATAAACTTCTTCCCAAAGGCGTGTATATAAGCGTGATAACGCAAAAAGACGGAATATATCCGTCTGTTACCAGCATAGGTTCTAGGCTTACTTTTAACAGAGGCGACAAGATTGTTCCTGAAACTCATATTTTAAATTTTGACGGCGTGTGGAAAAAGGATTTGACAAAAGTAATATTGTTGAAAAAAATAAGAGACGAAAAGAAATTTGCAAATTCGGAAATTTTAAAGGTTCAAATAGCAAAAGACGTGGCAAAAGCCTTAAGATTTTTTAAATTTAGCAAAAAAGATTGAAAATTTGATATTTTTTTGGATTTTTGATAAAATCTACAGTAACTTTCGCAACTTCAAATGAGGCGAGGTCTTGATGGCGGACGATTGTCTTTTTTGCAAAATAGCCGATGGAAAAATTCCATCTCATAAAGTTTATGAAGATGAAGATGTTTTTGCTTTTAGAGATATAAAACCGCAGGCTCCGGTCCATATAGCGATTATACCAAAAAAACATATAAGCGGATTGAATAACGTTTCTCATGATGATGAGCAAATACTTGGTCATATTCAAGTTGTAGCTGCAAAAATAGCAAAACAGTTTCCTGAAATGAAAAATGGGTTTCGCGTTATAAATAATTGCGGAGACGATGGCGGTCAGACAGTTTTTCATATTCATTATCATCTTCTTGGAGGAAGAGTTTTTGGCTGGCCTCCGGGGTGATTTTGCCGATAAAAATCAAACTTTTTTAAGAAAGGCGGTGTTTTAAAAAATGGTAAATATTAAAGTTCGCGAAGGAGAATCTATTGAAGAGTCCATTAGGCGTTTCAAAAGAGAATGCGAAAGAAATGGAGTTATGCAAGAAATTAAGAAACGCGAATTCTACAAATCTCCAAGCGTTTTAAGGAAAGAAAAAATTGCTGAAACGAAAAGAAAAATCCGGCGGAAAATGCTTAAAGATAACAGATGGGCTCTAAATAAATGAACAAATAAAAAGGGAGTTATGCTTGGCTAATTCTAGCGCTTAACTCCCTTTTATTTTAATAGCCTGTAGGCTTTAAAGGCGGTAAAATGAAATTAAAAGAGATTCAGGATATATTTGTCAAAGAAGGAATCAACGAAGATCCCAGAGGCTTAAAAGCCGTAGAAGCGGATTTATTAAAACGTAAAGCGGAATACGACGCTCTCTCGTCTGAAAAGAAAGAGGTTTACGATATAGAAAGTCTTGAGAATCCGTATTATGATTCAAGAATTATTTACGGCGATGAAGATGCTGAAGTAAAAACTGTTATGGTTGGCATAGACGTGGAAACGCAAGAACTTTTGCTAGCTAAAAATCTTATAAATTCGGGAACAAAAATAGATTTAGTCATAGCGCATCACCCCGAAGGTTATGCTTATTCTACGTTTCACAGCGTTATAGGAATGCAGACGGATATTTTAAATAAGCAGGGCATATCTGTAAATATTGCGGAAAAAATTGTTTCAAAAAGAATTAGAGAAGTTCAAAAAAGCGTTTTTCCTCAAAATAACGAAAGAATTTACGATGCTGCAAAACTTTTAAATATTCCTTTTATGACTATGCATTCCGTCGCTGACAACCACGTTGCTTCGTTTTTACAGAGAGAAATAGACGCGTTAAAACCTGTTTATTTAAAAGAGATCGTAGAATTGTTGGACAAATATCCGGAATACCGTCGCGCAACCAGAATAGGCCATGCGCCTTTTATTTTGCACGGAAGCGATTCTTCAAGATGCGGAAAGGTTTTTGTGGATATGACGGGCGGGGCGGAATGTCCGTTGGAATCTTTTGAAAAACTTGCGACGGCTGGAGTAGGCGTTATAGTTGGAATGCATTTAAGCGCTAAAGCCGCTAAAGAAGCGGAAAAATATCATTTAAACGTTATTTTAGCCGGACATATTTCGTCTGACAATTTGGGTCTTAATCTTTTGTTTGACAAACTTGAAAGTAAAGTCGGTAAACTTGAATTTGTAGAATGTTCGGGATTTAAAAGATTTAGAAGATAAAATGGCTATATCTGAAGATATAATAGAAAAAATAAGACTCTCAAACAACATAGAGTCTGTTGTGGGAGAGTATCTTCCAGATTTGAAAAGGGCGGGTCGCAACTGGAAAGCCTGCTGTCCTTTTCATAATGAGAAAACTCCGTCTTTTGTGGTAAGCCCTGAGAAAGGCATTTTTAGATGTTTCGGCTGTAATGCGGCGGGAGATGTTTTTAAGTTTGTTATGCTTGCGGACAATATATCTTGGATTGAAGCTGTAAGGAAATTGGCTCAAAAAGCAGGAATAGCAATTGAGGAAATAAAACAAAATACAATAAGAGCGTCAGAAAAATCTAAACTATTTGACGTTTTGGAAAATTCGGCTATATTTTATAATAGACGTTTGCTTGAAGACTCAAGCGCAGGCAAGGCTAGAGAGTATCTAAAGAGTCGCGGGATAACAATGGATACTGTAAATAAGTTCAATCTTGGTTTTGCTCCAAAAGGGCGGCTTTTGCAATCGGCTTTGAAAAAAGAGCATGCTGCTGCCGACGAGCTTGCAAAGGCGGGTTTAATGACCAAAACTGAGAGAGGGGCTTTTTTTGAGTATATGTCGGAACGCATTGTATTTCCGATTTATGATGCGCAGGGAAGAGTAGTTGCGTTTGGCGGCAGAAGTATTGGAAATCAAGAACCTAAATATTTGAATACTCCGGAAACAATTGTTTATTCTAAATCGTCAAATCTTTACGGCTTGTACCAAACTCTGCCCGAGCTTAGAAAAGTAAGAAAGATGATTGTGCTTGAAGGGTATATGGATGTTGTTATTCCGCAGCAGTTTGGCGTAGTCGGAGCGGTAGCGACGCTAGGTACGGCGTTTACCCACAATCATGCGAAACTAGTCGCAAGATATTGCGACGATGTAACATTGCTTTTTGACGCGGATAATGCCGGCAGGGCGGCTACGCAGAGGGCTTTGGAAGTTTTGACAGAGAGAGGCATAGAGTCCAAAGTTTCTTCTTTGCCAGAACATGTTGACGCTGATGAATATCTGAATCAGCATGGAAAAGAAAAGTTTTTTAAATTATTGGCGGATAGTTCTAAAAGCGCTATAGATTTTATGATTGACAGAGTTTATCGGGTCGCGTTGCCGGTTGGAAAAGCCGGTTCGCCTGAAACTAAAGCTAAAGCGGCGTCAATTCTTTTAGATTTTGTATCAAAAAGTTCAAATGCAATAATTCAAAGAGAATGGATAAAAAAAATATCCCAACATATAAATGTATACGAAGAGGCTGTTTGGAAAGAGTTTAAAAAGAAGCGAAATCTGAAAATGAAGGGCTATTTTAACGACGATGTTAAAAATTTAACTTCTGAAGCGGTCAAAAATAAAAAGATTGCAATGTCTTTGGAAGAAAATCTCTTAAATCTGATTTTAAATAGTAGAGATTATGTCGATAGAGTTGGAGTAGATTTTTTTCAAGACGCAAGATGCCAAAAAGTTTACGGTTTGTTGGCTTTAGGTTTAAGCGATGCGGAAATATTAAACAAACTGTCGCCTGAAGAAATCGTATGGTTTTCAGAGCTTACTTTAAATTTGATTGAATATAACGATGTAAACGAAGCTTTTTTAATTATCTTAAGAGACATGGAAGAATATAGTCGTAAAAGAAGAAGACAACAGCTTGAAAAGGAAATTCTTTTGATGACGGAGGGTAAGAAAGAAAAAGACGACGCTTTATTTGAAGAGTATAAAAAATTAACAGTCCTTTTAAAGGGGTCGGGGAATTGAAATGGCAAAAAAAGATTTATTTCAAAATTTAATTGACATCGGTAAAGAGCGGGGATATCTTACGTATGAAGATATAAGCAATAATCTTCCGCAAAAATATATGGTTGCTGAAAAAATTGACGGTTTTTTTGGCGTTTTGGAAAACCGCGGTATTTGCGTTCTGCAGGATAAAGATGTTGAAAAAGAGAAAATGAAGACTGCGGAAGCTGTTGAACAGTCCGTAAAAATAACAGAAGAAAAAGAAGATATAAATCCCGTAAGAATGTATTTAAGCGAGATGGCAAAAGTTCCTTTGCTTGAAAGATCTGTTGAAATTGAGTTGGCAAAAAATATAAGAGAAAATGAGAAGAAGCTTAAATTGATAGTTTTGGAATCTCCGCTTATAATAAAAGAAATAAGAAATTGGGAAACTCTTATAAGTCAGCAGGAAATGACGACTAAGGAATTGATGCCCAGAGGAAGAAAGTCTCAAGCTCAGTTAAGAGGAATGGGCGTGAAAATAAAGACGGTTGTAAAAAAAATAAGTCTTATAGAAAAAAATATAAACTCTTGCGAGGAAAAGTTAAAACTTAAATCTATATCTCAAAAAAATAGAGAACGTCGTTTAAATAAAGTTAAAGAGCTTCGCGGTGAAATAATAAATCTCATTATAAGCCTTAATTTGAATCAAGATAAAATTAAAAGGCTTATAAATAAAATTAAAACTATAGCCCAGAGGCTTAACGAGATAAAAGACAGCGTTAGACGATTTGACCGAAGATATAATAATTCTTTTTCAAAAGTTCAGACTTTATTCAAACAGTATGAAGTTGGCAGGATTTCGGCCGTTGATTTTAAAAAATCTACGAGCGCGCCTGTAAAAGACGCGAATGAAGATATAGAAAATCTTAAAATTTTGCTTGAAAAACAAGCAAATATGCGGGAAGGTTTTGTTATAAGCGTTGAAGAAATGATAGAAACTGACAGAAAAATAAGAGAGCTTGAAGAAGTTATTCATAGAGATAAAATGAAACTTATTGAAGCTAATTTTAGGCTTGTTGTTTCTATAGCTAAAAAACATATAGGTATAAGCAATTTGGAATTGTCCGATCTTATACAGGAAGGAAATCTTGGACTTTCTAAGGCTGTTGAGAAGTTTGAGTGGAAGAGAGGCTTTAAGTTTTCAACTTACGCTACATGGTGGATAAGACAGTCTATAAACAGAGCTATTGCCGATCAGTCGAGAACTATAAGAATTCCTGTTCATATGAAAGAACTTATATCAAAACTTGCAAAAGTCAAAAAGAAATTCCAACAAGATGTAGGTAGAGAACCAACGATAGAAGAATATGGCAAATCTTTAAGGCTTTCTACTGACAGAGTAAGAAGAATTTTGAAAATGATGCAAGAGCCGGTTTCTTTGGCTACTCCTATAGGCGAAGAAGAAGATTCAAGGTTAGAAGATTTTATAGAAGATAATAATAGTCCAAGTCCTGTAGCTAAGACGCAACAATATAGACTGCAGCTTGAGCTTGAAAAAGTGTTAAATACCTTAACTCCTAGAGAGGCTGAAATCATAAGCTTAAGATATGGAATAGGCATTGGATATCCAAATACTCTTGAAGAAGTTGGTAAGAAGTTTGGCGTTACCAGAGAAAGAGTAAGACAGATAGAAGCAAAAGCTATAAGAAAATTAAAACATCCTAGTAGGAGCAAATCTCTTCGCGAATATTTGGATTAGATGAACTATTTTCGGATATAGTCGCAAATAAAACGAGCGTCTTTATTTTTTAAGACGCTTGGTTTATTTGTTTGTTGGTTTAAACTATGCTTAAATCTATTTCAAATAGACTGTTTCCTGCATTCTTGGACGATATGCGTTGAAGCCGCCGTCGCTTTTTTAATGACCGATAAGTCTATGTCGTTTAAAATATCAGCGTCGTAAGTAGTTCTGAAAAGATGCGCGACTCCTGAAGATTGAATTATTTTGAGCGATTGTTTTATCATGTCTAAATCGCCTTTAAAAAATAAATTATATTTGTCCGCAGGCGACTTTATGTCCATAGCGATAAAATCTAAAAGATTTTTATCAATTAAATCTTTTAAAACTTTAGGGTTTGCTCCGTTAGTGTCGAGCTTTACAAAAAAATTTAATTTTTTTATTTCTACTATAAATTCCGCTAAATCTTTCTGAAGAGTAGGTTCTCCGCCCGTTATAACAACGCCTTTAAAAAGTTTCTGTCTTTTCTTTAAAAAACTGAAGACTTCTTCATCGCTTATACTTGTTTCAAATAAATGAGGATAAACTAACTGGGGGTTATGGCAATACGGACATGCCATATTGCAGCCTTGCGTAAAAACAACCGCTGCTGGAACCCCCGGATAGTCTATCAATGATAATTTCTGTAATCCGCCAATTTGCATATTTATTTACATAGACAATATGTCTTACGTATCTTAAACTCTTCTTTTTTACCTTCATTCCATAAAGAAACAGGTCTCAAATAACCGACAACTCTTGAATAAACTTCGCACTTTGTGCCTTCAATACAATCTCTTTTTGCCTTTAAGTCGTTAATCTTTTCCTGAATTTCATTGACGGTCATTTTGCATCTCCTTTCCTTAGTTAGCGCGCGCTAGCGCTTGCATACAACATTCTCTCAAGCGATTTTATTTGTCGGTCTATCTCGTCATATTTTTCATTTTTACACTTTGGACATTCTTGACGCTCTCCTTCAAGGTACCCGCACTTAGGGCAGACGCTGAAAGTCGGCGTTATTGAAAAATACGGCAGACTGTAGTTTTCGCATACTGTTTTTATAAAAGTTTTTAGAGATTCCGTATCTTTAATTCTTTCGCCCATAAACATGTGTATAACTGTTCCTCCTGTGTATTTGGACTGCATAGAATCCTGCAAATTTAAATTTTCAAAAATATCGTCGGTATAATTTACAGGCAACTGGCTTGAATTTGTATAAAAAGGAGTATCGGCTTTTTCGTTTGCGGAAATAATATCCGGATACTTTTTTGCGTCAATCTTTGCAAGTCTATATGAAGTTCCTTCGGCAGGCGTTGCTTCAAGATTGTAATTATTTCCTGTTTCCTGCTGGTATTGAATTAGCGTTTCTCTCATAAAGTCCAATACTTTTTCGCCGAAAGCTTTTCCTTTTTCGCTGCCGACTCCCTCGCCAAATAGGTTTACGCAAGCTTCGTTCAATCCAATTATGCCTATTGTTGAGAAGTGATTTTTCCAGTACTCGTTAAAGCGTTGTTTTACGCTTCTTAAATAGAAGCTCATATATGGATACAAATTGTTTGCGGTTAGTTTTTCCAAAACAGTTCTCTTTATTTCTAAACTTTGTTTTGCCGTATCCATTACCCGTTTAAGTCTTTCCATAAAGTCAGCTTCATTTTTGGATAAGTATCCAAGTCTTGGAAGGTTTACGGTTACAACTCCTATAGATCCGGTTAGAGGAGAGGCCCCAAAAAGCCCTCCGCCTCTTTTTCTCAGCTCGCGATTATCTATTCTAAGACGGCAGCACATGCTTCTTGCGTCTTCAGGCTTCATATCGGAATTTATAAAGTTTGCAAAATACGGAATGCCATACTTAGCCGTAATATCCCACAAAGCTTTTATATTAGGATTGTGCCAGTCAAAATCTTGCGTTATGTTATAGGTGGGTATGGGGAATGTGAAAACTCTTCCCTTTGCGTCGCCTTCAAGCATAAGTTCCAAAAAAGCCTGATTTAGAATATCTATTTCTTTCTGAAATTCGCCGTACTTCTTGTCTTGGCGTTCTCCGCCGATAATAACAGGTTCGTCCTTATAATACGGAGCTACCGTTAAATCTAAAGTTAGATTTGTAAAAGGCGTTTGAAAACCTACTCTTGTCGGTACGTTTATATTAAACAAAAACTCTTGTAAAGCCTGTTTTACTTCTTTATATTTAAGCTTATCATAGTAAATAAAAGGAGCAAGGAGAGTGTCAAAATTGGAAAACGCCTGAGCACCCGCGCTTTCTCCTTGGAGAGTATAAAAAAAGTTTACAATTTGCCCTAACGCTGTTCTGAAATGTTTTGCAGGTTTGGCTTCGGACTTTCCTGAAACGCCCTTAAAGCCGCTTATTAGCAGATCCTGCAGATCCCAGCCTACGCAGTAAGCTCCTAAAAGCCCCAAATCATGTATGTGAAAGTCGCCGTCGGAATGCGCTTTTCTTATATTTTCAGGATAAATCTTGTTCAGCCAATATATTTTGCTTATTTCGGAGGAAATATAGTTGTTTAATCCCTGCAATGAATAAGACATATTGCTGTTTTCGTTTACTTGCCAGTCCAATTTTTTCAGATATTGGTCGACCAAATCTACGTTAAATGCAGAAGTTATTTCCCTGATTTTATTGTGTTGATCGCGGTATAATATATAAGCTTTTGCGGTTTTTTTATACAAAGATAAAAGTAAAACTTCTTCGACCGCATCTTGAATTTCTTCTATTGAAGGGTTTCTGTCTTCTATGGAGTTTTCAAGTACGGATAAAGTTTTGACGGTAAGTTTGTCCGCAATATCTTGCCCAAATTCTCCCATAGCTTTTCCAGCTTTTGCTATTGCCGCGGCAATTTTTTTAGGATTAAAAAATTCCTTACTTCCATCTCTTTTTACAATTGAATTAAAAATTTCTTCATTTTCCATAAAATTTCCTCTTAAAAAATAAAAACCTCTATGCGTTTTATCACAAAACTATAAAACCATATATAATTTGCTATTTTGAGTTAGTTGGAGTCTCTGACGCGTTTATTTAAATGAGCAAACTGACGCTGTTTACTGTATAAGAAATGCTATGAACTTTCCATTAATCCGATTTAGAAGCCAAAAGTCTGCAATGCTTATAACGCTATATGTAGTGTGGATAGTCTTTAGCTGGCACAATATATATTGTATATTAGTAAAAAATAAATGTCAAGCGTTTATTTTCAGCATTTTTGAAATGGGTATGTAAGCTTTTTGTCTAATTTCTTCCGGCACTGACACAATGTTTTTCATGTCGGCAAGAACATTATAAACTTTTGCCAATTTTATTTTTTTCATGTTTGGGCATACGGCAAGGTCTGTCGCGGGGTAAAATTTCTTGCCGGGATTGTCTTTTTGCAGTTTATGCAAAATACCTGTTTCTGTGCATATAATAAATTCTTTTGAATCGCTTTTTTTTACGCGGTCGCACATGCCTCCCGTAGATAACGCATAGTCCGCCAAGGTAAGAACTTCATGTCGGCATTCGGGGTGAGCTAGAACCTCTGCTTTAGGATGTTTGTTTTTAGCTGTTTTCACATATTCGGGTAAAATAAAATTGTTGTGGGTAGGACAAAAGCCGTTCCAAATGTTCATTTTTATACCTGACGTCTTTTGAATATATCCTCCTAAATTCCTATCTGGAGTAAAAATAATATCAATATCTTTGCCAAAATTCTCAACTATGTTTTTTACGACATTTATTGCATTTGAAGACGTGCAGCATATGTCGCTTTCTGCTTTTACGGCAGCCGACGTATTGACATAAGACACGACTACGGGGTTTTTTAATTTTGATTTAAACTCTTTGAGTTTTTCAACAGTCGCCATATCTGCCATAGGACAACCGGCTTCCAAATCTGGCAATAAAACTTTCTTGCGAGGATTAACAATAAAAGCGGTTTCAGCCATAAAATGCACGCCGCAGAACACAATAACGTCCGCTTTTGTTTGAGCCGCTTGTCTGCTTAACTCTAAAGAATCGCCGACGAAATCAGCTATGTTGTGTATTTCGGGGCATTGATATATATGGGCTAAAATTATCGCATTTTTTTCTTTCTTTAATTTATTTATATTTTGACTAAAGTTCATAGTATTCTCATTGTTATTAAATTTGAATTGTAGCTCTCAAGCCCCTTAATTCGGATATTTTTCAGTATCGCTATTTTTTCGCAATAAAATAAACTACCGTTTGAGCAAGAAGATTAGGGGAAAAATTTATGTATTATTTTATATTTTTTTTCAAAACAGAACGCTTCAAAATCTTTTATGCTTAAAAACCTTAAATTTGGCGAACTATACCGCTGATATGGAGTAACGTCTCTAAGTTCTTTTTCTGATTTAAAAATAATGCCAGAAAACTTAAAATATTTGACTTCGGAGATTAAAGATGCGTTTTCAGAGCGTTCCGTCGCGATTATTCCTTTGTCGTTTTACCGACTATATAATTAGTTTTTATTTAAGCTTTTTTCTATGAAAGATTGTATAAAATAAGCGGTTTCATCTATGCCAAGAACTGAAGAATTTACGCACAAATGGTAAGAATTTACTGCGCCCAAATTTTTTGCGCGTAATAACTGTAATATTTTGCTCTTTCCTTATCTATGCGTTGCATTCGTTCTTTCGCTTCCTTTTCTATAATATTTTTTTCTAAGGCTAGTTAGTTGAATTCTGTCTTTGTCATTTGCGTAAACGAATATGCTTATGCAATCCGGATAGTCTCTTAAAACATAGTCGGCGCATCTTCCAATGAATATAGCGAAATCTTTTCGGGCTAATTGTTTAATTCGCTTTGTATTTTAAACAAAGAATTGTCAAATATCGGATTTGTATTAAAGACGTTTGCAGACGTTCCTGCTGTCAAAAATTTTCTCCGAGATCGCTTTTTTAGCCGCTATTTGCAAAAGAGTTTTGTCGTAAAACGGTATGTTTAAAGCATCGGATAATCGTTTAGCTATCATAAGCCCGCCGCTGCCGTATTGTCGAGCTATTGTTACTGCGAATTTTCTTTTCACAGCTTAACCTCCCGCGTTTATATCATTCCATTTTGCTTAAACTTCTTATGCTCGTAACTCATTAAGATGACAGTCGCTATGAAAGCGGCTAAATCGGATATGGGCATGGTAATCCATACGCCGGTAACGCCGAAATATTTTGGCAGTATAAGGAGCAGAGGGATTAAAAATATAAACTGTCTTGTTACCGACAGAATTATTGAAAGATTAGCTTTTCCTATACTTTGAAAAAACACTATAGCTACCGTTTGACAACCGACTAAACAATAAGTTATAAGGACGTAACGCATTCCTACGGCGGTTACTTCAATAAGCTCTTTGTCTGTGGTAAACAAAGAGGCTATGGCGTGCGGGAATATCTCCGCAATTAAAGAACCTAATGTCATCACGCCTACTGCTATAAAAATTGTCTTTTTCAGTACTTCAGCAACCCTTTTGTATAGTCCGGCTCCATAATTATATCCTGATATTGGTTGCATTCCCTGAGTTAATCCCAAAACAATCATAACAAAGAGAAATAACACTCGGTTTACTATTCCGTATGCTCCTACGGCAATATCTCCTCCATAAATAGAGAGATTTTTATTTATAAGTATTATGATTATGCACGTAGCGGAATTAAGAAGAAAAGGGGACAATCCAATTGAAAATATTCCTTTTACAATATTTTTCTTTAAAGCGAAAAATTTCTTTTGAAAATGTATAAATTTTGTTTTATTGCTAAAAAATTTTATCTGCCATGCCAACGCCAAAGTTTGAGATATAACCGTGGCAAAAGCGCTTCCGCGGATACCCCAACCAAACTTAAATATAAACAAAGGATTAAGAGCAAGATTTATAAGTATGGTTGCAAAAGTGGCAATCATAGCTTTTTTAGGATGTCCTTCGGAACGCAACAAAGCGTTAAGCCCCATGTATACGTGCGTAATAACGTTGCCGATTAAAATGATAACCATGAAGTCGTGAGCATGAGGGAGCGTTTGCTGGCTTGCCCCAAAAAAAAGAAGTGTCGGATCTAGAAAAAGCAATACTACCGCGGAAAAAAGAATCCCTATTATTGTATTTAAAACAATAACGTTGCCCAAAATATAGTTTGCCGCTTCATAATCCTTTTGTCCAAGCCTTATTGAAAGCATTGCGCCAGAACCGACGCCTATTAAGGAGCCAAACGCAACCGCTAAGTTCATTATAGGGAAAGTTATTGATAAACCCGATAGAGCGGCTACTCCTACGCCGCGTCCTATAAATATGCTGTCTGTGATGTTGTAAAGCGATGTGGCAAGCATTGCCACAATGGCTGGAAGCGCATACTGCGCTAAAAGTTTCCATATATTTTCTGCGCCTAAAGTTAAAGGCGTTGTTCCTTTTTTCATTTGTTTTCTCAAAAACCGCAATCTTTGATTATGCTTTTAATCTTATCTGCTGAAACTTTTAGAGCCGTTAGTTCGTCTTTGTCAAATTCAACCTTCATTACCTGTCTTATTCCGTGTTTATGGACTACCGCGGGTACGCTTAAATATACGTCGTTTACGCCGTAATAATCTTCAAGAAGAGACGAAACGGGCAATACGCTGTTTTGATCTCTTAAAATAGCTTTTGATATTTTTGTAAGCGACAAACCTATTCCGTAAGACGTCTCGCCTTTTTTCTCTATAATTTCATAAGCTGAATCTCTAACGTCTTCAAAGATTTCTTTAAGTTTCTGTTCTCCTTTTTCCTTGTTTTGCGCTTCAAAATAATCTCTAAAAAATATGTCGCCGATTACGGCTTTGCTCCACATGGGGAATTCGCTGTCTCCATGTTCTCCAAATATAGACGCGTGTATATTTCTTGAATCTACGTTTAATTCTTTACTTATCAAATATCTAAATCTCGCTGTGTCCAGTACGGTTCCCGAACCTATTACTTCTCGTGAAGGTTTACCTGAGATTTTATATGTTATATAAGATAGAATATCAACGGGATTTGTGGCTACTAGTATAATAGCTTTTGGAGAATATTTTACGATTTCCGGCACTATTGTTTTAAATATCTCGGCATTGCCTTTAATCAGATCCGTTCTTGTTTCTCCGGGCTTCTGCCCTCTTCCTGCCGTTATAACCGCCAAATCAGAATTTGTCGCGTCGGGATAATCGCCGGCGTATATTTTTACGGGAGATACAAAAGGAGCGCCGTGCGATAAATCCATGGCTTCGCCTTCAGCTTTTTTCCTGTTATAATCTACAAGCGCAATTTCTCTTGCGACTCCGCCAATCATCATTGAGTAAGCGTATCGCATTCCCACATTTCCGCAGCCTACAATACAAACTTTCGGCGATAATTTTAACATTTATAACCTCCGTTTGGCATATAGAGATTTTTGCGTTATCTTGTTTAGGACTGTAAAAGAATTGTATAATTCTGTTTAATATCATAGCATTTTTTAGGAATTTCAAAAATGAATAGTCGTTTTACAAAACCTACAATTAAGAGTAAGAACTACTTTTTAATTTTTTTATCTGTTTTTTTCTTGCCTGTATTTAAAGAAAACATATATGCGACCGGAAACGATTATGCTTATGCTCAAGGCACGGCGGCAAGCGTTGCTTTTTTAAATCAAGGCGCTGACATTGCAGGCGATAAAGGGATTATGTCGGCGGTTGCGTCGGTATCTCCAAATAGCGTTGGAAGTCTTGCTTTATTTGGAGCTGTTTTTACAGGAGAATCAAAATATAAAACGGATTTTATAGGAAATCGCGTCGACATAGGCGCGACGTCTTTAATTGTAGGGTTGGCGAAAAGTTTTAATATTGGATTGGAAAAATTAACGCTTGGGACATTTTTTGAGCGCGGGGAAAGCTCTTACGACGGATATAGCGATTTACCCGTTGCCGGACTAGGGAACTCTGATTATAGCGGCGGCGGTTTGTTGGCGTATATTGATTTTAAGAACAATTTTTACGGCGAATTCTCAGGCAGAATGGGTTTTAATCAAACAGATTTTGCAATGAATTTGAATGAAGCGATAACTAAATACGATTATAGAGCGTTATATGCGGGTTGTCATTTAGGGTTAGGGTATGCGTTTAAAATAAACTCTGTTTTAAAACTTGATAATTACGGTAAATATTTTTTCACGCGCAAGTTTAATAAAAATGTTAATTTGAATGACGGCGCTTTGCTTAGGTTTTCAGATATTAACTCTCAACGCGTGCGAGCCGGGACAAGGTTGTCCTTTACGCTTAGCGAGCATTCTGCAGCCTATTGCGGGGCGGCGTGGGAATATGAAACTATAGGAACTATTGGTATTAAAGATTACGCCGGTAGTTTTCCTAAATTGAAAGGCGGGAGCGCTATAGGAGAAGTAGGCGTTTCCGACAGCTTTAAGGATTTTTATTTTGATTTAAGCGCGCAATGTTACATAGGCGAAAGAAAGGGCGTATCGGCAATGCTTGGAGTTTCTTTTGATTTGTTTAGCAGGATAAAGAGATTTTTAGGTTATTCCATTGAAAAATTTTATTCGGATAAAACCAAAAGGTTTATCAAAAATTTTGAAATGTCAAAGAAAGATTGTTTTGACAAAACTCTTGAAATAATAAAAAAACTGAGAGCGAGAGTGACTCGCAAAAATTTTGAAAAAGGATATGCAATAGCTTTTGATTTTGCCAAAAGTTTTGAGGACTGTTGTTTGGATTCAACAGAAGCAGGCGTCTTTATAACGGAAACAAACGCTGAGAACGCGACTGTTGAAGTTTGTTCAGACAATAATATACTTGGCGAAAAATTTTCTGTTAAGTTTTTTGAAATGTTGATAAGTAATCCAGATGACTCAAAGTAAAGAACCGTACGATAAAAGTAATGCGTAGAGGAGACGATTATGCCAAAGATTAAAAAAATTATAGGAAGAGAAATTATTGATTCGCGCGGAAATCCGACGGTTGAAGTAGACGTTTTATTAGACGACGGAACTGGCTGTCCCTTCCGGCGCTTCAACTGGTTCTAGAGAAGCTCTTGAACTTAGAGACGGCGATAAAAAAAGATTTAACGGCAAGGGAGTTTTAAAGGCTGTTTCAAATGTTAATAAGGAAATAGCTCCAAAAATAGTTGGACTTGACGTAACTGAACAACAAAAGATTGACGAAACAATGATAAAACTTGACGGGACTGATTTTAAGAGCAACTTGGGCGCCAACGCTGTGCTTGGCGTATCTCTTGCCTGCTCTAAGGCTGGGGCGGCTTCAAGTAAACTTCCAGTATATGAGTATGTCAGAAATATTTACGGACTAAAAAGCGATAAGTATATTTTACCTGCGCCTTTGATGAATATTATCAACGGCGGCGAGCATGCCGATAACAATGTTGATTTGCAGGAGTTTATGATTGCTCCTGTAAACGCTCCAAATTTTCATGAGGCGCTAAGAACGGGCTGCGAAGTTTTCCACAGTTTGAAGAAAGTATTAAACAGTAAAGGTTTTGCAACAGGTGTAGGCGACGAAGGATGATTTGCTCCAAATTTAACTTCTAACGAGCAAGTCTTGGAAGTAATATGCGAAGCTGTAAAAGCCGCTGGTTATGAAGTTGGCAAGGACATAGTTTTTGCTTTAGACGTAGCCGCAAGCGAGCTTTATGACAATGGCAAATATACGCTTGAAGGCGAAATAAAAGATAAAGTAAAAACTTCAAAAAACATGATAGATTTCTATGAAAACTTATTGAGAAAGTATCCAATTATGTCCATAGAAGACGGTTTAAGCGAGTCTGACTGGGACGGTTGGAAAGTTCTTACGCGGGAATTAAAATCCAAGCTTCAACTTGTAGGGGACGATCTATTTGTAACGAATACAAAAATATTCAAAGAAGGCATAGACAAAGGCGTTGCAAATTCTATCCTTATAAAAGTGAATCAAATAGGTTCGCTTTCAGAGACTGTCGCCGCTGTTCAAATGGCTTATAAAGCGGGTTATACTGCTATTATGTCGCATCGTTCGGGAGAAACGGAAGACAGTATAATTGCAGATTTAGCGGTTTCTTTAAATACTGGTCAGATTAAAACAGGCTCGGCTTCAAGAACTGATAGAATTGTGCAAATATAATCAACTTTTAAGAATAGAAGAAGAATTAGGTTCAAAAGCAAGCTATTTGGGAAGAGCCGTTTTTTCAAATATAAAGTAATAGCGATTCCAAAAGATGCCTATTTTAAAAATTCAAGATTTTAACAAGTTAATACGGTCAAAGAAAACTTTGCCTGCGTATTTATTGGCGGGCGAAGAAGCTTATCTCATTGATTTATGTCTTAATAATATAGAAAAATTGCTTGCTGTAGACGATTTAAATAAAGAAGTTTTTTACGCGTCCGATTCAAATTCAGAAGATATTTTAAACGCCGTCTTAACTCTTCCTTTTTTAAGCGAAAAAAGGTTGGTAATAGTAAAAGGCGTAAATAAGATGAGGGCTACAGACGCCGAGCGTATCGCAGAATATTTATCAAAAATTGTAGATACTTCTTGTCTTGTTCTCTTATATTCGGATAATTATAAAAAAGAGACTGTCGCAAAAAGAAAAGAGCTTGTCAATGCTTGTCTGGCTTCAAAAAATTGCGTTGCTGTGGACTGCAGAAAACAGTATGAAAACGAAGCGAGAGAATTTATAAAATTAGAATTAGCGGATAAAGGCAAAACCGCCTCGTACGATTTGATTTCAAGGATTGTTGATGAAAATGGCGCGGATTTGTTGAACATTTCAAGCGAGATTGAAAAATTATCGTTGTATGTCGGAAAACAATCAAAAGAAATTACGGAAAGAGATTTGGAAAAAGTTGGAGGATACGCAAAAGAAGTAAATATTTACGCGTTATCTTCCGACATAGAATCTAAAAATTTAAAACGGGCGATATTTGTTTTGGAGAAACTTTTTAATGAAGGCGAAGAGCCGGTAATGATACTTTCGGCAATATCTTCTTCAGTCAGAAAAATGTTAAATGCTAAAAGTATGTTGGAAGAACAAAACATGTCTGCTTCTGAGGTCGCCTCAGCTCTTAGAATCCATAGTTTTTACTCTGGATCTTTTTTCTCAAACCTTAAAAAACACGACGCTAAAACATTAAAATTAGGTTTGAGATCTATACTTCAGGCGGATGCGGCCATTAAAACCGGCGCCAATGATTCTATATCGGCTTTAGAAAAAGCGGTATTGTTTATTTGTAAATAACCGTTGACTGCCAAACAAAAAAGCCCTTCTCTTTTCGCAAAAAGAGAAGGGCTGAATCTATTATTATTTTATTTTAGACACAAGCTTTGACAGTCTTGCTTTTTGATTTGAGGCGGCTTTAGAATGGATAACGTTCTTTTTTGCAGCTTTGTCCCACTCTGAGAAAGCTGTCGCCAACTGTTCTAGGGCAACTTTAACGTCGCCTTTCTTTACAGCCTCTTCAACTCTCTTTATCGCGGTTTTTATCTTACTTTTAATGCTTGAATTTCTTTTAGTTCTTTTCTCTGCTTTTCTTGCTTCTTTAAGAGCGGATGTATGTCTGCCAGTTTTAAGTCTTGCCATTTAATAGTTCCTCCGGATTTTGTTTGCGGCAAAACCGATTATACATAAAATTGATAAACCGGTCAAATTTTATGAGGAAGCGCTTTTTTGCTACAATTGCGTCAATTAAATAAGGGGTAAATTTGAATGAAAAGAATTATACTTAAAGCATGCGGCGGGAAAAGAATTAAGAATGGTCATAAATGGGTTTTTTCAAACGAGGTTAAACGGGCGGAAGGAAGTCCGGTGTCGGGCGATATTGTAAGTTTGCGCGATAATGCTGAAAATTTTATTGGTTTGGGCTTTTATAATCCTAAATCTCTTATATCTTTCAGGCTTCTTACAAATAAAGAAGAAAAAATAGAAACGTCGTTTTGGCAAAAGAGAATTGTAGACGCAAAACTTTTGAGAGAAGCGCTATATCCGAAAGAAAATTCTTATAGAGTCGTTTTTGGCGAATCCGATAATATGTCAGGCGTTATTTTAGATAAATATGAAGATTATCTTTGCGCTCAATTTGTTTCTTCTGGAGCCGATAAATGTAAGAAAGAAATTTTAGAAGCTGCAAAGAATATTTTTAATCCTAAAGGAATATTTGTAAGAAACGATGTGAATTTAAGAAAATTGGAAGGTCTTTCTTTTGAAAATGAAATCTATTCCGGAGATATTCCTAAAGATATTATTATTTCTGAAAACAAGATTAAGTTTTACTCAGACATTGTAAATGGTCAAAAGACCGGTTTTTTCTTTGACCAGAGAGACAACAGACAAAAATTCTCCGCATATGTTAAAGATAAAAAAGTTCTTGACTGTTTTTGCCATACGGGGGCTTTTGGCGTTTATGCAAAGAAAGCTTTGGCAAAAGACGTCGTTTTCGTAGATTCGTCTCGTCTTGCGTTGGAGACGGCGGAAAAAAATTACGCATTGAACGGTTTTAAAGATTTCAACGGCGTTGAAGCCGATGCTTTGGAATATTTAGATTCTCAAGAAGCAAGAGATGAAAAATTTGATTTAGTAAATATTGATCCATCGGGATTAATAAAAAATCGCAAAGATTTTAACGCGGGATTTAAATATTACGTGAAAGTAAATGAATCTGCGACGAAACTTTTAAAGAATGGCGGGATTTTGACAACGTCGTCGTGTTCTCATCATTTAGGCTTTAAAGAATTTAAAGACGCAATACGTCAAGCGGTTGCTAAGGCAAAGAAAACAGCCTTAATTTTGGAGTACGGCTTTCAAGCGAAAGACCACCCTATTTTAGCGTCAATGCCAGAAACTGAGTATCTCAATTTTGCAGTAGTTTTGATTAAATAAATTTCAGAATTATCCCCAACCCCTAGCATACTGAGAAATGTTCTTTGAAAGTACAGTAGATAGAGAAAGTATTTGTAAAATGTAGCATACTACCAAAACAAAAACAAGGAAGTAGTGTTTAAAGGTTGGAGATATAGAT